>SHVY01000069.1 GCA_009694045.1 Alphaproteobacteria bacterium | reverse complement strand
GGAGTACGTGGGCAAGGTGTTCTGCTGGAAGTTTCCCGGCGGCGGCGTCAAGGACGATGAATCGGCGGAAGCGGCGATCATGCGTGAGTTCCAGGAGGAATGCGGGCTCGCGGTCACGGTGGGGGCGCTGCTGCACGACCCCGGCACCTTGATCAGCCCGTGGACGGGGCGGCCCTACACGCCGATCTTCTTCCGCATCGAGGCCGACGGCGAGCCCTTGGTGCCGCCGCACGAGGAGGTCGAGATGACGTTTCGCGGTCCCAATGAGGCCCTCGCCAGCGGCCTGATGGCCGAGCCGGAGAAGGTCGCCATGCGTCTGTTGTTCGGGGGGCGGCCATGACGACTCCCGCTTTCTTCGACATCGCCAAGGCACGCGCCGTGCCGATCTACGACGGCCGGGTCGTGAGCCACCGGCTGGTGACGAATCGCGATCAGGGTGCCGAATTCCTGGGCCTGCACGTCACCGTGGCGCAGCCGGGGGTCTCGGGCCACGAGCCGGGCCACGCCGACCGCGACGTAGTGATCCTGGTCCTGGACGGCAGCATCGTCGTCGCGGGCCGCGAGTTGGCACCCGGGCAGGGCGTGTCGATTCCGCGGAATTGCCCCTACGACTGGCGGGCCGGGCCCAAGGGCTGGCGCATCGCCATCGCCTACCACCCGCCGATGGAGTAGGGATGCAACCGATCTGGTTCGACCGCGCGAGCGCACCGAAGGTGCCGATCTACGACGGGGGCGGGGTGAGCCATCGCATGGTGACCCAGGGTGCCACGGGCTACGAGCGCCTGGGGTTGCACATCTCGCAAGGTGCGGCCGGGTTGTCGGGCAAGGCGTCCGTGGTCGAGGGTCGCGACGAGATCATCTTCATCCTCGAAGGCAGCATGACGGTGGACACCGGCGATGGCCCGCGCGTGCTCGGCCTCGAGGAGGGTGTCGTCATCCCAGCCGGTCATCCCTTCGATTGGGCGGCCGGGCCGAACGGATGGAAGGCCCTCATCATCTACACGCCACCGCTGGTCTAGACATGCTCGCCGAGGTAGTCCGCCACCTCGGGGGTAGCGCCGGGACCGAGCACGTCGGCGGTCGGTCCTTCGGCCAGAATGTGTCCGGAATGGACGAAGGCGGTGCGCTCGGCGATCCGCCGAGCATCGCCGGGGTCGTGGCTGACCATCAGGACCGTGAGTCCCTGGGCCCGGCGCAGGCGATCGACCAGGGCCAGCATGTCACGCCGCAGGCCGGGCCCGAGCGCCGCAAACGGCTCGTCCAGAAGCAGAATGGGTCGGCGGCGGACGAGGCTGCGGGCGAGAGCGACTCGCTGGCGCTCGCCACCGGAGAGCTGGCCGGGAAGCCGGCGGCCAAGGCCCGCCAGGCCGATCTCGTCGAGCGCTTCGTCGACGCGCGCCCGCTCGGGCGCGGCCAGGCGCAATCCTGGGTGGATTCCCAGACCGACGTTGTCCGCGGCGGTCAGGTGCGGGAACAGGTTGTGCTCCTGGAACAGCATGGTCACGGGCCGATCGGCGGGTGCGCGACCGGCCATGTCGACCCCGTCGATCAGGACCCGTCCCGACACCGGCCGCTCGAAGCCGGCGATCAGGTTCAGGAGCGTGGTCTTGCCGGCACCGCTCGGCCCGATCAGGGCGGTGATGCCGCCTGCCGGCACGCGCAAGGTGAACGTCATGGTCATGTCCTCGTAGCGGAAGCCGACCGCCTGGAGATCAAGGGTGCTCACGGCCGCCAATTCCCCGTTCGAGGACGATGAACAGCGCGCCGGCGATCGCCATGAGGAGAAGCGCGATCACCGCCGCTTCTTCCATCCGGTAGCTTGCCATGCGCTGGTACAGAAGCAGCGGCAAGGTCGCCGTGTCCTGGGTGCCGAACAAGGCGACGGCGCCGAGGTCGCCGGCGGCGAGGGCCGCGCCGAGGGCGAGCGCGAGACCGACGGGGGCACGTAAGGACGGCCACTCCACGAGCCGCAGGCGGTTCCAGCCGGAGATCCCAAGGCTCGCGCACAGGGGTCCGTAGGCCTCCGCCACATGCAGCATGCGGGGCGCGATCAGGCGCATCGCGTAGGGCAGGACGAACAACGCGTTGATGCCGGCGACCAGGATCAGGGCGACGTCGAACACGGCGACGACCCGGTGCAGAAGGGCGAAGAGTCCGGCTCCCAATGCCAGCACCGAGGTCGCGAGCGGCAGTGCCGCGACCATATCCGGCGCGGTGGCGAGGTGGCGGACACGGTACGTGAGGCGCAGTTCGCGCGTGGCGACGGCCAGTCCGCAGGCGACGGCGAGGGCGAGCGCGGCGGCACTGACGCCCACGGCAAGGCTGCGACCGGCCGCGGACCAGATCGCGGGGTCGCGCAGAACGGTCGATAGGGGGCCAGTCAGTCCCCTGGCGACGAGGGCGGCGAGCGGCAGCGCGACGAGGGCGGCGGCGATGGCGATGGCCAGGCCGTCGCCGAGGGCCCCCACGCCGCGGCGTACGTCGGGGCGAGCGGTCGCCCGGCCGAGTTCGGGGGTGACGGCCACGGACCGACCAAGCCCCAGCAACCCGGCGGCGACCAACCCGCAGATCGCGAGCTGGGCGATCGCCAGCGACCCGGCCCGGCCGAGGTCGAAGTCCAGCCGCAGCGCCTGGTAGATCGCGACCTCCAAGACCGTCGCGGCGGGGCCGCCGCCCAGGGTCAGCACCGCGGCAAAGCTGGTGAAGCAGAGGAAGAACACCAGGGTCGCGATGCCGGGCAGGGCCTGGCGCAACACGGGCCATTCGACGAACCGGAAGACCTGGGCCGGCGCCATCCCGAGCTGGGCCGCGAGGCGCCAGGATTCGCCCGGGACCGTGGCCAGCGCCAGAAGCAGCGCCCGCACGGCCAGCGGCAGGTTGAAGAAGACATGCGCGAGCAGAATGCCCTGCAACCCGTAGAGCGAGCCCAAGGGACCCAGACTGAGCCGGTCGAGGGCCTGGTTGATCCAGCCATGGCCGCCGAACACCAGGACGATCCCGAAGACCGCGACGATGACCGGCAGGACGAGGGGCAGGCCGAACAGGTGCAAGAGCGCGGTACGGCCGGGAAATCGCCGGCGGGCGAGGGCGCGGGCGACGGGGATCGCGAGGCCGACCGCCAGAACCGCGGAAAGTCCGGCCTGCCACAGGGTGAACACGACGATGCGGCGGACGTAAGGATCACCGAGGATCGAACCGTCGGCACCCGATCCGACCACGAACAGCGCGCCGAGGCTCGCGCCGATGATACCGACCACCAGCCCCGCGGCGACGAAGCCGGGGACGAGCGGCGGCAACCGGCTCATTCGCTCATGGCCGCGAGCCACTCGGCGATCCACGCCTCGCGATTGGCCGCGACCTCGTCCGGGGCATGCAACAGCGCCGCGGCCGGCGTCGGCAGAGCGGCGAAGTCGGGCGGCAGCGCCGGCCCCAGGTCGATCACCGGATACATCCAATTGCCGGTGGGGATGGTCTGCTGAAACGCGGTCGAGGGAACGAAGGCAAGGAAAGCCGCCGCGAGCTCCGGCACGTCCGAACTCGCGAGCATGCCGGCAATCTCGACCTGAAGGTAGTGGCCCTCCGCGAACGGTGCCGTGCGATAACGATCCGTGCCCTCGATGATCCGGTGGTAGGCAGGCGACGTGGTATAGCTCAGAACCATGGGCGCCTCGCCGGCCAGGAACAGCCCGTAGGCCTCGCTCCAACCCTGGGTGACGGTCAGCACCCGTCCGCGCAACCGCCGCCATGCTTCGGCGGCACCCGCGCCATACACACTCCGCACCCACAGCAGCAGACCAAGCCCGGGGGTGCTGGTGCGGGGGTCCTGGATGACGATCTTCTGGTCGGGATTTCCTTCGACCAGATCGCGCAGGCTGGTCGGCGGGGTGGCCAAGGCCTCGGCATCGTAGATCACGGCGAAGTAGCCGAAATCGAAGGGGACGAACGTCGCATCGTCCCAGGCGATGGGGAGCGTCAGCGGCGGGAGCGTCAGATCGTGGGGTGCGAACAGGCCTGTCGCCCGGGCTTCAGCCATCAGACTCGTGTCCAGCCCGAGGACTACGTCGATCTCGGAGCTGGCACCCTCCATCTTGAGCCGCGCCAGCATGGCGCCGGCGTCGTCGACCGTGACCCAGGCGAGCGCGCAGGCGCAGTCCGTCTCGAATGCCTTGGCGATCGCGGCGCCCGGCCCCCATTCGCTCGCGAACGAACCGTAGGTGAGCACCGTCAGCGTGGCAGGTTCCGAACCCCAAGCGGGTCCACCGGTCAGGAATGCGAAGGCGAGGAACAGCCGCTTCAACGTCACCTCCAACATGGATGGAGGGATGAAAGCGGTCGATGGCTCTCCGTCCCTCCGCCGGTACGAACCGGATCAGGTTCCTCGGGTTGGCTTGCGCCTCTCAGCCCCAGTCAGGGCACCCCGCGAGATAGCCGACCATACGCTCGGCACGCGGCGCGATGCAAGGTGCATCCCCCCGCGTGCGCCATGGCAAGGGCGTCGACACCCAATCCAGGACGGTTGTCGATGGATGGGGTGTCGCGGATCACCCATTGCGTTCGGGACGGAGCCGGGCCGGACCCACGGTCTACAGGACCGCGGATCGGCAACCGGATCGCGGCCTGTGGCGGGTCGATGGGTCCGGCGACTACTGCTCGCAATGGCGGGACGGCGCGTGGCCCTGCTACCAGGGCTTCATGGACGGCGATGGGTTGATCTGGGTCGCGCCCGAATCCGGAACCCGCTACCCGGCGATCCTTCTTTCGGGCGAGGTCACCGGGTTCCGAGGCTCACGGTTCTGCGCTCGCATCCGCCGCGGCGGGCGCGGACGCGCGCTCCATGACGATTTCACCGGCGCCATCGACCAGCCGTACGATCGGATCGGCAGCACCACCGTCCATGCCGTCCCAGATGGCGAACAGAGCCTCGAGATTTCCCTTGCGAAAGCTCTCGGGTGACTCGATCCATCGGTCGGTTACCACAACCTGGACGAGTCCCTTGCCCAGGGCGGTGACCGCGCCATAGAGGTCATAGCCCTGGGCCTTCGCCGCGGCGTTGAGTTGGGTGACGGCAAGCTTGAACGATTCGAGGTCGGCCATGGGCTCGGGCGCGGCGACGGCCTCGGCGTCGATCGCCGGGGCGTCGGGGCCGACCAGGGACGCATGGACCCAGCCCTCGGCGCCGCCGCTTCCGATCAGGCGGACCTGCACCCATTCGGCGGTGCGCGCGACCTCGGTCAACTTCTGCGCCAAGACTATCTTCTCGACGATCGCCGCCTCGGTGTTGGGTTCGGATCGAAGGTTCACCCGGTCCTTGATGATGACCAGTACGTCGCCCTCGGCGCCCCATGTCGCGGCCAACGGCACGGTCAGGGCCGCGACCAGCACGGGCCAGTATCGGGATCCGCTGCGCGTCATGATCACCCCTTGTCGCCGTGCGCATCATAGCGTCGGCGACGCCCCGGGGTGGGCGCGAATCGGTAATCCAGCAGGGCGGCGATCCGCGCGGCCTTCGTCCGCATGTCGGCGAGATGGCGGCCGCCGACGTGGATCAGGCCATACCGGAAGCTGTAGCTGTCCTGGGGCCAGGTCGACAGTGCCTGGCCGTGGGTGGCGCGTACCTTGACCCGCGCGTCGTCGTCGAAGTCGCGGACCCGGGCGATGTCACCCGCGGACGGGATCCGGGTCACCGTCCGGTCCTCGAAATGCCGCAGGACGAAACTTCCCGCGGTGCGGTGGCGGCCGGCGCGTCGCGCGTGATCCGGCCGGCGGCCAAGCGCCAGATCGAGCACGAGGCCGTAGGTGTTGAACCCATCCACCTTCTCGAACAGGTCCGCGAACTGCGGCGAGAACCGGCTGTTCACCTCGATGATCTTCGGCGCGGTACGGCGCGGGTCCCAGAAGAACTCGATGTTGAACATGCCGTGGTCGAAACCCAGTCCCGGCATCAGGCGCCGCGCCGCGTCGGCCATGAACTGTTGCACCTGGCGCGGCAGCCGCGACGGGTATTGAAATCGCTTGAAGCTGACGCCGTTCGGAAAGCGGACCGAATCGACAATGCCCAGAACCGTGACCTCGCCGCCGAAGACATAGCCTTCGAGGGTGCACTGCCAGCCGGCGAGGAGTTCCTCGGCGACCGCCCAGAATCCGTCGATGTGGGCCAGGTGATCGGCGGCCGCCAACCCTTCGACCAACGTGTTGAACGGTCCGACGAATTTCGGAAGTCGCACCCGCATCTGGGCAAGCGCCCGGCGGCACTCCTCCGGCCCGCCGATGCGAAAGCCGAGCACCGACAACGACGATTTTACCGGCTTGAGCCAGAAGGGGTATGGCAGCGGCGGCGATTCCCCGGCCTTCGGGTCGCGCGGATCGACGAACGCGAAGCGTGGCACCGAACGGGGAACCAACGCCTTCTGCAGGTATCGGCTCCACGCCTTGTGTTCGCAGTGGGCGATTGCCACAAGGGGCGCCGTCGGCAGGGCCAACGAAGACGCGATCGTCGGCACCAGAAGGCTTGGCGGGTAGTCCTCGGTGCCGAAAACCCCGGTTGCGCTGGTGCGCCGGGCGGCCCGAATCGCCTTGGCGATGTAAGCCTTGGGGCGGCACTGCTCGGGCTCGGACGCCTCTTCGTAGGTGCCCACCGTCACCACCCGATAGTCCCGTGACCGGGGCAGGGCCGCGATCTCGGCCACATCCTCCTCGGCGATGCCGACGCCCAGCAGCGTGGCGGGCGCCTTCGGTTCGATGCTCACGGCGCGGCCTTGGGGCACGGGTCGACCTGTCTTGCGGATCGAGGCCTGGTGCTGCGGAGAGGAATCGAACCTCCGACCCCATCCTTACCAAGGATGTGCTCTACCCCTGAGCTACCGCAGCGCCTAAATTGTCGGGCACGATGCCATACGCCAGACGAAACACGCAAGCCTTGGGCCGGAACCAAGGACAATCAGGAGTTTCATGACCAACCAAGAGATAAAGGGCGGCACACGAACCGCCACCGAGGCCCGTCGCGAGCGGCTCGAGGAGGCCCTGCGCGCCAATCTGCGGCGGCGCAAGGAACAGTTGCGTGGCCGGGCGGCCAGCGAGCCGCCGGCGGGGACCCAGGTCTCCGACGAAGACACTTGAGGCGGGCCGCATGGACCGACTTCGCATTCGTGGCGGAACCCCGCTTCTGGGCAGTTTGTATGTTGGCGGCGCCAAGAACGCGGCGCTTCCCCTGATGGCGGCCTGTCTCCTGTCCGACGAGCCGTTGACACTCGACAACGTGCCGATGCTCGCCGACATCGCGTCGCTTGCCGCACTGCTCCGGCAGCACGGGGCGACCGTCGATCGCGGCGATGGGGGGCGCCTGCGACTTCACGCCCCGACCATCTCGAACACCACGGCCCCCTACGATCTGGTGCGGAAGATGCGCGCCTCGGTGCTGGTGCTGGGGCCGATCCTCGCCCGCTGCGGTCGCGCCAAGATATCGTTGCCGGGCGGTTGTGCCATCGGCACGCGACCCATCGATCTGCACCTGAAAGGGCTCGAGCTGCTCGGCGCCGATATCGATCTCAGCGAGGGCTATGTCACGGCTGTCGCCAAGTCCGGCCTGCGTGGGGCCCACATTCGATTTCCGATGGTTTCGGTCGGCGCCACCGAAAATCTGTTGATGGCGGCCACTTTGGCCGCGGGCGAGACCGTGCTGGTCAACGCCGCCCGCGAGCCGGAGATCGGCGACCTGGCGCATTGCCTGGTGGCCATGGGGGCGAAGATCGAGGGAATCGGCAGCGATACCCTGCGCATCGCCGGGGTGGCACGACTGCACGGGGCCGGCCACCGCGTGATCCCCGACCGTATCGAGGCCGGGACCTACGCCATGGCCGCGGCGGCAACCGGTGGCGACGTCACCCTGATCGGCTGCCGCCCCGAGAACCTCGAGACGGTCGCCGACAAGTTGATCGAGGCGGGTGTCGAGATTCGCGCCGTGGCGGGCGGCATGCGGGTGATGCGGCGCAATGGACCGCTCGAGGGCATCGATGTGACGACCCTGCCCTACCCGGGGTTCCCCACCGACCTCCAGGCCCAGATGATGGCGCTCCTGGCCACGGCGAAGGGCGCCTCCGTCATTACCGAAACCATCTTCGAGAACCGCTACATGCACGTACCGGAACTGGCACGCATGGGTGCCGACATCGTGGTTCATGGGTCGACCGCCACGGTCCGCGGGGTCGAGCGGTTGACCGGGGCGCCGGTCATGGCAACCGACCTCCGCGCCTCGGCAAGCCTGATCGTCGCGGGCCTGGTGGCCGAGGGCGAGACCACGGTCAACCGGGTCTACCATCTGGACCGCGGCTATGAACGCCTGGTCGAGAAACTGACCGGCTGTGGCGCCGTGATCGTTCGCGAGGCCGCGTAATGTCTCAGGCGCCCCTCAGGCTCAAGGCTGTCGACGCCGAAGACCTGGCCACCCTGTCGGCGCTCTTGCAGGACGCGCTGATCGAACTCGGCAAGTTCACGTTGGTGCGCCGCACTGGGCGGTTCAGCGGGCCGCTCGTGCGCTTCATGCACGAAGAGCGCCCGCGCCCGCGGGTGGGGCCCCTGCGTCAGACGGCATGCACGCTTGCGTTCGTTGGCGTACGCAGCGTGCGGAGCCGGGGCCTTGACCCGAAGGCGAAGGGACGACCCCTCGAACTGCTGGCCTTGTTGGGAAGCGAGGATGGACGGACCATCGATCTGGTGTTCGCCGGCGGCGGCGGTGTCCGCCTCGAGGTCGACGCGATCGACGGCCGGATCGAGGACGTGGGCGAGCCTTGGATGACCACCCTGCGCCCGCGGCACAGCGCGGATTTGGAAGACTGATGGACAGTCCACCCCGCGACGATCAGCGCATCGGCCGGATCACCCTGGACGAGCGCCTGGTCATCCGCCGCAGCGCCGAGATCGAGCACGAGCGGGCGGTCGCGATCTTCGACCTTCTGGAGGCGAACCGGTTCGTGCCCCAGGGCGGGGCCAAGGGGCCGTTTGACGTCCATCTCGGCCTGCGCGATGGCCGCTCCCTGGTGATCGAGGTGAGCGACGCAGCCGCGCAGCCGATTGAACCGGTGATCCTGCCGATGTCGCCGTTTCGAACCCTGATCAAGGACTACTTCACGATCTGCGAAAGCTATTTCGAGGCG
The DNA here is from genome assembly GCA_009694045.1 of Alphaproteobacteria bacterium. Classification (GTDB taxonomy): domain Bacteria; phylum Pseudomonadota; class Alphaproteobacteria; order SP197; family SP197; genus SHVY01. Next base: position 5,705 of record SHVY01000069.1, on the reverse strand, counting down.
ATCAAGCGCGCCTCGCCCTCGCAGATCGAAGCGATCGACATGGGCCGGCGGGGCCTGCACAACGAGGGGTCCGAGGTGCTGCGCGAACGCTTGGCGGGCAAGGTCGAGATCGACCTGGAGACGGCGCGCCGGCTGTTCACCCTGATTTGCGTGCTGCACATCCGCGGCTGAAGGCATGGTCGGCGCGCCCCGGAGCGTTCTCTTCGCCTGCACCATGAACGTGGTCCGCTCGCCCATCGCGGAAGCCATCATGAAGCACCTGTTCGGCCATCGGATCTACGTGGATTCCGCCGGAACACGGCGCGGCGAGCCGGACCCCTTCGTCGTCGCGGCGATGGAGGAGATCGGCATCGACCTCGCTCGGCACCGTCCCAAGACTTTCGACGACCTTGAGGATCTGAGCTACGATCTGGTGATCTCGTTGGCTCCGGACGCTCAGCACCGGGCGATCGAGCTAACCCGACACATGGCGTGCGACGTGGAGTATTGGGCGACCCTCGACCCCTCGGTCGTCGAGGGCAGCCGGGACATGCGGCTGAATGCCTACCGCCAGGTGCGCGATGGCCTGTGGCGTCGAATCGAGGCCCGATTCGGCGAAACGCCACCAACGACGTGACCCTGCGACCGATGAGTCGCTTGACCGTGGCCCGGCGGCTGGCCATGTTCTCCCACGCTGCCCGCGTTCACCAGGAGTCTCGATGCCAAAAGACGACATGATCGAAATGGACGGCACGGTCACCGAACTGCTGCCGAATGCCATGTTTCGTGTCCGCCTCGACAATGGCCACGAAGTTCTCGCCCACACATCCGGAAAGATGCGCAAGAATCGCATCCGGGTTCTCGCGGGCGACAAAGTCACGGTCGAAATGACGCCCTACGATCTCACCAAGGGCCGCATCACCTTCCGCTTCAAATAGGCGCCGTGATGCCGGAAACTCCGGCCCGGCTTGTCCTTGCGTCCGCCAGCCCGCGCCGCTCGGCGCTCCTCGCGCAGATCGGCATCGTTCCGGACCTGATCGACCCGCCGGAGATCGACGAGACCCCGCGGCCCGGCGAAACGCCCGGCGTCCTTGCCAAGCGCCTGGCCCAGGCGAAGGCACGACAAGTCGCCGCGCGGCACGCGGGGTTCGTGATCCTGGCCGCCGACACGGTCGTCGCTTGCGGCCGACGTATCCTGCCGAAGCCGGAGGACGAGACCGAGGCGCGTCGCTGCCTGGCCTTGCTTTCGGGGCGGCAGCATGGGGTCCATAGCGGCATCTGCGTGATCGATCGGATCGGGCGGGCCCGGACCCGGCTGGTTCTGACCCGAGTCCGCTTTCGCCGCCTGGATTTGCGCGCGCTCGACGCGTACTTGGCAACGGGCGAGTGGCGCGACAAGGCAGGCGGCTACGACCTGCGCGGCCGTATCCAGCTCTTCGTCAGCCACGTCAACGGTAGCCCCAGCGGGGTCGTCGGATTGCCGTTGTGCGAAACCGCACGCCTGCTTCAGGGGGCAGGCATCGTTCCCCGCGGGGCATGATCGATACCTTGCTGATCGACCGCACGCCGCGCCAAACGCGGATCGCGCTGTTGGCCGGCGGACGGACGATCGAGGTCTGGAGCGAGCAGCCGAACGATCCGCTGCCACGCTGCGGCGACGTCTACCTGTGCCGCGTGACGGGACGCGCCGACGCCATGGGCGGAGTGTTCGTCACCCTCGGTGGCGACGAAGCGGCGTTCCTGCGCGATCCGACCCTGCATGACGGCGAGCGCGTCGTGGCGCAGGTGATCGTCGAGGCGCAGGGCGGCAAGGGGCCGCGCCTAACCCGGCGGGTCGCCCTGCCCGGCCGCGCGGCGGTGCTGGAGCCGTTCGGGGAAGGCCGTGAGGTTTCGCGTCGGATCGCGGCGCAGGACCGACGCGCGCGGCTTCTGGCCGTCGCCGAGGGGCTGTCGGTCGCCGGTGGCCTGACCCTTCGTACCGCCGCGGCCACCCAATCGGACGCGGCCGTGGCGGACGAGGTGCGGGCTCTCGCGCTCGAGGCGGAGGCCCTGCGGGCCGCGGTGCGTACCGCGACGAACCTGGGGCGGCTGTGGCCTGCGCCGCCCGGGGTCGTGCGCGCCCTGCGCGATCACGCCGACGTTGCTCGCGTGGCGGTCTCCTCCGGCGGCGTGCTCGCCTGGTGTCGCGAGATTACCGCGCCCGCGCCCTGGACCCACGCCATCGCTTGGAATGTGGCGCGCGAAGGCCATGGCCTGTTCGAAGCCATGGGAGTCGAGGCGGCGATCGAACGGGCCGTCGCGCCACGGATTGCCCTCGAAGGTGGCGTGGAGCTTGCGTTCGCCCCCGGGCCCGCGCTGACCGCGATCGATGTGGACAGCGCCCGGGCAAGCCGCCGTACGGCCCTGGACTGCAACCTGGCCGCGGCTCGGGCGATTCCGGCCGAGATCCGGCTGCGCGGAACGGCCGGTCTGATCGTCGTGGATTTCATCGGACTCGATGGGGACAACCCGAGGAAGCAGGTGATGGCCGAGCTCCGCAGGGGCTTTGCCCGCGACCGCCGTGTCCAGGCCTGTCACGGACTGTCGCCGCTGGGCCTCGCCGAGATTGCCCGGCGCCGGGGAGGCGTGGCCTTGCCGGCGGCGATGTTGGAACCCTGTCCCCATGGCGCCGGCGGATGGTGGGTGAGTGCCGCCGCCTTGGCCGACGACGTGGCGCGACGCATCGCCCGGGAGGCGGTCCGCCCCGGTGGAATGACGGTCATCTGCGCGGCCGAGGTGGCGCGGGCCCTGGCCGATCCGCAGCGGGGCGGTCTCGCCGCGCTTGAGGGGTTGGCGGGCGGACGCGTGACGATCCGCGCCACGACCGCCGGGTCGCGCGACCATATCGACGTGGCGAGGAACGTGGCATGAGCGACGCGGCGGTGCCGATCAGGCGGATGCCGAGGCCGTCGCGCTGCCCGATCTGCGGCAAGCCGAGCGATGCGCGAAATCGGCCGTTCTGCTCCGACCGCTGCCGAATGGTCGACCTCAACCGCTGGTTCCGGGAAGGCTACGCTATCCCCGGCGCCGCCGCGCCGGAGCCCCAGGCGGACGGCGGAAATGGCGAGGAAAACGCTTAGCCTCCCCAGCCGCCCGCCAACGCTGGACAGCCCTGGCCTCATCGTCTATGGATCACCGCGCTCACGTGCGCGCGCCCAGGTAGCTCAGTTGGTAGAGCAGCGGACTGAAAATCCGCGTGTCGGTGGTTCAAATCCGCCCCTGGGCACCATTATTTTCAATAGGTTAGAAGATTTCAGCGGAACCCCGGTTTTTGTCTAGGTAGCACATAGGTAGCACGGCACGCAAAATCGTCGAGCTTGAAGCCCGGTTCAAAGGAGGCGCCGGTATCATTTCCGGCTTTGCCCGCACAGCTCTAAGTCACTCAGAGAGGGCCGACAGGATGGGGGTGCCTGTGTGCTCAACGTCCCAGTGCTCCTGCCGTTCTTTGTCGAGTTGGGCGCGGATGCGATCACGGGCCTTGAGGAGCCCGTCGAGGTTCCAGTGCGTCTCCGTCGAAGGCCCGCTCACCTCGGCACGGACGGTCAGGTCCTTCGGCAGCAACGACGCGACGATGCGAACGTAGGCCCCGGGATCATCTTCGCGTAGTTGCTCGATGGCGGCGCCACCATACTGCTCGAAGTCCGATGCGAGGGCGGTGATGAACTTCCGGCCTAGGCGGTCCCGGGCGCCAGCAATTCGGCCTCGTGGGTTGCCAGATCGTCCAGGTCGAAAGCGTGTCGCGGGGCTGGGGTTCGGGTTGGTCATGTTTTCCTCTTCTCCAGGATAGCAGTTGTCCTCGACTTTCGGCGAGGGAGACAGGCTCATTTCGCTGCTCGAAGCCGCCGGCTACGAAACCACGATCGTCCTCGTCGAGCTGGCGCCCGAGAAATACATCGAGCGGGCGGTGAAGCGGTATCTCTCGACGGGCCGGGTGATCTCGATGGATTACCTGCTTGCCGTCGGCGACAGGCCGAACGACGCTTTTCAGCACGCGCAGGACATGGGTTATGGTAGCTTCTACGTCCATGCCAGCAACGACGTTCCCAGGGGGCAAGACCCCGCAATCGTCTCCAGCGCAGCAAACGCCAGCCGAGCGCCTCACCGTGCCGGACGGCCCGCCGTTCGACTGGGAATGGCACGAGGCGAGGGAGAGGAAGGCCGCGGCCCTAACAACCGAGGAAGCGGCGCTCTTTACGCCCCAGGATTGGGCGGACATGAGGGCGGACAAAATCGGGTGGGGCGCAGCGGTGGCCCGGCACCGCAGGAAACCCTAGCCTCTCAGCTCCCGCCGACCCTCCGGGGCCGCGAGCTCACGATCCCTCTCGACGAGACCGACCGGGCGAACCGCGAGGCCCAGGAGCGCGCCAACCGCGAGCGGTATCAGGCTTTGCTCAAGCTGCGAGCCAAGGCCCCCATGCGGAGCACGGCCGAGCAAGAGGGGACCACCGAGCTCGGCATGTTCCAGGCGACCGACCAAGGCCGGCTGTTCGACGAGGGGCCGGAACGCGCGGGGCCTACCTGACCGACGGCTTGACCCAGGCAAGCATTGCCCTGGATCAGCTTCGCAGCACGTCGACGATCTCGCGAAGTTCGTCGGCCAGCTGGCCCGGCAACACCTCGCGAAATGTGTCCGCCAGGGTCCCGTAGTACCAAAGGGTCCGCTCCTTCGGCTGGCTAAAGCGCGACCAGATATTCTCTCCGACCTCCGGCTTCCGGAGGTCCCGGAGGATCGCCCGTGCGTTGTGGATCTTGTCGGCGAGTGAGACGCTCAAGATGTCCCTGTCGGCTTCCTTAAGATGGGCGATGTAGCTCTCCTTCCGTTCCTGCCAGTGTGCCTTGCGTTCCCCGGCCGCCGTGTTGGCGAGGCTGTCGGAGCATGCCTCGACGATGTGTGCCACCCGCTCGCCGAACCGGTTGCGCACGTCCTCGAGCCGGGCCTTGCCGCCCTGGTCCTCGGCGCTGTCGTGGAGGAGTGCCGCGATCGCCACGTCCTCATCGCCGCCGTATTCGAGGACCGTCGCTGCGACGGCCAGCAGATGGGCCACGTATGGCGTCGTCGTGCCCTTGCGCACCTGGCCGCCGTGGATGTGGGTCGCGTAGAGGAGCGCGCGGTCGAAGCGCTCGGTCAGAACTGTTGCGGTCATCATATCCCCATGGGTTCTACGAACTGTTGCCTTTGGCCGGTCGGGGTATCATGCGATCGGTACGCCGAGGAAAGCGCCGCCATCCCGCGCATCGATTGCATGCGATGGACTTTTGCATATTTCCCAAGGGAGACAATGGTGAGCAGGTGGCACATTCGGGTCTGGCCAAGGCAATTTGGTTTGAAGAGGGCGCTGCGCTTTGCCGTGCTGGCCTTTGCCCTGATGCTGGGATCGCACGGTGGCGCGCTCGCTGATGACCTCGATGATGCACAGGCGGCGTATTACCAGGGCGATTACGCGACCGCATTGAAACTAATTCGGCCGTTTGCCGAGCAGGGCTACGCCGTCGCCCAAAACAACCTCGGCCTCATGTACGAGAGCGGCCGGGGCGTTCCGCAGGATTACGCCGAGGCGGTGAAGTGGTACCGGCTGGCCGCGGAGCAGGGCTTTGCCCAAGCCCAAAAATTCCTCGGCTTCATGTACGACAACGGCCAGGGTGTTCCGCAGGATTACGCCGAGGCTGTGAAGTGGTACCGGCTGGCT
>SHVY01000068.1 GCA_009694045.1 Alphaproteobacteria bacterium | reverse complement strand
CAAATCGCTGGGATAACGCAGACCGCGACGATCCGCCACGGCACGATGTTCGGGCGTCCACATCAAGCAACCTCCTCAACAAGGTTGCCACCCATAGAGTCACAACCGACTCCCCAGACTCAACATCTTTTCGGAGCGGCTCTTACAGTTCCCGATGTTCAAGTAGATGCCGACGAACAACGCCTTGCCGGGTTGGTGACCAATGAAGGAGGCAACATACTTAGCTCGTTTCACTGCGTCTTCGCCTTTTGGACCCTGTGTCTGTTGATAGGCGTTGTAAAGGTCCGGCTTGCCTGCGGCGAGCCATGGCAAGGCTCTTTGAAATTCTCGCTCCCCTGGCCTGTGTCGCATGACCAAGACACCGGATGGGTCTATCCCGACATCCGTAAGAAGGTCGTTGAGGTTCATGCGTGGAATCTCCACCGGCTTGGATGCTGGAGTGTAGAGCGGATTCGCCCCCGCTCACCAATCCGGTAGGATCAGCCCTTCGACGAGGGGAACCGCCATGCCCGTGCTGACCACTGTGCTCGATCCTCGCTCGGATGCGTTCCGAGCCAACGCCAGCCGCATGGGGGGGCTGGTCGAGGATTTGCGGGCTAAGGTCGCGGCGGTGGCGCTCGGTGGCGATTCCGACTCGCGCGCGCGGCACGTCGGGCGGGGCAAGCTGCTGCCCCGTGAACGAGTCGACCGGCTGCTCGATCCCGGCACGCCGTTCCTCGAGCTGTCGCAGCTCGCCGCGAACGGACTGTACGGCGGCGAGGTGCCGGCCGCGGGGATCATCACCGGGGTGGGCCGGGTGAGTGGCCGGCTGTGCGTGATAGTCGCCAACGACGCCACCGTGAAGGGCGGGACCTACTATCCCGTGACGGTGAAGAAGCACCTCAGGGCCCAGGAGATCGCCGCGGCCAACCGGCTGCCGTGCATCTACCTGGTGGATTCGGGGGGCGCCAATCTGCCGAACCAGGACGAGGTCTTTCCCGACCGCGATCACTTCGGCCGCATCTTCTACAACCAGGCGACCATGTCGGCGGCAGGCATCGCCCAGATCGCCGCCGTGATGGGAAGCTGCACGGCGGGCGGCGCCTACGTGCCGGCGATGTCGGACGAGGCGATCATCGTCCAGGGCCAGGGCACGATCTTCCTGGGCGGGCCGCCCCTGGTGAAGGCCGCGACCGGCGAGGTGGTGACGGCCGAGGATCTGGGCGGTGCCGACGTGCACACCCGGACCTCGGGGGTGGCAGACCATCTGGCGCTTGACGATGCCCATGCCCTTGCCCTGGTGCGCCGCGCGGTCGAGCACCTGAGTCCCCCGACCGCGATGGCGGCAAGCGGGGCGGAGCCCATGCTCGACCCGCGCGAGCTGTATGGGGTGATTCCCAGCGACGTGCGCCAGCCTTACGACGTGCGCGAGGTGATCGGCCGGATCGTCGACGGCAGTGCATTCAACGAGTTCAAGCCCCTATACGGCTCGACCTTGGTGACCGGTTTCGCCGAGATCGCCGGCATGCGGGTGGGCGTGATCGCCAACAACGGCATCCTGCTCTCGGAATCGGCGCAGAAGGGCGCGCACTTCATCGAACTCGCCTGCCAGCGGCGCGTACCTCTGCTGTTCCTGCAGAATATCACCGGCTTCATGGTCGGGCGTCGCTACGAGGCCGGCGGCATTGCCAAGGACGGCGCGAAGCTGGTCATGGCGGTTGCCTGTGCCGCCGTGCCGAAGATCACCGTGGTGATCGGCGGAAGTTTCGGCGCCGGCAACTACGCCATGTGCGGCCGGGCCTACGGGCCGCGCTTTCTGTGGATGTGGCCGAACGCGCGCATCTCGGTGATGGGCGGCGAGCAGGCGGCGAGCGTGCTGGCGCAGATCCGCCGGGACCGGGCGGAGGCCAGGGGCGAGAAGTGGCCGGCGGCCGAGGAGGAGGCCTTCAAGCAACCGATCCGCGAGCAGTACGAGACCCAGGGACACCCGTACTTCGCCACGGCGCGGCTGTGGGACGACGGCATCATCGACCCCGCCGAGACGCGGATCGTGTTGGCGCTCTCGCTTGCCGCCGCGCTGCAGGCCCCGATCCCGGAGACCCGCTTCGGCGTGTTCAGGATGTAGGGTACGAGCAGAGGGAGGCGAGCATGAGTGAAAGGGACGCTAGGCGGGACTCCGATCACCCTGGGAAATTACCTGGATGGCAGTTTCAGCCTGTTCGAGGACGTGCGGCGGTTCGTCGGCATCCTGACGTTCCTGAAGGCGCCGCTGCTGCCATCGGTGAAGGACCCGACGGTGGGCATCTTCGGCGTGCCCTACGACGGAGGGACGATTCGCACGCCGGGCAGCCGCTTCGGCCCGCGGGCGATCCGCGACTATTGCTAGCGGCTGAACCAGTTCAATCCCGAGCTGATGGACAACCCCTACAAGATTCACCGGATCGTCGACAGCGGCGACATCGTTATCTCGCCGCTGTCGCTCGACGACGCCTTCACGGCGATCGAGCTCGGGACCAAGCGGGTGCTGGACCAGGGCATGCTGCCGATCGCGGTCGGCGGCGACCACTTCGTCACCCATCCGATCCTGAAGGCAGTCCACGCGCGCCACGGCAAGGTGGCCGTGGTGCACTTCGACGCCCACACCGACACCTTCGACGAGGGCTTCGGCCAAAAGCTGAACCAAGGAACCATGTTCCGTCGGGCGGTGGAGGAGGGGCTGATCCATCCCGACAAGTTGATTCAGGTTGGCATCCGCAAAATCTTCACCAGCAGCGAGCTGAATTTCCACGCGCAGCACGGCATCGAAGTGATCACCTCTCGCGACCTGACCGGACTCCTAGCCGCCCAGATCTTCTACGAGATGGTATCGGTGCTGGCACCGACTGTTTGAATCGTCGCAACGGCGCCGAGGCCTTCATGACCCGCACCGATCTTTACCCGCCGATCGAGCCATTCGATGTGCGCATGGTCCCGGTCGATGACCTGCACACCGTTCGCCTGGAGCAAAGCGGATGCCGCGACGGAGTGCCGGTGATCTTCCTTCATGGCGGCCCCGGGAGTCCCTGGTCGCCGCACAACCGGCGATTGTTTGACCCCAACCACTACCGCTTCATCGGCTTCGACCAGCGCGGATCCTGGCGCTCGACACCCTTGGGCGAACTGCGCCAGAACACGCCGCGGCACCTGATCGCCGACATGGAGATATTCCGAACCATGCTCGGGATCGAGCGCTGGATCGTGTTCGGCGGTTCCTGGGGCTCGACGCTGGCGATCGCCTATGCCGAGGCTCATCCGGATCGCTGTCTCGCACTGGTGGTGCGCGGCGTGTCGCTTGGCAATGGGCTGGACGACGGTTGGTACTTCAAACACGCGCGCTGGGTCCGACCCCAGGCCGTAGCGCGGCTGATGGCGGCGATTCCCGAGGCGGAGCGCGGCAACCCCGAGGAGGCGCTGGTGCGCCGCGTCCTCGACCCTCGCCGTGAGGTCCACCTGCCGATGATTCTCGCGTGGAATGATTCCGCAGGGCTTTCCGGGGCCACGCGCCATCCCGACCCGGACATCCCGCCGCCTCCGTCGGATCTCGATCAGGAGGCGGAGACCATCGCCGGCGGTCGCGTTTCGGCGTCATATCTCGGCCACCACTGGTTCAAGGGCGAGCACGACCTGTTGGCGAACGCCCATCGCCTGCGCGGCATGCCCGGCGCGATCATCCATGGGGAGGATCAACTGCCTGCCGTCCAACGCCTGGGACCTCCACCAAGCCTGGCCGGACGCCGACTATGTCCCGGTCGCGGACGCCGGCCATTCCTTTTCCGAGATTGGCATCCGCAAGGCCCTGGTCGCGGCGATGGAGTCGCTCAAAGCCCTACCCTAGGAAACTCGCATCCTCGCGGACTTCGATCAGGGTGGGCACGTCGCGGCGCAGCGCGGCCTCGATCGCGGTGCCGATGGCTTCGAGGCTCTCCGGCCGCTCGGCCATGCAACCGAAGGCACGGGCCAGCATCAGGAAATCGGGGTTTCGCAGGTCAACGCCGATCTGGGGGAAGCCCTTCGCGCCCATGTCGTCCTTGATCTGGCCGTAGGCGTCGTTGTTCCACAGCACGATCGGCAACGCGATCTTCAGGTCGACGGCCGTCGCCAACTCCTGCACGGTGAACAGGAGCCCGCCATCGCCGATGATGACGCAGCCGGGGCGCGTGGGGGCCGCGAGCTTCGCGCCAATGGCGGCCGGCAGGGCGAAGCCTAGGGTTCCGTAACCCACGGGGTAGAGCCAGCCGCGGGCGGCGAGGGCGGGGAAGACCTGGCTTCCGGTATACGCGAGTTGGGTCGAATCGGCGGCGATGAAGGCATCGCGGGGCAGGGCGCGGCGCATCACGTCCAGCACCTTGGCATGCATCCGCTGCTTCGGTGTGAGGGCGGCCCGGTTCTCGGTGCGCGCCCTTTGCAACTCGCCGCCGGCGGTGAACCCGCGCGCCTCGTTCGGGCCGGAGCCGAGGGCCGCGAGGAGCGCTGCGATGGTGACGCCCGCGTCGCCGTGCAGCACCGCCTCGGCGGGGTAGTCGCGTACCAGGGCCGTGGGGTCCAGATCGATGCGGACGAGCTTGCCGCCCATCGCGAGGCGGGGCTGCCAGTGGTCGGTCGAGGCGATCTCGGTGGCGATCGCCACGGTCACGTCGGCGGATTCGAGGATGCGACGGGTGCCGGGCAGGCGGATGGTGGCGCCGAGCGACAGCGGGTGGTCGTCGGTCAGCACGCCCTTCGAAGCGCGGGTCTGCACCACGGGCGCGCCCAGGCGCTCGGCCAGCCGGCGGACCGCGTCGGGGCAGCCTTGCGCGCCGCCACCCACCAGCATGACCGGTCGCCTCGCGGTCCCGAGCAAGGACGCGGCACGTTCCACGTCGCTCGTTGACGGCGAGGGGGGCGAGGGGAGGCAGCGGGGGCGAAGGTCCTTGACGCCGGCCTGCGCCAGCACGTCGATCGGCACGGCGACGTGGGCGGGGCGGGGTCGCGCGGACCCAAACAGCGCGAAGGCGCGGGCGATCAGCTCGGGTACCTCGTCGGGGCGAAGGGCGGTGGCGCTCATCCCCGTGAACGGTGCCGTCACCGCCTGCTGCGAGGTAAGCTCGTGCAGCTCGCCCCGCCCGAGGCCCAGGTCGCCCGTGGCGTTGACCGAGGAGATGAGGAGCACGCGCGAGGAATCGGCGTAGGCCTCGGCCATGGCGGTCGCGGCGTTGGTGACGCCGGGGCCGGTGATCAGCACGCACACCCCCGGCCGGCCGGAGATGCGGGCGTAGCCGTCCGCCATGAATCCGGCGCCCTGCTCGTGGCGCACGCCGACATGGCGGATGCCAGCCGCGGCGATGCCTTTGTATAGTTCCAGCGTATGGACCCCGGGGATGCCGAACACCGTGTCGACGCCGTAGGCCGCCAACAGTCGCATCAGGGCTTCGCCGCAGGTCATCGCGGTCGCGTCCATGGTCACCCCCTGGCTTGTCGGGGGCGGAATGTATACCTTGGCCGCCGTTTGTCGATTGGGCGTGACGCATGCTGTTGACCGGCCAAGCCTATCGGGAGTCGCTCCGCGACGGGCGTCAGGTTTGGATCGACGGCGAGCGGGTCAGGGACGTCACGTCCCATCCCGCGTTCAAGCCGATAGTCGATGTGCGCGCGCGCGTCTACGACCTGGCGCACGAGCCCGCGACCCGCGCCGCCATGGCCTTCGAGAGCGAGGACGGGGAGCGTTGCTCGTTCGCCTGGAAGCCGCCCCGCGCCAAGGCGGATTGGTACGCTAAGCGGCGTTGGGTCGATACCGTGTTGCGCGACATCGGCGGCGTGGTCTTCCGGCTCGGCGATGAGACGATCGGCTCGCTCTGGGCGCTCAGGGATGGCCGGGACGTGCTGAACGACGTAGACCCGCGCTTCACCGCCAACATCGAGCGGCATATCGGGCGCGTGCTGCATGGCGACCTGTTCCATGCCTCGGGCAACACCGACCCGAAGGGCGATCGATCGAAGCGGCCCCAAGACCAGGACCCCGACATGCTACTGCACGTAGTGAAGGAGACCGACGCCGGCATCGTCGTCCGTGGGGCAAAGTACGAAACCGCTGCCGCCTACGCCCACCATGCCTTTGTCAAGCCGACCATTGCCAACTGGGGCGACGCGGCCCTGTCGGACTACGCGCTTGGCTTCATCTGCCAAATGAGCAACCCACGCCTCAAGCACATCTGCCGCGGCGGATTCGCCCGCCGCGCACCGGCCGCCGACTACCCCCTGGCCAGCCGGTTCGATGAGGTTGACACGCTCTTGGTATTCGACGACGTCCTGATCCCGTGGGAGGACGTGCTGTTCTACCGGCACACACGGGCAGCCACGTTCATCCGTGGGATGTTGCATCGCTACAGCGTCTACCCGTTCGTCCTCCGCATCCTTTACGTCGCCGACATGCTGATCGGTGCGGCGCTGTTCAATGTGCGCCAAACCGGGCTTGACCAGCAGCAGGCGGTGCGCGAGAAACTGGCCGAGCTGGTGTGCTGGCGGGAAGGCATCGAGGCCCACCTCGTCGCCGCGATCGAAGAGGCGCAGCCGACCGAGGGCGGTCTCCTGATGCCTCACCAGTCGTTGATCTACGCCGGCCGGGTGCTCGCCTGCTCGCGGCTGCCGGCGATGATGCATCTGGCGCGCGAGCTTTGCGGCGGGCAGATCTGCGTGACCCCCGACGCCGCCGCCTTCGGCAATCCCGAAACCGGCCCCTGGCTCGCCAAGTTTTACACGGTGAACGAGCATTGGTCGGCGGAGGATCGCCGCCGGCTTCTGGCCTTCGCCCGCGACCTGCTGAATTCCGACCACGCCGGGCACCGGCTGACCTTCGCGCTGTTCGCCCAGTCGCCGCCCTTCGCCCACCTGGCGTCGGTCCACCAGACCTTCGATTTCTCCGGCCCGCTCGGCCTCGTGCAGGGCGCCGCCGGACTCTCCAGTCGGGTCCTAGAGTACGGAGGGTGACGCGCGTGGCCCACGTTCGCATCCGCAAGTTCACGACCAAGGAGTGGTATCGCGGCACCCAGAACCTGGGAGCCGAGTTCTGCATGGCGGTGCGCGCCGGCAACCGCGTGTTCCTGCGCGGCCAGACCGGCCACGACTTCGAGGGCAACTTCCACGGGCACGGCGATCCTGGCGTCCAGGCCGACCAGGCGATGAGGAACGTGAAGGTGCTATTGGAGGAGGCGGGGGCGGATCTGGGCCATATCACCAAGGTCACCACCTACATCACCGACCGCGCCTACCGCGACGCCGTCTATCAGGCGATCGGTCGGCACCTGAAGGGCGTCTACCCCTGTGGGACCGGGCTCATCGTGAAAGGCCTGGCGCGCCCGTACATGAGCATGGAGGTCGATATCGAAGCGGTGATCCCGCCGGGCGAGGGCCGCCCGCCGACCGAGGCAGGGTGATGCGTCTGATCGACATGTTCCCGCGCCCGATCCGCGAGATCGAGAACGCCTGGATCCCGATGCGCGACGGCTGCCGGCTGGCGGCGCGGATCTGGCTGCCAATCGACGCCGAACGGGATCCGGTGCCGGCCATCCTTGAATACATCCCGTATCGCAAGCGGGACGCCATGGCCTACAGCGATTCGTTCACCCACCCCTACTTCGCCGGCCATGGCTACGCCAGCATTCGGGTGGACATCCGCGGCTCAGGGGATTCCGACGGGGTGCTGCTCGACGAGTATCCCTTGAGCGAGCAGGAGGACGCCCTCGACATCCTCGCCTGGATCGCGGACCAGCCCTGGTCCACCGGCAAGGTGGGGATGATGGGCATCAGCTGGGGTGGCTTCAACAGCCTCCAGGTCGCGGCGCGGCGGCCGCCGCAACTCAAGGCGATCATCACCTGCTGCTCGACCGACGATCGCTACGCCGACGATGTCCATTTCATGGGCGGCTGCATCCTGAAGGACGGCATGAGCTGGGGCTCGGGCATCTTCAGCGTGATCCCCCGCCCGCCGGATCCCCTGATCTCCGGCCCCGACTGGAAGGCGAAGTGGCGGCACCGGCTGGACAACGCCGTCGTCCCCCTCGCCACCTGGCTGCGGCACCAGCGCCGCGACGCCTACTGGAAGCATGGCTCGATCTGCGAGGACTACGACGCGATCGAATGCGCGGTCTACGCCGTGGGTGGCTGGGTGGACGGCTATTCCAACGTCATCCTCCGCCTGCTGGAGCGGCTGAAGGCGCCGTGCAAGGGTCTGATCGGCCCGTGGACCCACGCCTATCCGCATCAAGGGGTGCCGGGGCCGGCGATCGGCTTCCTGCAGGAGTGCTTGCGCTGGTGGGACCATTGGCTCAAGGGCCGGGAGACCGGCGTGATGTCCGAGCCACGCTTGAAGGTCTGGATGCAGGAGGCGATTCCGCCGGACGCCGCCATGCCGAAAGGGGAGGGGCGGTGGATCGCCGAGGCCGGCTGGCCGGCGATCGGGATCGAAGCCCGGCGCTTTACCCTGAACCCTGGAAGGCTGGAGACGAATCCCGAGCCCGAGACATGGATTGACCTCAACTCGCCACAATCGACCGGATCGGTCGGGGGCGAATGGTGCCCGCTGGATTCGTTCGGCGACGCGCCCGAGTTCCAGTCGGATCAGCGCGAGGACGATGGCCGCTCGCTGTGCTTCGATACGGCGCCGTTGAGCGAGCGCATCGAGATCCTCGGCGCACCGGTCGTCGGGCTCGACCTCGTGGTCGATCGGCCGCAGTCGTTCATCTGCGTCCGGCTGTGCGACGTGGCCCCCGACGGTACCTCGACCCGGGTGACGTTCGGTCTCCTCAACCTCAGTCACCGGGAGAGCCACGAGTTCCCGAGAGCGATGGTCCCGGGCGAGCGGACTCCCGTGAGTCTGGCGCTCAACGATACCGCCTATGCCTTCCTCCCGGGCCACCGCATCCGGCTCGCGATCTCGACCGCCTATTGGCCGATGGTGTGGCCGGCACCACTGCCGGTGACGCTACGGCTCTTCACGGGCGCGAGCCGCCTCACGCTGCCGTTGCGCGCTCCGAAGGCGAGCGATGCCAGTTTGCCGCCGTTCCCGCCTCCCGAGGGCTCCAAACCGCTCGACCGCACCATCCTGCGGGAACCCTGGACGTCGCGGGGCATGAGCCGCGAATTCGGCAGCGACAAGATGGTCTACACCCACGAGGAAGATCGTGGCGTCGTGCGTCTCGACGCCATCGATCTGGTGATCGGTTACGAGGCGACCGAGCGCTACCACATCAGCGACCGCGACCCTGCGGACGCACGCGCCGAGTTCATCCGCCGCATCGGCCTACAGCGGGGTACCTGGCGACCTCGGGTCGAGACCGTGACCGACGTGAGCTGCGACGCAGGACATTTTCACCTTCGCGCACGAATCACCGCCTGGGACGGCGATGACCGCTTCTTCGACAGGGAATGGAATGAATCGATCCCCCGCGACAACGTCTGATCGCCATGTCCCGTGAGCTTTCGCGCCAGCGGGCACGGCGGACGGAAACCGGCATTAAGCAGCGGCCGTGGCGTCGGGTCGTGAACCCGTACCCGCCGATCGAGGTCCTGAGCGCCGACGAGGTCGAGGCGATTCACCTGGCTTCGCTGCGCGTGCTCGAGGAACTGGGGATCGAGTTCCTGAGCGACGGAGCCCTGGACCGGCTCGAGGCGGCCGGGGCCGACGTGACCCGCGCGACGCGCATGGTGCGCTTCGACCGCGGCCTGGTCGCGGAGACGGTGGGGCGGGCACCCGCGATGTTCACCTTGCACGCCCGCAACCCGGAGCGGAACGTGACCATGGGGGCGAACCACATCGTATTCGGCTCGGTCGGCGGCCCGCCGAACGTCACCGATCTGGACCGAGGCCGCCGGCCCGGCAACTTCGCCGATTTCAACGACTTCATCCGCGTCATCCACAGCCTGAACGCCATCCACATGGTGGGCGGCATCGCGGTGGCGCCGATCGACCTTTCGGCGGAATCGCGGCACCTGGACTGCTGCCAGACGTTCCTCATCCTGTCCGATCGGGTGTGGCACGCGACCGGCCTCGGCCGCCAGCGCCCGGCAGACGCGATCGCCATGGTCTGCATCGCCCACGGTATCGACCGCGACCGGCTGTATCGGGAGCCGGCAATTCTCACCACCATCAACGCCAATTCGCCCCGCCGCTATGACGGTCCCATGCTCGACGGCCTGGAGACCATGGCCGAGGCGGGCCAATGCGTGTGCGTGACGCCGTTCACCCTTGCCGGTGCCATGAGCCCCACGACCATCGCCGGGTCGCTGGTCCAGCAGAACGCCGAGGCCCTGGCCGGCATCGCTTACGTGCAGATCGTCAACCCCGGCAACCCGGTGCTGTACGGCGGGTTCACCTCGAACGTCGACATGAAAACCGGGGCTCCGGCGTTCGGCACGCCCGAATACACGAAGGCCTGCCTCGCGGGAGGCCAGATGGCACGGCGCTATCGGCTTCCCTACCGGTCGAGCAACGTCAATGCGTCCAATCTGGTGGACGCCCAGGCGGCCTACGAATCCGAGATGGCCTTGTGGGGCGCGGTGATGGGGCACGCGAACCTGATCCACCACGGCGCCGGCTGGCTGGAGGGCGGGCTCACCGCATCTTTCGAGAAGCTGGTGATCGACGCCGAGATGTTGCAGATGATGGCGGCCTTCTGCGACCGGATCGAGGTGACCGAGGCGACCCTGGCCGTCGACGCGATCGCCGAAGTGCCGCCAGGCGGGCATTTCTTCGGCGCCGCCCACACCATGGCGCGCTACGAGACGGCGTTCTACGCACCCATCGTGTCCGATTGGCGCAACTTCGAGACGTGGCGCGAGGGCGGCGAACTGTCCGCCACCCAGCGAGCCAATCTCATCTGGAAGGAGTTGCTCCGCACTTATGAGCCGCCGCCCATGGACGGGGCGGTGGCCGCCGAGCTCGCCGCCTACGTCGCGCGCCGCAAACGGGAGATCGACGGACCGTGAGCGAACCTCTCGAACAATTCAATCCAGCCCACTACGCCGGCGTCCGTCGGCCGTTGCTGGAGGCCGAGACGCTGCCGGCGTGGTGTTACACGTCCAAGGCGTTCTACGACCGCGAGGTCGAGCGCATCTTCATGAGAGTGTGGAACTTCGTCGGCCGGGCGGACGCGATCCCCCGCGCCGGCGACTACATGGCCTTCGATTTCGCGGGTGTCCCCGTTGTTCTGATCCGCGGCAAGGACCGCGAGGTTCGCGCGTTCGTCAACGTGTGCCGTCATCGGGGCACGAAGCTGCTGGATGGGAAGGGCAACGCGACGGCGATCAAGTGCCCCTACCATAGTTGGACGTACGCCATCGACGGTACGCTGGAGATCGCGCCGCAGATGGAGGAGACGGTGGGCTTCGACAAGACCGCCTACGGCCTGAAGCCGATCCGATTGGAGACATGGGGCGGGTTCCTGTTCATCGCCTTCGATGATCGCGTGGATGGCTTGGCTTCGCATCTCGGCGATTTGCCGCGGGTGCTCGAGTCCTACGGCTTGGACGATCTCGTGTGCACCCGGCGCAAGACGTACGACCTCGCCTGCAACTGGAAGGTCTACGTCGAGAACGCCATGGAGTCCTACCATGTGCCGACGGTGCACGGCGGGACCCTGCAGAAGCAGTGGCGCGACATCAACCCGCCGATCGACGCTCATGGCCAGTACTGCGGTCTCTACACCCGCCACCAGGGCAGCCGCGCGTTGCTGGCCGGCGAGACGGGCTTCCCCTACATCGCCTCGCTGCAGGGCGACGCAGCCGCGGGCACCTACTATCCGCTGATCTATCCCTCGACCATGTTTGGCTGCACCTACGATTGCGTCTGGTGGCTGGAGTTGCACCCCATGGGGCCGGCGCGGACCAAGCTGATCGTCGGCTCCTGCTTCCCCCGCGCGACCGTGGCGCGGCCCGACTTCGACGATGTCGTTGCGCGTTACTACCGCCGCTGGGACCTCTCGATCCCCGAGGACAACGTCATCTCCGAACGCCAGCAAGAAGGACTCGCTTCGCCCTTCAGCCCGCATGGCCGGTTCTCCTACATGGAGCCCCTGGTCCACACCATCGACAACTGGGTGCTGGATAGAGTCTTGGATCAGTAACACGAGGGAGGAAGAGGGGCCGCGCGCCTTTCCATTCCCAATCCCCGAGCGTCCGCCCACCGCGGCCATATGAGAAAGCAGCAATGCCACTCACGTCACTCCACGTCCTCGTCAACGTCCTGTCGGCGCAGAACCAGACCTTCCGCATGAACCCGGAGCGATTCCGGGCGGCGGCTGCGCGGCACCAGGCGATCGCGGCGCGGGTCGTACCAACGTTCATACCCGACGGCGAGGGGCTGGACGCGGCGCTCGGAGAAGCCCACGCCATGATCGGCTGGCGCTTCGAGCGCGAGGGCTTCGCCCGACGGGCGCCGAAACTCCGCTGGCTTCAGCTCACCGGTGCCGGTTTTGAGCACCTGTTGCCGCTCGACTGGTTGCCGCGCCGGGTGGCGCTGACGACAGCCAGCGGGGTGCACGGCCCGAAGACCGAGGAGTTCGTCGCCATGGCGCTCCTCATGCTCCACACCGAGATCCCGTGCATGATCGAGAACCAGCGGGTGAGCCGGTGGGAGCAGCGGTTCACGGGCCGGATCGCCGGCCGGACGGTCCTGATCGTGGGAGTGGGCGCCATGGGGATCGCGGCGGCGCGCGCCGCACGCCGACTGGGCCTACGCGTTCTCGGCGTCCGCCGCTCAGGACGGGCCACACGCGGAGTTGACGAGATGGGCGGGCTCGACCACCTAGATGGGTTTCTCGGCCGCGCGGACTTCGTCGTGGTTGCCGCCCCGGCGACGGCCGCGACAGAGCACCTGATCGACCGGCGCCGGCTCGGACTGATGCGCCCGGGTGCGGGGCTCGTCAATATCGGCCGGGCGGCCGTGGTCGACTACGACGCGCTCTGTGATGCGCTTGTCGCCGGCCGCCTTGGCGGCGCCATCCTCGACGTCTTCAATCCCGAGCCCCTGCCCGCCGAATCGCGCCTGTGGCACACGCCTCGCCTGGTGATCGTGCCGCACGTCTCCTCGGACGACGCCAATTCCTACGCGGACCGGGTGCTCGACCTGTTCTTCGAGAACGCCGCCCGGCTGCTCGCCAGCAGGCCCCTCAGAAACCGCGTCGTGCCTTCGCGGCAGTATTGACGCCCGCTCAACCGACCTCGGTTCCGTCGAGGACCAGGACGTTCTCGGGCGCGAAGCCGACGACCGCCGGCTGCCCTTGCACGGGCGGCGCGACGCTCGGGTGGTTGAAGGTGTCGAGCAGCAGCGAATTCTCGCCGAACCGGACGCGGACCCGCACCACCGAACCCAGGAAATTCACATGCTCGACGGTTCCGTGCATCCGGTTGCCGGCGCCGCCGTCGGTCACCATGGAGACGACCTCCGGGCGAATCGCCAGCGACCGGATGTCGCCGGGCTTGGCGCCCTCGATCGCGCGTGCGGCGACGATCTCCTGGTCGTCGACGGCGATCCGCCCCGCCGCGGGGTCAATCACCTTGCCCCGAAGGATGTTGAGCGTGCCGACGAACGAGGCCACGAATCGCGTGCGCGGGAAGTTGTAGATATCGAATGGCGTGCCGACCTGCTCGATGCGTCCGTCGTTCATGACCACGATGCGGTCTGACATCGACAGGGCTTCTTCCTGATCGTGGGTCACGTAGATCGTGGTGATTCCGAGTTCGCGTTGCAGGGCCCGGATTTCTTCGCGCACCGACAGGCGGATCTTCGCGTCCAGCGCCGACAGCGGCTCGTCCAGCAGCAGGACCTGCGGCTTGATCGACAGCGCCCGCGCCAGCGCCACCCGCTGCTGCTGGCCGCCGGAAAGCTGGTGGGGGTAGCGGTCCGCGAGCTGGGGCAGCTTGACCAGGGTCAGCATCTCCTCGACCCGCTGCTTGACCTCCGCGGGGGGGCGCTTGGCGATCTTGAGCCCGAACGCGACGTTGCCGGCCACCGTCATGTTCGGGAACAGCGCGTAGGATTGGAACACCATGCCGACGTCGCGCTGATTGGGTCGCAGCCGGGTGATGTCGCGGCGGTTGATGTGGATCGTCCCCCCGCTGGGGGTCTCGAACCCGGCGATCATGCGCAACGTCGTCGTCTTGCCGCAGCCGCTGGGACCGAGGAACGACACGAACGCCCCCTGCTCCACGTCCAGGACGAAGTCGCGAACCACTTGGTTGCCGCCAAGTGCTTATGCAGATGGCTGAGTTGCAGGAAGGCCATGCCGGTCTCCGCCATCAGCGTCTGCCCGCGGCGATGCCGCCCGGCCGTCGCCCGACGAGCTGGATCAGGCCCATGCAGGCCCAGGTCACGATGAAGGCGATGATGGCCAGCGCCGAGGGCTCGTAGGCCCGACTGGCGCCGATGAGTTGCAGATAGGGGCCGAACGCGGGGCGGTCCAAGAGGCTCGCCAGGACGAACTCGCCGATGACGATGGCGAAGGTCAGGAACGCGCCGCTCAACAGCGCGGCCCGAATGTTCGGCAGGATCACGCGCCACAGGATCGTCAGCGGTCCCGCGCCCATGTCAACGCCGGAGTAAAAATACATCACGTCTGATGGCAGGCAGGCGCCCCGCGGGGGGCTTGCCTGCGTTCTGGGTCATGGCTCGGGTGGGTTGGTTGGGCAGGTTTTGCGGCTTTGGCACCACGCTGTCGGCGCTTGCTCTGCTTGAGCCGATAGCTGTCGCCGTTCATCTCCAGGATATGGACGTGGTGGGTCAGCCGGTCGAGCAGCGCGCCGGTGAGCCGTTCGGAGGCGAACACGCCGGTCCACTCGTCGAACGGCAGGTTGGAGGTGACGATGGTCGAGCTGCGCTCGTAGCGTTGGCTGAACACTTCGAACAGCAGCTCGGCGCCGGTCTGGGACAGCGGCACGTAGCCAAGCTCGTCGACGATCAGCAGCTTGTAGCCGGCAAGCTGGCGCTGCAGCCGCAGCAGTCGCTTCTCGTCGCGGGCCTCGA
>SHVY01000015.1 GCA_009694045.1 Alphaproteobacteria bacterium | reverse complement strand
GGCATCCCGCCCATGGCGGTCACCCTCGGCATGCGCGATCTCCTTGCCGCGCGGCGGATGATCTTCGTCACCGACGGCGGCGCCTGGAAGCAGGCGATCCTCCGCGTCATGCTCCTGCACGAGCCCACGATCGAGTTTCCCTGCACGCTAGTCCAGGGTCACCCCGGCGCGGAAGTCTGGGCCGATACGGCGACGGCGGAGCCGCCGCCCGACGCCTTCACAGGGTAGTTTCTCAGCTCCGACAGATCGTTAGGGGGCCGAGAGCTTGCGTGGGCGACAGATCCAACACGGCCGGTATCCCTGCCGAACGGCATCATCAAAATTGGAAAACTTTAGCTTGTTTCTGGATCTTACTTTTCCATCCATTCGCAAGTAGAGCGATGGAATACATGATCCAAAGTATTCGCAGTAGCTACAAAACAGACCTGCAAATACGAACGAGTATTCCATACTATTATCTCCCTACTTTTTGAATCACAATTCTTACACAATAAACGAGGTAGAAGTCTAGATATACGACGTTCGTCTAACAATTTGGTCCGCAATTTGTTATGTTCTTGGAAAATGCGAAATCCCGACCGCTCGTGGCCACAAGCACACCTTACGTAGAGGACAGCGTCACTCGGCATGGGAAACGGATGAGTTCAACATCTAGACTCAAGAGTTGAACGGAACCTCGGCGATACCGGACACTCCCGCCTCGATCGCGAACAGGCCGCCGGCCAGGGGCTGCCGCGCCAGCGCCGCTTCGTCCAAGCCGTGGCGGGCGGTGGTGACGTAGAGGATGGATAGGTCGGGTCCGCCGAAGGCGGCGCTCGTCACCTGGTCGCACGGCAGGTCGATCCTGCGGTCCAGGGTCCCGTCCGGCGCCCAGCGCAGCACGGAAGCCCCGCCCCAGCGGCAGTTCCACAGATACCCTTCGGCGTCGATGGTGGAGCCGTCCGGGACGCCGAGCGCCGGATCGTCGGTCACGGCGAACCGGCGCCGGCCCGAGATGGTGCCGCGCGCGAGGTCGAAATCGTAGGCATAGATCCCCACCAGGGAATCGCCGAAGTACATGGTCCGGTCGTCGGGGCTCCAGGCCAGGGTGTTGCAGATGCCGAACGGGCCATCCATCCGCGTCGACGTTCCGTCCCCGTCGATCCGATGGAGCTGCCCGGTCTTGCCCGGAAGCTCCCGTCCCGTCCCGTCCGGGTTCAGGTTGTTGCCCATGGTGCCGAGCCAGAACCGGCCGCGCCGATCGCACTTGCCATCGTTCGAACGGTTGCCGGGCAGGGCGGATTCCGGGGTCGCGATGCGGCGCCGCGCCCCACTGTCCGGGTTCCACAGCTCGATCCCCGTGGTGGTCGCCGCGATCAGCCCGCCGGATCGGCACAGCGCCAGCGAGATCACCATCTCCGGCGTCGTGAACACGTCGTGCCGCCCCGACGCGGGGTACCAGCGGTGCACCCGATAGGCCGGCACGTCGGCCCAGGTAAGGCAACCCTCGGCCGCCGACCACACCGGTCCCTCGCCCAGCCAGCACCTCGCGTCGACAACGCAGGTCACCCGCATGGTCCCGACCCCCCTAACGGCGCTTCGCGCCCTTGGCTGGGGCGACGGCCCGTTTCAGGGCATCGGGATAGGTCTGGAAGTCGCCGTGCTGGCGCCACGCGGCGTTGTATTTCGCCACCTTGTCCTCGTCGACGGTCACGCCGAGGCCAGGCTTTTCGATCCGCCCCCAACGGGGTTTCGTGGTGATCGGGACGGTCTCGGTCAGGATGTCGTCCGCCATCATCTGCGCGGTCTGCTGGTGGCCCAGGCTCGCGTTCGGGATCGTCAGCATCACGTGCTGGCCCGCCGCGGCGGCAAGGCCGAACTCCCCGTGGGTGTGCTTGCACACCAGCCAGCCCTCCTGGTGCGCGGCATGACAGAGCATGTGCCAGCGCCCGATCGAGCCGACCCAGTACTGCGAGAAGCACAGGACATGGCCGCAGCGCGCCTTGATGATCCGCCAGGCGTCGGCCTCGCGCCACAGGCCCTCGTTGACGCAGATCGGCACATCCACCCGCCGCATCAGGTCCAGATTGTTCTCGATCGGGTCGATGCGCACGGGCGCCTCGGCAAAATCGATCACGAACCGCCCGTGCCAGCGCTTCAGGAGGCGCACGGCGGTCGCCATGTCCCACGCCTGATTGACGTCGATGCGGATGCGCCCCTCGGGGCCGATCGCGTCCCGCAGGGCCTCGAGCATCGCCTCCTCGCGCTTCTCGTCCACGCCCGCCTTCATGTAGTAGCAGGTGTAGCCGCGCTTGCGCCCCTCGCGCCCCTGCCGTGCGATCTCCGCCGGCGTACCCCACTCCATGTAGTAGAAGTAGTCGACCTCCTCGCGCATCGCCCCGCCGAGCAACCGGTAGATCGGCTGCCCCGCCGCCTTGCCGCACAGGTCCCACAGCGCCATGTCGATCCCGGCGTAGGCGAAGTTGCCGGTCATCGGCTGGAACGCCCACAACGCGGGGACCGCCAGGTCGCGCTGGATCTGCTCCTTGTCCCAGATGTCGCGCCCGACCACCAGCGGCGTCATGGCCTTGACCGCGCTCTCGATGCCGGCGCTGTCGGCCGCGCGGGTGCATTCGCCCCACCCGACCAGGCCAGCCTCGGTGGTCACCTTCACCAGGACGTCGACGATGCCCCCGCGCGCGATCAGGGACGACGCTTCCACGCGGGCGTAGGGGATGCGCACCGGGATGGCTTCCAGCTTCACGACCTTCATGACAACCGAACCTCCGTTGATCTCGCGCGGCGGCCGCCGTCGACGAGCCGTTTTTAGAAGGTCGCCGACACCCCGCCGTCGACCATCAGGATCTGCCCGGTGACGTACCGGGAATCGTCGCAGCACAGGAAGAACGCCGGGCCGGCCATGTCGCCCGGATCGCCGTAGCGGCGCAGCGGAATGCGGCCGTGCTTCACGTAGATGTCGCGAAACCAGTCGGCATCGTATTCGTGGGACCCATCGGGCAGAATCGACATCGGCGTGTCGACGAACCCGGGCGCGATGGCGTTGACCATGATGCCGTCCTTGGCCAGGTCGCACGCGAGCGCCCGGGTGAAGTTGACGATCGCCCCCTTCGCGGTCGAATAGGGGATGGCATCGGGCTGGCCGCGCATGCCCATGATCGAGGCGATGTTGAGGATGCGCCGGCCCTCTCCGCCCTGGCGCAGCAGGGGCAGGAAGGCGAGCGTCATGCGGATCGCCCCGTCCTGGTTGATCCGCACCACCTCGTGATAGCGCGCCATCGTCATCCGGTCGATCCCGGTGGTGTCGGTGATCGCCGCGTTGTTGACCAGTATCTCGCAGCGGCCGTGCAGCGCGGCGACACCGGCTGCGAGCTCCGCGACCGAGGCGTCGTCGCCGATATCGACCGCCACCGCCACCGCCGCTCCCCCCGCTTGGGTGATGCGCTCCGCCGCCGCCTTGGCCCCTTGCGACTTGATGTCGGCGATGACGACGGCGGCACCTTCCTCGGCCAATCGCGAGGCGATGCCGAAGCCGATGCCTTGCGCGCCGCCGGTAATCACCGCGACCCGGCCCGCAAGCCGGCGTTCCCGCTCGCCCGCCGCCACGACGCGCCTACTCCGCCGCGGTGCGGGCCCGCGGGCCGGCGCGGAAGCTGGCCATCAGGCCGTCGAGGCGGGCGAGCGTCGCCACGCGGTTCGCCTCCTTCACATGGCCGAAGCCGCGAACCGCCTCGGGGAATCGGGCGATCTCGATGGCGAGCGCGTGGTTGTCGTGGTCGAGCCCCGGCAGCAACCCGGCGATCGTCCGTTCGTACAGCCCGATCAGCGCCCGTTCGTCCCGCCGCTCCCGGCTGCGGCCGAAGGGATCGAGGGCGGTGCCGCGCAAGCCCTTGAACCGCCTGAGCACGCGGAACACGTTCAGCATCCAGGGGCCGTAGGTCCGCTTCTTCAGGTGGCCCGAATCCGGGTCGCGCTCCGCCAGCAGCGGCGGCGCCAGGTGGAAGCGGAGCTTCAGCCCACCCTCGAAGGTCTCGCGCAGGTGGGCGAGGAAGGCGCCGTCGGTGTAGAGCCGCGCCACCTCGTACTCGTCCTTGTAGGTCAGCACCCTGTGGTAGCCGACCGCCACGGCCTCGGCGAATCCGTTGAGTCCCTTCGCGCGTTCCATCTCGGTCGCCCCGGCTTGCGCCACCAGCGCCTGGTAGCGCGCGGCCAGCGCCGCGTTCTGATAGTCCGTGAGATGGGCCGCGCGGCGGGCGACCTGGTCCGCGAACGTGGCGGCGAGCACGCGGTGCCGTGGCGCGGGCCGGCTCCGCGTGGCCAGGGCCTCGATCGCGCCCCTGTCGTGGGCGGCCATGCGTCCGGCCTGAAAGGCCGCCGTGCTCATGGCCACCGCCGCGCCGTTCAGCTCGATCGCCCGGGTGATCGCCGCGGCCGACAGGGGGATCAGTCCCTTCTGGTAGGCGAGCCCGACCATGAACAGGTTCGTGGCGATGCTGTCGCCGAACAGCGCGGTCGCGATCCGAGATGCATCGAGGAACGTGACGCTCCCGGCCCCGACCGCCTGGGTGATGCGCCGGCGGAGCGCGGCCCCCGGAAACGCCAGGTCGGGCTGGCGGGTGAAATCCCCGGTCGGCGATTCGTGATCGTTGATCACCGCGGTACTGTAGCCCTCGCGCAGCTTGGCCAGCGCGTCGAACCCGGCCGACACCACCAGGTCGCAGCCGATCAGCACGCGGGCCCCGCCGGCCGCGATGCGGACCGCGTGGATCTCCGCGCCGTCGCGGGCGATGCGGATATGGCTGGTGACCGCGCCGTACTTCTGGGCGAGCCCCGTCATGTCCAGGGCGACGATGCCCCGGCCCTCGATGTGCGCCGCCATGCCGAGAATGGCGCTCGCCGTCACCACCCCCATGCCGCCTACGCCGGTGATGAGGATGCCATAGGGCTCGTCCAGGCCGGGCAATGCGGGCTCCGGCAAGGGCTGGCTCGGCGCGAATCCCGCCGCCTTGGCCGTCCGCGGGCGGCCACCCTCGACGGTCACGAAGCTCGGGCAGAAACCCTTCAGGCAACTGTAGTCCTTGTTGCACGAGGACTGGTCGATCTGCCGCTTGCGCCCGAACTCCGTCTCGGCCGGCACCACCGACAGGCAGTTCGAGGCGCGCCCGCAGTCGCCGCAGCCTTCGCACACCGCCTCGTTGATGAACACCCGCTTGGGCGGGTCGTCCATCAGCCCGCGCTTGCGCCGCCGCCGCTTCTCGGTGGCGCACACTTGGTCGTAGATGATCGCGGTGGCGCCCTTGAGCTCGCGCAGCTCGCGGCTGACGTGGTCCAGCTCGTCGCGATGGTGCCGGGTGACGCCCTGGGCGAAACCTGCGTCCATGGGATACTTGGCGGGATCGTCGGCGACCACGGCGATGCGCCGGATACCCTCGCCATACAGTTGGTGGGTGATCTGGGCGACGGTCGGGTGGCCCTCGGTCTGCTGGCCGCCGGTCATCGCCACCGCGTCGTTGTAGAGGATCTTGTAGGTGATGTTCACGCCCGAGGCGACCGCCGCGCGGATCGCCAGAAGGCCCGAATGGACGTAGGTCCCGTCGCCCAGGTTCTGGAACACATGGGGCGTCTCGGTGAAGGGCGCCTGGCCGATCCAGGTCGCGCCCTCGCCGCCCATCTGGGTGAAGGTGGCGGTGTCGCGGTCCATCCACAGGGCCATGTAGTGGCAGCCGATGCCGGCCAGCGCGCGGCTGCCGTCCGGCACCTTGGTCGAGGTGTTGTGCGGGCAGCCTGAACAGAAATAAGGGATGCGGCTCAGCGGCGCCGCTTCCGCCGTCAGCGCCCGCTCCTTCGATTCCAGGAAGGCGAGGCGCTCCTGGATCGCGGCGCTGGTGAAGAACCTGGCGATCCGGGCGGCGATCACCCGCGCGATGCGGGCCGGCGACAGCTCGTCGTAGGACGGCAGAAGCAACTCCCGGTTCTCGTCGAACTTGCCGATGATGCGGGGGCGCACGCCCGGCTCCCAGTTGTAGAGTTGCTCCTTGAGCTGGTTCTCGATCAACGCCCGCTTTTCCTCGATGACGAGGATCTCCTCCAGCCCCTCCGCGAAGGCCCTGGCACCGTCGCGCTCCAGCGGCCAGCTCATGGCGACCTTGTAGAGGCGAAACCCGATCGCCCGTGCCATCGCCTCGTCGATGCCGAGATCGTCGAGCGCCTGGCGCACATCCAGATAGCTCTTGCCCGTGGTGATGATGCCGAAGCGGGGGTTCGGGCTGTCGATGACGATGCGATCCAGGCGGTTCGCCCGGGCGAACGCCAGGGCCGCGTACATCTTGTGCCTGTGCAGCCGCTCTTCCTGGGCCAGGGGCTGGTCCGGCCAGCGGATGCCGAGACCCCCCTCGGGCATGGCGAAATCGGTCGGCAGCGCGATCGTCACGCGATCCGGATCGACACTGACCGAGGCCGAGGAATCGACGGTCTCGGCCACCGCCTTCATGGCCACCCAGACGCCCGCGTAGCGCGACATCGCCCAGCCGAGCAGCCCGTAGTCCAGGAACTCCTGCACGCTGGCGGGGTTGAGGACCGGGATCATGGCGCCAACGAACATGTGCTCGCTCTGGTGGGCGAGGGTCGAGGACTTGCAGGTGTGATCGTCGCCGGCGAGCACCAGCACGCCGCCATGGGGTGCCGTGCCGGCGCTGTTGCCGTGCTTGAACACGTCGCCGGTGCGGTCGACCCCGGGCCCCTTGCCGTACCACAGGGCGAACACGCCGTCGTACTTGGCGCCGGGGAACAGGCCGACCTGCTGGCTGCCCCAGATCGCCGTCGCCGCCAGATCCTCGTTGATCCCCGGCTGGAAGTGGATGTGGTTCCTGGCGACGAAGCGCTTCGCCCGCCACAGCGCCAGATCGAGCCCGCCGAGGGGCGATCCGCGATAGCCCGAGATGAACCCGGCGGTGTTCAGTCCCGCCGCCAGATCGCGCTGGCGCTGCATCATCGGCAGGCGCACCAACGCCTGGGTCCCCGTCAGAAGGACCCGGCCGTTCTCCCGTTCGTACTTGTCGTCGAGACTGACGGCGGCGAGGGCCATGCGCTATGCCTCTGCTTCCTCCGGTTCGAGCCCCAGCTCGCGGACCTTGCGATACAGGGTCGAGCGGCCGATTCCGAGATGGCGGGCGACCTTGGACATCTGCCCCTCGTAGTGCTCGAGGGCGTAGCGGATCACATCGCCTTCGATCTGCTCGAGCGGCCGCACATGGCCGTGGTTGTCGAGCATCGCGACCGGCCCGGCCGGTGCCACGGCCGTGGCCGGATGGTCGGTTTCGCTCGTGGGGCGGGGAGACGCGGTGGGGGGCGGCCCCTCCTGCAGCTCGATGCCCATCCACTGGGCGACCTGGGGAAAGTCCACCGACGACAGGACATCGGCATCGCTCAAGACCACCGCGCGAAACACCGCGTTCTCCAGTTGTCGGATGTTGCCGGGCCAATGGTAGTCGGCCAGCCTCGCCAAGGCGTCCGCCGTCACGCCCTTGATCTTGCGGCCCTCGGTCGCGCCGAAGCGCTGCATGAAATAGTCGACCAGCTCGGGGATGTCGTCCTTGCGGTCGCGCAACGGGGGAACCTGCAAGGGGAACATGTTGATGCGGTAGTAAAGGTCTTCGCGGAAGTGGCTGCTGGCGATCAGCTTGGTCAGGTCGCGGTTGGTGGCCGAGATCATGCGGACGTTGACCTTGACGGTCTGCCGGCCGCCCACCGGATCGATCTCGCCCTCCTGCAGGGCGCGCAGCAGCTTGACCTGCATGTCCAGCTTCAATTCGGCGATCTCGTCCAGGAACAGGGTGCCGCCGTCGGCCTCCTGGAACTTGCCGATGTGCTTGCCGATGGCCCCGGTGAACGACCCCTTCTCGTGGCCGAACAGGATGCTCTCCACCAGGTTGTCGGGGATGGTGGCGCAGTTGACGGCGACGAAGGGCGCCTGGGCACGCTCGCTGTGGCTCAGGATGTAGCGGGCGATCAGCTCCTTGCCGACGCCGCTCTCGCCTTCGATCAGCACTGGGATGTTCGATTGCGCGGCGCGCTCCGACATGGCCAAGAGCTTGGTCAGCGCCTGGCTCTTGCCGACGATGTCGCCGGGATCGATCTGCCCGGTGGCGCGGCGCTGCAGCCGCGTCACCTCGCCGACCAGGGACTTGAGCTGAAGTGCGTTCTCGACCGAGACCTGAAGCCGCTCGAGCGACACCGGCTTGACGACGAAATCGACCGCTCCGGCCCGCATGGCCTTGACCACGTGTTCGATGCCGGCATGGGCGGTGACGACGATGACGGGCAGGTTCGGCCGCTGCGGTTTGATCTTGGCCAGAACTCCCAGGCCGTCGATCTCCGGCATCTGCAGGTCCAGGAGCATCAGGTCGATATCGCCGTCGCTGCCGCCGTCCAGGATCTTGAAGGCCGCCTTGCCGCCGTCCACCGCGATCGACCGGTAGCCGATCTTCGTGATCATGTCGCCGTGCAGGCGCCTCTGGACGGGATCGTCATCGACGATCAGCACGGTCTTGGTCATGCAGGCTTCCTCGCGGCAAGCGGACGGAGATTCTGTATCAGAACGGGACGCATACAAGCAAGCCCGGCGGCGTCGGGCGGCCGTTGTTTGCCACTTGTTGAGGCAAATCGATTAGAAAATCGGTGCTGAATCCAAGGAGTCGTAGCATGACGATCATGGTGACCGGAGCGGCGGGCTTCATCGGCTTTCACGTCGCGACCAAGCTGCTCGACCAGGGCGAGCGCGTCATCGCCGTGGACAACGTCAACGATTACTACGACGTCCGCCTCAAGGAAGCCCGCCTCGCCAAGCTCGCGGCGTCGCCGAATTTCCGCCACCTGCGCCTCGACGTGGCCGACCGCGCGGCGATGGAAGGTCTCGCCGCCGACGCAATCACCGGCATCGTTCACCTGGCGGCCCAGGCCGGCGTGCGCTACTCGCTGGTGAACCCCCATGCCTATGGCACCGCCAACGTGATGGGCCAGATCGCCATGATCGAGCTGGCCCGCCGCTGCAAGAACCTGCGCCACTTCGTCTATGCCAGCTCCAGTTCGGTGTACGGCGGCAATACCAAGCATCCCTTCTCGGTCGGCGATCCGGTCGAGCGGCCGGTGTCGCTCTACGCGGCGACCAAGCGGTCCTGCGAGCTGATCGCCGAAAGCTACAGCCACCTCTACCGCACGCCGATGACGGGCCTGCGGTTCTTCACGGTGTACGGCCCCTGGGGTCGCCCCGACATGGCGGCCTACATCTTCACCGACGCGATCTTCGCCGACCGGCCGATCACCCTGTTCAATCGGGGCGACCTGAAGCGCGACTTCACCTTCGTCGACGACATCGTCGCGGGAGTTCTCGCGGCCCTGGTTCGCCCGCCCAAGGACGACGGCACGGCATCGCCCCATCGCCTCTACAACCTCGGCAACAACCGCACCGAACCCTTGCGCCGTTTCGTGGACGTGCTGGAGCGGGCGATCGGCCGCAAGGCGAGGATCGAGCTGGCGCCCATGCAACCTGGCGACGTCTACGAGACCTCCGCCGACATCACCGAATCGATCGCCGACCTGGGCTTCAAGCCGCGAACCTCCATCGACGAGGGCCTGCCCAAGTTCGTCGCCTGGTATCGCGACTACCACGGCCTGCAATCCCGCCCGTAGTGGTCCGTCGATCGGGTCGCACGGGCGAGTCGCGTTCAGTAGCGGCGGGGGATGTGGCGGGTGAGGGCGGCGACGGCGATCGTCGCCGCGCCGGTGGCGACGAATACGGCGCCGAGGGGAAAGACGATCAGGAGCAGAGTGAAGACGCCCAGCGGCCCAAGCCGCCCGGCGTCGCGGAACGTGGCGTAGACCGAGGCCATCTGCGAGCGTTCGTGGGGATGGACGGCCCGCAGGAACAGCGCGTTGCCGCCGGCATCGATCCACGACGCGGTGACGGTCGCCGCCAACAACAGCGCGATGACCAGCCGGGGCCGGTCGCCGGCCAGCGGCAGCAGCAGCGTGACGACCCCGGTCGCGACGAAGCCGGTCGCCAGCAACCCGCGCAGTCCGACCGGCGCGAACAGCCGGCCCCAGAGCGGCGCGAACATGACCGCCACGGTCCCGAGCGAGGCGACCAGGCCGGCGGTCTGATCGCTGAAACCGTTCTCGACGCAGATGATCGGGCCGTAGACGAAGAAGACGTTCCACCATGCCGACCGTGCCGCGGTCATGAACCAGGCGAGCCTCAGGCGCGGCTGCCGCACGAAGCGCGGCAGGAAGCGCAGCGGGTTGGCGCTCGCCCAGCCCGCGGTGGGACGGTCGATCACGACACCGGCGCCGAGGCAATAGGTGCAGACGCCGATGGCGCAAATCCCCATCACCGCGAAGGGCAGCCAAAGTCCGCCCTCGATCCCGAGCGTCACGCCGAGCCAGGGGCCCAGGGTGAAGCCGGCGCCGATGCAGGCCATGCGCAGCGGCTCGAAGCGGGAAAACTCCTTGCGCGGGATGCGATCCATGATGGCGACGCTGACCGCCACGTCGACGCAGAAGTAGCCGAAGGTATAGAGGGCCGCGCCGCCGACCAGCGTGCCGACGCTCGCCTGCGGCATCAGCACGGCGCCGCCGACGATGCAGGCGGTACCGAGCATCGTCGCCCGGCGCCGCCCCAGCATCGCCACCAGGATCGGCACGGTCAGGGCGCCGGCCAGGCCGACTAGGCTGATTGCCAGGAAGAACAGGCTGACCCGCTGCGCGTCGCCCAGCAGGTCGAGCGCCAGAAGCGGCATGACCGTGAGCGGCAGGGCGAGCCCGAAGACGTGGGCCCCGCTGAGCAGCGCCAGCGTGAACGCGTGCGGGATGCCGGCGACGTTGAGCAGGCGGGCGAGGGCGATGGGTGGACGGCCGGGGTCAGGCGAGGGCGGCCTCCCAGCTCCGGGCCTCGCCCGCGTAGGCGGCGCCCGGGTTGCCCCACACCGTGGTGCGCCACATGACGCGGCCGTGCCGTTCGGCGTCGAACCAGGTCGCGGTATGGATGGTCGAGCGGTTGTCGTAGATCACCATGTCGCCCGCGCTCCACGCCTTGACGTAGACGAACTCCGGCCGGGTGTAGTGGATCATGAGTGCGTACAGCAGGCGGGCGCCGGCACCGTCGACCCCCGGCTCCAGGCCGACGATGGGGCCGTTGATCCAGTCCATCTGCTCCTGCTCGCAGAGATAGAGGGCCTTGCGGCCCGTCACCGGGTGGACGCGCACGATCGGCTGCGGCTGCGGCCCATCGCGGGGACCCAGCGGCTGGGGTGTCTTGCCCGCGCGCACCTCGTCCTCGCCATAGCCGCGAAAGGGGGCGACGTGCAGGCCCTGCATCCCCTCGACCCGCGCCTTGAGGTCGGCGGGCAGGCTCTCCCAGGCGGCGACGCCGTCGGCGTACAGGGTCTGGCCCTGGTCGCGAGGCGCGGGCGTGACGGCAAGGAACAGCGAGATGTCGGGCGGCGGGCGGCGAAAGCTCTGGTCCGTGTGCCAACCGCGCCGGTGGGGGAACTGCACGGGCAGGCCGCCATCCGGCAGGAAGGGCGGGTCGGGGCGCTCCGGCGGCGGAAAACTCACGGGGGGCAGGTTGGAGACGACGAAGATCTGCGGCACGTCGGGATGAACCATCTCCAGACGGCTCGTGGTCTCGCGATAGTTCTCGACCTCGCGGCCGAACGGGCGGCTGAGCTGCACGAGCAGGTCCGGATCCTTGCTGATCGCGTTCAGGCCCGACAGCATAAGCAGCCCATGGCCCGCATCCAGCGCCGCGGGCAGGCGCTCGGGTTGCCGTTCCGTCGCGGCGACGAAGGCGGCGACGTCGGCGACCCGGATCAGGCCGCCGAAGTTCGCTCCGGGCAGCGGCGCGACGGCGAGTGGGTCGGTCATGGGCGGAACCCTCCCTGCAGGCGATCGAGCGTGGCGCAAGACGGCTCTCGGTGCAATCCGGTTGCCGCCCCCGGCGGTACGGGCTGGTCCGAGACCCGCCCGTACACCCGCGAAAGGGCCGCCTACCCGTACAGCCCCTCGATCAGGTCGCGGTGGCGGGTCAGCACCGCGTGGCGCTTGATCTTGAGCGTCGCGGTCAGCAGCCCGTTGTCGATGGTGAATCCTTCGGGCGCGATGGCGAAACGCTTGACCCGCTCGATCGGCGAAAGCTTCGCGTTGGCGCGCTCAATCCCCTTGGCGACCGCACGGTGTAGGGCCGCCCCATCGCCGCCGTGCGCCTTCGTGAGCTCGGGCGGCGGCACGATCAGGGCCACCAAATGCGGCCGCTTGTCGCCGAACACCGCCACCTGGGCGATCTCGGGCTCCACGGCCAGCACGCCCTCGACCTTCTGCGGCGCCACGTTGTCGCCGCCCGAGACGACGATGATGTCCTTCTTGCGGTCGGTAATGCGCAACGCTCCGTCCGGCTCGATCACCCCGACGTCGCCGGTGTGCAGCCAGCCGTCCCGCAGGGCCAGGGCGGTCGCCTCGGGATCGCCCCAATAGCCCTTCATCACCGAATCGCTGCGCACCAGGATCTCGCCGTCCCCCGCCAGCCGCAGCTCGACGCCCTCGAGCGGCGGGCCGACGGTCTCCAGCCGGTTGCGTTCGGGCAGGTTCACGCTCACCACCGGTGCCGCCTCGGTCTGGCCGTAGCCCTGGAGGACGCGGACGCCAAGGGCGACGAAGAACAGCCCCACCTCGGGGTTCAGGGGCGCGCCGCCGGAGATGAACGCCTTGAGCTGCCCGCCGAATCGGGCGGCGATGTTCGCGCGGACCAGGCGGTCGAGCGCGCGGTCGGCGATCCGATCCACCAGTCCCAGGCGGCCGCGATAGCGGCGGCTGCCGAGCGTCACGGCCAGGTGCAGGAGCTTGGCCTTCAGCCCGCCGGTCCGCGCCACCTGGGAGAGGATGCGGTCGCGCAGCACCTCGTAGAGCCGCGGCACACACAGCATCGCCGTGGGCCGCGCCTCGGTGAAGTTCCGCCCCAGCTCGTTGATCCCCTCGGCATAGTAGATCTCCGCCCCGATCGAGCAGGGGAACATCAGCCCGACGGTGTGCTCGTAGGCGTGGCTCAGGGGCAGGATCGACAGGAACCGCTCGCGCCCCAGGCCGATCGTCGCGAACAGCCGCCGCGCGCCCCAGCAGTTATGCAGAAGCGCGCCGTGGCTCAACATCACGCCCTTCGGCGCGCCCCCCGTCCCCGACGTGTAGATCAGGCAGGCGAGGTCGTCGCGGCCCCAGCGCTCGGCCAGGGCGCGGACGTCGTCGGGCCGCCCGGCTCCGCGCGCCAGCGCGTCGGTCCAGGAGTGCAGGGTCACATGCCCCGGCAGGACGGCCGTCGGGGCCTCCAGGGCGATCATGGTGCGCACGTCCGGCGCGGCGTCCAGCGCACCCGCGACCCGGGCACCGAGTGCCGCCGTCGACACGATCACCGCCTTGGCGCCGCTGCTGGTAAGCACGTGACGATGGTCGCTCGCGGTGTTGGTCGTGTAGGCGGGAACCGTGATCGCCCCCGCCGCCATGATCGCGAAATCGGCGATCGCCCACTCCGGCCGGTTCTCCGACACCAGGGCGACGCGGTCCCCCGGCCCGATGCCCAGGGCGCGCAAGGCCCGGGACAGGGCGCTCGCGTCCGCCGCCGCCTGGGCCCAGGACAGCGCCCGATAGACCCCGTCGCGCTTCGCCCACAGCCAGGGTGCCTCGCCCAGCCTCTCGGCCTGCGCGAACATCATGCTGGCCAGGTTCGGCCAAGAGGTGCTGGTTGTCGCCATCCCGTCGGGCATTATGTCATAGAGGCCGGCGAGAAGGAGTAAGCGCGATGGCAACGGCGACGAACCTCGGCACCCTGCCGACCTGGGATCTGGGCGATCTCTATCCGGCTCCCGACTCTCCGGCGCTGGCCGCGGACCTGAGTGCCGCGGCTACGGCGGCCAAGGACTTCGCCGCGGCGCACGCCGGCCGGCTCGCGGTCATGACCGGGGCCGAGCTCGGCGCGGCGATCGCCGCCTACGAGGTGCAGCAGGAACGCCTCGGGCGGATCGGCTCGTTCGCCTACCTGGTCTTCTGCCGCGCCATGGACGACGCCGAAGTCGGCCGCTTCTACCAGACCACCCAGGAGGCCGTGAACGACATCACCACCAACCTGCTGTTCTTCACCCTGGAGATGAACAAGCTCGACGACGCCGTGCTGGAGGCGAAGCTCGCCGATCCGGCGGCGGCGCGCTATCGCCCCTGGCTGCGCGACGTCCGCGCCTTCCGCCCCTATCAGCTCTCCGAGGAGTTGGAGAAGCTCCTGCACGAGAAGGCGGTGACGGGGCGCGACGCCTGGGTCCGGCTGTTCGACGAGACGGTGACGGCGCTGCGCTTCTCGGTCGGCGGCAAGGAGTTGGGTGAGGCCGAGGCCCTCGACCTGTTCCATTCGCCCGACGGGGCCGTCCGCCGCGAGGCGGCGCACGAGATCGGCCGGGTGCTCGGCCGGAACCTGCGCGGGTTCGCGACCATCATGAACACGCTCGTCAAGGACAAGGAGATCGAGGACCGCTGGCGCGGGTTCCAGCACCCGATGGCCTCGCGCAACGTCGCCAACCAGGTCGAGGATGCGGTGGTGGACGCCCTCATGGCCGCCGTCCGCGACTCCTATCCGCGCCTGTCCCACCGCTACTACGCGCTCAAGGCCAAATGGTTCGGCGGTGATCGCCTCGACTACTGGGATCGCAACGCGCCCCTGCCGGACGAGGACGCGGGCACCATCCCCTGGTCGACCGCGGTCACCACCGTGCTCGACGCCTACGACGCCTTCTCCCCGGAACTCCGCCGCGCGGCCGAGCCGTTCTTCGCGAAGCCCTGGATCGACGCCGGGTCGAAGCCGGGCAAGACCGGCGGCGCCTTCGCCCACCCGACGGTGCCGAGCGCCCATCCCTACCTGCTCCTGAACTATCAGGGGCGGGCCCATGACGTGATGACGCTCGCCCACGAGCTCGGCCACGGCGTGCACCAGGTGCTGGCGGCGGGGCAGGGGGCCCTGATGGCCGACACGCCCCTCACCCTCGCCGAGACCGCGTCGGTGTTCGGCGAGCAGCTCACCTTCCGCCGCCTGCTGGCGGGGGAGCGCGATCGCGGCCGCCGACGTGTCCTCCTCGCCCGCAAGGTCGAGGACATGCTGAACACGGTGGTGCGGCAGATCGCGTTCTGCGATTTCGAGCGTCGGCTGCACGACGAGCGCCGCACCGGCGAGTTGACCGCCGAGCGGATCGGCGAGCTGTGGATGAGCGTCCAGGGCGAAAGCCTCGGCCCGGCGCTCCGCTTCGACGCCGCCTACCACGTCTACTGGACCTACATCCCGCACTTCGTCCACACGCCGTTCTACGTCTACGCCTATGCCTTCGGCGATTGCCTGGTGAACGCCCTCTACGCCGTGTACGAGGACGCGGCCGACGGGTTCCAGGAGCGCTACCTGCGGATGCTGCGGGCCGGCGGCACGCTGCGGCACCGCGAGCTGCTGGCCCCCTTCGGGCTCGATGCCGGCGATCCGGCGTTCTGGTCCAAGGGTCTCGGCCTGATCGCCCGCTTCATCGACGAGCTGGACGAGACCTGATGGCCGACGAACGCAATACCCTCGCGGGCCGGGTCCGGCGCTACGTCCGGGTCTCGTCCTCGGTCGGCGGGCTCGCCGCCCGGCTGGGCGCGGGCCGGGTCTTCGGCGCCACCCTCGATCGCGGCCGCTTCGCCGCGGATTTGCGCCTCGCGCTCGGCGGCCTCAAGGGCCCCTTGATGAAGGTGGCGCAGTTGCTCGCCACCATCCCCGATGCCCTGCCTGCCGAATACGCGATCGAGCTGGCGCAGCTTCAGGCCAACGCGCCGGCCATGGGCTGGCCGTTCGTGAAGCGCCGGATGATCGCCGAACTCGGCCCCGGCTGGGAGAGCCGATTCCGCGCCTTCACCCACGAGGCCGCCGCCGCCGCGTCGCTCGGCCAGGTGCACGAAGCCACGGGCCGCGACGGCCGGGCGCTCGCCTGCAAGCTGCAGTATCCCGACATGGCCTCGGCGGTCGAAGCCGATCTCGCCCAGCTGCGCATCGTCTTCGCCGTCTACCGCCGCTACGACCGGGCGGTCGACCCCAGCCGCATCCACGACGAAATCGCCGCCCGGCTGCGGGAAGAGCTGGACTACGACCTGGAGGCCCGGCACATGCGGCTCTACGGCGCCATGCTCGGGGGCCAGAAGCACGTCCGCGTTCCCCATGTGATCCCGGAGCTCTCCACCAGGCGCCTGCTCACCATGACCTGGATGGGCGGCCGGCCGCTGATCGCCTACGTCGGCGACACCCAGGAGCAGCGCAACCGCCTTGCCCGCAACATGTTCCGCGCCTGGTATGTGCCGTTCTACAGCTACGGCGTCATCCACGGCGATCCGCACCTCGGCAACTATAAGGTCGCGGCGGACATGACCGTGAACCTCCTCGACTTCGGCTGCGTCCGCA
Organism: Alphaproteobacteria bacterium; assembly: GCA_009694045.1. Taxonomy (GTDB): domain Bacteria; phylum Pseudomonadota; class Alphaproteobacteria; order SP197; family SP197; genus SHVY01. The sequence goes on along the minus strand of SHVY01000015.1, from coordinate 42,984 downwards.
AGTTCCGGCCGGCCTTCGTCCGGGGGGTGATCGACCTCTATTGGGCGCTCGAGCGGGGCGACCGCGCTCTCGCCGTCCACGCCTACGAGACCTGGGGCTTCACCGGCCTGACGAACGCGGTGATCGATACCTTGAATCTATGGGCCGAGTATCTCTACGGCCCCCTGCTCGAGGACCGTCCGCGGCGCATCCAGGAGGCCGATACGGGCCTTTACGGCGCCCGCGTCGCCAGCCGGGTGCACGCGCGCCTGCGTGAACTCGGCGGCGTCACCGTCCCGCGTGAATTCGTCTTCATGGACCGGGCGGCGATCGGCCTCGGCTCGGTCTTCCTGCACCTCAAGGCCGAGGTCAACTGGCACCGGCTGTTCCACGAACTGATCAAGGGATTCGACGCAGGCCAACTCGCCCGCCGCCAGAAGGCCGCCCTCGAGGCCGCGGGGTTGGCGGGGCCCGAGTGATCCGTTAGAGCACGCTCCAAGCGGATTGAATCAGTCGGATGGACCCCCTCCCCCTCCCGCGAGGGGAGGGGGAAGATTCGAGCCGACCCGTGCGTCCCCCCTCCCCTTGCGGGAGGGGGAGGGGGAGGTTCCATCCGAACGGAACATGTTCTAGGGTCCCGATTCCGCGATGCGCCCGACCTCGCGGCAATCCGCGGAGCGCATTGCAGAATCGCCGGGACACTGGCGATTTCCTGGTTCCCGTGTCGTGGCAGCGAGGCGCCCATCCATGGCCATCACCGGCATCGACCACACCTGCTACACCGTCGCCGACCTCGACGCGTCGGTGGCGTTCTGGACGACGGAACTCGGCTTCAAGGAGGTCTCCCGCCGCGCGTACCGCAGCGCCGAACTCGGGCGCATGGCGGGAATCCCGGGCGCCGATACCGTCATCGTCTTCATTGCCGGCCACGGCCAGCAGATCGAATTCGTCCAATACCTGGCCCCGCGCGGGCGCAAGGGGGGTGCCGCGCTGAACGACGACCATGCGTCGCACTTCGCCTTCACCTGTGCCGACATCCGGGGCACGGTGTCCCGTCTGGTCGCGGCCGGGGCGACCATGACCGGCACGATCGAGTTGCTGCCGGACGATCCCGCCGACCTATGCTGGTGCGCCTACCTCAGCGACCCGAACGGCATCGTCTTCGAATTGATCGAGCCGGCCCGCCGCCCGTGAGCGCGGACCGGTTCGCCCGCGCGATCGCCGCCATCGACGCGGCCAATGCGGCCGATCCCGACGTCCGCCCCGAAGGCCCCCACGAACTGGTCTACGGCCGCCGCATGAGCGCCTGGCTCGACCGTCTCGATCCAGCGGCGGCGGAAGCCTTACGCCTCGCCGTCCGGGCGCAGCACATTGAGCGGTGGCGTCGGCCGCGCCGGGACTACCCCGAAGGCAAGCTCGGCTACCTGCGCTGGCGCACCGAACTCGCCCGCGCCCACGCCGCCCGCGCCGGCGAAATCCTCGCCGCCGCCGGCTACGACGAGGCCACCATCGGCCGGGTCGGTTCGCTCATCCGCAAGGAGAACCTTGAAGACCGACCCCGAGGCCCAGGCGCTGGAGGACAGCGCCTTCCTGGTGTTCCTGGAATCCGAACTAGCCTCCTTCGCCGCCGCCCACGCGCCCGACAAGGTCATCGCCATCCTGCGCAAGACCTGGCGCAAGATGTCCGAACCCGCCCGCGCCGCCGCCCTCGCTCTCCCGCTCCCGCCCGCGGCCCAGGCCCTCGTCGCCCGCGCCCTCGCGGCGCCTTAGGGGCGTCACGCGGGTCGATCGTCGCCGGCCGCCACGTCGCCGGCCTCCGCATCGTCCTCCAGGCCCTCGTCCTCCAGATCCCCGCCCTCGCTTCAGTCCGTCTCACCCCGCATCTGCCGGAGACGCTGCTGGATCCTGGCTTCGACGTAGCGTTCGATGTTGGCGCGGTCGATCTCGTCCTGTTCCGCGCGGGTCGGCAACGGGTCCGGTTTCGACTCCTTCCTCGCAGGCTTCGTGGCCCGCTCGATCCCCATCATCTTCTCGTGCGCCTGAACCAGCTTCAGCAGCAGGGCGACGCAGCGCTCGGTGGGGGCAACGCTCCCGTCGTCCATCGCCGTCACCAGGCGGGCGCGCAGCGCCTGCGCCAGCCGCCTGAGCTCGTACCCCGGCCGCGGCGGCGGCAACTCCCGCGGCTTCCGCCGCGGCCAGCCGTGCCGATCGGCATAGGCATAGAATCGATGATTGGTGATCCCGTGCCGCTCCAGGATCTCCCGATACGGCACCGTCGGATCGCGATAGTCCCGCTCGATCGCCACCCAGTCGATCGCGCGGCCTTCTCTGTATCCCACTGAAATGGGATATTTCCTACCACACGCCGGCCGGACGGTTCAACGACTTTCAGCGCCGAACGTCGTGGCGTCGAAGTTCGCCAGTGGCCCGACACAATCGCATGATTCCCGATCATTCGGGTTGTCCGCAAGAACCATTGGAGGTATCCCCATGGGATTCGTCGCAAGATTCGCCACGTTCGGCGCCGGCGCGCTGTGCGTGGCGCTCATGTTGGGAGTTGCCTTGCCAGCGACGGGCGCGACGCTGGTCCGTGATCTGGATTCCCCCGCCCGCGGAACCCACTTCTCGCAGGCTTTGCCGTCGCTGAACATCAGTGCTGGTATCTTCTCCACAACACAATCCTTCACCCCGCCCCTATGCCGGCGGAACCAACACCTTGCCTAAACCCTCCCTGCCAGCGCCCGCGCGTAGATCCGCCTGGCGTCCTTGGCCGTGAACGGCACCGGGTTCTCGCCGGCGACGATGTCCAGGGCGGCCATGGGCGCCAGCACGTCCGCGTGCTCCGCCGTGATCCCGAGCGCCCCCAGCGTGTGGGGAATCCCGATCTGCTCGCGCAAACGCAGCACCCAGTCGATCACCGCCTTGGGCGAGGGGCGCGGCAAATCCAGGTAACGCGCCAGCGCGGTCAGCTTGTCGGCGATCGCTTTCCGGTTGAACGCCAGCATGTAGGGCATCAGCACGGCGTTGCCAAAACCGTGGTGCACGTCGTGCACCGACGACAGCGGATGGCTCAGCGCGTGCAGCCCGCCCACGCCCTTCTGGAACGCGGTGGCGCCGGCCAGGCTCGCGGTCATCATCTGGCTCCGCGCCATCAGGTCGCGCCCGTCGGCCACGGCCCGGGGCAGCCACTCCTTGACCAGCGCCATGCCGTGCAACGCGGCACCCTCGGCGATCGGGTGGTAGAACGGGCAGCAGTAAGCCTCCAGGCTGTGCGACAGCGCATCCATGCCCACGGCGGCGGTGAGCGCCGGTGACAGGCCGGCGGTCAGCTCCGGATCGGCGATGCAGATGCCGGGCATCATCCGCTCGTGGAACAACCCCTTCTTGGTCCGCGTCGCGGGATCGATGATCGCCGCCGACCGGCCGATCTCCGAGCCGGTGCCCGACGTGGTGGCGACGCTCACCACGGGCGCCAAGCCGGCGGTCACGATCTTCGGCAACGCCGCCTGGAAGTCCTGGAAGCTCGCGACCGTCAGCTCCTCGATTCCGTATCGCTGCACGGCCATGAATGCGATCGCCTTGCCGGTGTCCAGGCTGGAGCCACCGCCGAAGGCGATCACCCCGTCGTGCCCGCCGGCCTTGAACGCGGCGGCGCCCCGGGTCACGTCCTCGGCCAGGGGGTTGGGCCGGAGCCCAGAAAACAGCGCCGTCGGCAACCGCGCAGCGACGTTGCGCGCGACCGCCGCCGCGATCATCGGCAGCTTGGCCAGACCCGGGTCGGTCACCAGCAGCGGCCGCGTCATGCCGAGCGCGCGGCACGCCTCGGGCAACTCGGCGATCCGCCCCACCCCGAACCGAATCCGGGTCGGAAAGCTCCAATCCGCGCGCGGCAGGGCGTCGGTCATCTACGGCAACGCCGTCACGCCGCCGTCGACGATCAGCTCGGCCCCGGTGATGTAGGAGGCCTTGTCCGACAGCAGGAACAGTACGGCGTTCGCCTGGTCCTGGGTGGTGCCGATGCGCCCCAGGGGGATGTGGCCGGCGATCGCCGCCTGCAGCTCGGTCTTCCCCTCCCAGCGCGCCTGCATCGGCGACAGCGTCCCGCCCGGCAGGATCACGTTGGAGCGAATCCGGTCCTTGGCGAACTGGATGGCGATGGATTTGGAGAGCGACCGGATCGCGCCCTTCGCGGCGCCATAGGCGTCCTGCGCCTTGGCGTCGCCGCGCAGCGCCTGGGTCGAGGAGATATGCACCATGGCGCCGCCGCCCGCCTTGCGCATCTCCGGGATGGCGTGGCGGGCGGTCAGCGCGAAGGACTTGAGGTTGATCGCCAGCACCCGGTCCCACACGTCCATGTCCATCTCGACGAGGGACTTGTCGCGGTCGAACCACAGGACGCCGGTCGCGTTCACCAGGTAGTCGAGCCGGCCGAACGCGGCGACGGTTTTCGCCACCCCGTCCCGGACGAAGGCCTCGTCGGTCACGTCGCCCTGGAGGTAGAGGTGCCGGCCCGCGATCTCGGGTGCCGGCTTTACGTCGAGCATGGTAACGGCGGCGCCCTCGGCGATCAGGTCGCTCGCGATGTTCAGACCCATGCCGCCGCCCGCGCCGGCGACCAGCGCCACCTTGCCGGTGAAGCTCATTCAGATACCGCGATAGCCGAAGCGCACGAGACCGGTGCGCATGAGGGCGTAGATCACCGCGAAGGCCGCGAACACCACGCCGTTGACCAGCGCGGCCAGGGCGAACAGTTCGGGCTTCAGGCCGTAGCGCAGCGAACCCCAGGCGAGGGACGGCAGGGTGGGGATGGCGCCCAAGTTGTAGAAGCTGATCTCCAGGTTGTTGAACGCCAGCAGGAACGACAGCACGAAGGCCCCCAGCATCGCCGGCCAGATGTTGGGCAGGGTCACGTACCAGAACGTCCGATAGGGGCCCGCGCCGAACACCTGCGCCGCGTCGTCCAATCGCCAGTCGTAGCGCACCAGTTGCGCCAGCATGATGAGGAAGCCGAACGCCATGCCGTGCACCGCGTTGGCGACGATCGCCGAGCCCATGTTGCCCGGCAGGCCCAGCACCTTGCGGTTGAAGATCAGGGTCGAGATGCCGATCAGCAGCTCGGCCACGAACATCGGGCTGACGATGATGATGGCGAAGGCCCCGCGCCATCGGTGGCGGTACTTCAGCACGGCGATGCTGCCCATGGCCGACAACGCCATCGCCAGAAACGCCGCAGCCGAGGCCAGCACCACGCTGTTCCACAACGCCTGCTGGTACGCCCGCGCTCCCGCCAGATCGACATAGCCCGCGACGGTGAAGTGCCAGGGGAACGGCCACACCGTGTCGCGCGCGAATGAGGCGTAGACGAGATAGATCACGGGCGCGAACAGAAACAGGTAGAGCGCCACCAGCATGGTCCCGAGCGTGATGGGTGTCAGCCGGTTGCGCATCAGCGTCCCGCTCCGGTGAAGCCGGCGCGTCGCGGGTTGATCGTCAGCGCCATGCCGACGATCACGGCGAAGCAGACGACGAACAGCAGCACTCCCATGGCGGAACCTTGCGCCCACGTGCCGGTTTCGCCGAATTGCTGGCCGAGCACGGTGCCGAACAACGCGCCGTCAGGGCCGCCGAGGAAGCGAGGCGTGAGCGATTCCGCCATGCAGGGGATGAACACCAGGACTACGCCGATCACCGTCCCGATCCAATTCAGCGGCCAGGTCACGGCCCAGAACGCGCGCCACGGCCGGGCTCCGTTGACCTTGGCCACGTTCAACAGCTGGAAGTTAAAGTTAAGCAGCGACAGGTAGATAGCCGTCACCATGAAGGGCAGATACAGATAGGCGAGCCCGATTCCGGTGGCGAATTTCGTGTACATGATGAAGCCGATCGGCTCGAGCCCGAACCAGGTCACCACCATGTTGATGAAGCCGATCGGCCCCATGATCGCTTGCAACGCCGCCAACCGCAGAACCGCGCCCGTAAAGAACGGCGCGGCCAAACCCAAGACCAGTAGCAAACGATAGCGCCCACCGTACTTAGCCACGAAGTAAGCGACGGGCCAAGCGTAGAGCAGGCAAAGCAGCGTCACGATCAGCGCCGTATAGGCCGAGCGTCCCAGGAACGTCAGGTACGTAGGATTAGTGAGAACGGCGCGGTAGTTGTCCAGGTTCCAGTCGGCGTAGATTTCGTAGCTCTCGGTCCGCCAGAAACTGAAGATCAGTACCGAGACGATCGGCATGAGCAGAAACAGCACGGTGAACGCCACGCCCGGCAGACCGAGCAGCAAAAATCGCGTCTCCGCCCTCCGCAGCATGGAACCTAGGTGTCCAGCGCGCGGAAGGACCGGCCGGCGTCGGGCGCCCAGGTGATGCTCACGGCGTCTCCCGCCTTGACGCGCGGCAGACTGGCCGCCTCGCTGACGACGATTTCCGTGCCGTCGCCCAGCACGACCAGGTGGTCCGCCACCTGGCCCTTGAAGATGATGTCTCGGATGGTGCCGTCGACCCGGTTGAGGTTGGCGCCGACGCTGGTGCCGGCCGGCGCGATCGTCAGATGCTCGCACTTGATGAAGTAGTCGATGGCGTCACCGTCCGTCGCTCCTTCGATCTTGGGCAGCGCCAGACGATGGCCTTTCCAGTCGAGCATCCCATCTCGAAGGTTCCCGCGCAGGCGGTTGGCGTGGCCAACGAAACTCGCGACGAACGCGGTGGCCGGGGCGATGTAGACGTCGAGTTTAGGCGCCACCTGTTCGAACCCGCCGGCCCGCATCACCGCTATGCGGTCGCTCATGGTGAGCGCCTCTTCCTGGTTGTGCGTCACATAGACGAAGGGAATTCCAAGCTCACGCTGATAGCGGCGGACCTCGACTTCCATCTCCTTGCGCAGCTCGCGGTCCAGGTTCGCCAGCGGCTCGTCGAGCAGCAAGAGGGCCGGGCGCGAGATCAGCCCGCGCGCCAGGGCGACGCGCTGCTGCTGGCCGCCGGAGAGCTGGTGCGGGAACCTCCCCTCCAGGCCGTCGATGCGCAGGAGCTTGACGATCCAGGCGAGGCGCTCGTCGCGGGTGGCACGGTTCGCGTGCTGCATGCGCAGCGGGAACTGGATGTTCTCGGCCACCGTCATGTGCGGAAACAACAGGAAGTCCTGGAACACCATGCCGACGCCACGGGCATAGGGCGGCAGGTCGGTCACGTCCTTGCCGGCGATGGTGACCCGGCCGCCGTCCGGGGCTTCGAGGCCAGCGATGATGCGCAGCAGCGTTGTCTTGCCCGAACCGCTGGGGCCCAAAAGCGAGAAGAACTCACCCTGGCTGATCTCCAGGGTCGCGTTCTTGACCGCGACGGTGCGGCCGAAGCGTTTGGTGACGTCGTGGATGCCGATCGCTACGTCAGACATGGAGGATCGATGGGCTCATTTCAAGCGTGATGCCCGGCCCGGCCAAGGGCCGGAACCGGGCATGGGACAGGTCGCACGGCCCCCTCGCCCCGACCGTCTCCGACGAGGGAGAGAGGGGGGGAAGGATGGGGTGGCCGGCAGCGCGGAGCGTTACGCCGCCTCGACTTCGGACCAGACGCGTTCCCACTTCTCGGGGCTGGACGGCTGGTCGAACATGTAGAGGCCCTGGATCTGATCGGTCTCGTTGAGCAGGAAGTCGGAGATCTCGACCTCGGTGCACATGTCGCGGACGTCGATGATCGAGGCCGTGCCTTCCTCGCGCAGCACGATGATCATGTTGTCCTTGCCGAGGAACCGGTTGATCCAGTTGTAGGTGAGCTCCATCTTCTCCGCGTCCTGGACGCCAGAGCTGATCATCCAGTTGTCGACCCAGCCGAGCCCGCCTTCCTTGGGCTTCAGGATGTGCCGGGCGGTCCAATCCAGTTCACCGGCCCGCTGCATGGCGAGCAGGCGGCGGAACGTGAGCGCCCATTCGGGTGCGCACCACGCCTGGCCCGAGATCATCAGCTTGTCGACCATGTCGTAGTCCTGGTAGCGGGTGAGCAGCAGGCTCTTTTGCTTGATCAGCCACTTCTTGGCTTCTTCCAGCTCCTCGTCGGTCAGGACGTAGGGGTTGAACGGCTTGCCGTCGGGCCGGGCGATTTCCTTGGTGCCCATGCGGTCGGCCACCAGGATGCCGGTCTCGGCGATGTTCTCCTCGAACCGGGCGCTGGTGATGATGTGGCCGGCATACTTGTCCATGTAGAGCACTTCGATCGTCTCGGCGTCGGCCGGGTCGATCTTGCTCTCGTTGATGGTGACGCCGTAGCCGCCCCAGCAGTTGGGCACCGCGACCATGTCGGTGCCACCCTCGACCTGGTCGAGCAGGTAGTTCGGCGGCAGGAACACCGGGTAGGAATTGGACAGGTTGGGAACCTTGGAGTGGTCGGTCACCTGGGTCAGACCCTGCTTGTGGTACTGGCGCGGCCAGTGGCCGTCGGCCATGACCAGGTCGAAGTCCTCGGTGCCGCCGGCTTTCATTTTGTTGAAGGCCTCGGAATTGCCGTCGAAGAACGTCGGGGCGAAGGTCGCGCCGGTCTCGGCCTCGAACGCCGCCACCGTCTCCTTCACGTTGTACGGCTCCCACATTAGGGCCCGCAGCTCCAGCGAAGCAGCCTTGGCATCGCGGATGAAGGGTCCCGTCGCCTTGGCGGAGAACCCGGCCGCGGCCGCAGCGGTGCCGGCGGCCAGCACCGTCCGGCGGTTGAAGCGGCGGGCCGCGCGCAGGGTAAGGATGTCGGATTTCGTCATGGTTGTGTCCTCCCGTGATGCTCGTCGGGTGCGGCATGGCGCCGTATCGCCGACCCAGGGGACGCTAGACCGGGGTTCAGGGGGTGTCAACGAAGTGGGGGCTTATCCGGGCGGTTCGATCAACCGCAGATCCTCGATCGACGTGAGACCCGCCGAGCAACCCAGCCGCCAAGCATCCAGCGCCGCGCCGACCTACGCCACGGTCAATTCGTCCGGCCCGCCAGGGATCGCGCTCATGTCGGTTCCCGCGTTTCGACTCAATCGGTGCCACCCTTTGTGTCGGCGCACGCGGAGGCTCAGTCCTTGTAGTCGGGCTCACGCTTGTCCAGCAGGCGTTTGAGGGCCGCGAAGTGCAGGTCGGCGTAACGGACGGCGTCTGGGTTGGTGCCGACCTTGCCGCGCGACAGATGGCGGGCGACGCGGCGGAGCGCGCGGCCGGTCGACAGCGCCAGCACCTGCACCCTGCACGTCCGCTCCAGGAAGTAGAGATTCTCGAAGGCCTGGGCCACGGACTCGCCAACCACGATCACCCCGTGGTTGGCCAGGAACAGGATGCGCTTGTCCCCGAGCACGGCGGCCATGCGGTCGCCTTCGTCGGTGGACAGGGCCTCGCCGGTGTAGAGGGGGTCGTAGGCGATGTCCGCGTTGAAGCGCAGCGCGTTGATCGACGACGGCTCGACCGCGCCGTCGTCCAGCGAGCACAGTGCCGCGGCGAACGGCATGTGGGTGTGCAGGATGCAGGTGGCGTGCGGGTGGTGCAGATGAAGTCGCGCGTGGATGTAGTGGGCGGTCGCCTCGGCCTCGCCGTCGCCCTCGACGACCTTGCCGCCCATATCGACGGCGATCAGGTTGCTGGCCGTGACCTCGGACCAGTGCAACCCGAAGGCATTCAGCAGGAACCGGTCGCGGCGGCCGGGCACCATCAGGGTGAAGTGGTTGTCGATTCCCTCGTTGAGCTCGAACCAGACCGCCAGGCGATAGGCGGCGGCGAGATCGACCCGGGCGTTGCGCATGTCATCGGCGGTCATGGGGTCGGTCGCTCCTGGTTCACATCCATGAAAGTCGCGGAGAGGTTGCGGCCTGTGCCGGGCCTTGGCAAGGGTCGCTATGCAGCCTCTTGGAAGATGCGTTAGCGTCCCCCCGGCGCGGGGAGGGGCATGAAACCGAGTGAGGTGAAGTCGGCCGACGATGTGCGGCGGATGGTCGCGGAGACCGAGGCGGAGTTCGTCACCGTGGGCATGGTCGATACCCAGGGGATGCTGCGAGGCAAGTACCTGTCTCGGCGGAAGTTCCTGTCGGCCCTCGATCATGGGCTCGGAATCCCGGCGGTCACGCTCGGCCTCGATTACAACGACGTGATCGCCGAGAACGCCAAGATCTCGGACGCGGGCCAAGGCTGCTGCGATGCGATCCTGCGGGTGATCCCAGATTCCTGCCGGGTGATCCCATGGGAGCCGGCGCGCCGCAATCTGTTCTTCCAGATCGAGTACGGCGACGAAACGGCGGCGCTTTGCCTGCGCCTCGTCTTCAAGCGGATCATGGCCCGGGCCGACGCCATGGACCTGGTGCCCTATCACGGGGTTGAATACGAGTTCACCCTGTTCAACGAGACGCCGACGTCGGTGGTCGAGAAGGGGTTTCGGAACCTGAACGTTACCACCCCGTACAAGACCTACTACGTGCTGCAGCGGCAGTCGGTGTGGTCCGAGTTCTACAACGCGATCATGGACGCCTGCCAGGCCCTGGAGATTCCCCTGGACACCATGCACGAGGAGATGGGGCCGGGGTTCATGGAGGCGACCATCGCCTACGGCCCCGGCGTGCGGGTGTGCGACGACGCCGCCATCTTCAAGAGCTACGCCAAGGCGGTGGCGCAGCGGCGCGACCTGATGATGACCTTCATGGCGCGCTGGTCGAACGGGGCCGACGGGCACAGCGGCCACGTCCACCTTTCGTTGCGCGACAAGCAGGACAAGCCGCTGTTCCATGATGCGAGCGCGCCGCATGGCATGAGCAAAACGATGCGCCATTTCGTCGGCGGCATGCAGGCGTTGATGCCCGAGCTCCTTTTGATGCTGGCGCCCAACGTGAACTCGTTCAAACGGCTGGTCCCCGGCATCTTCGCGCCCATCGCCGCGGTCTGGGGAATCGAGAACTGGTCCTGCGCCATCCGCGTGATTCCGGGCGAACCCAAGAGCCAGCGCATCGAGTGCCGCTCCCCGGGCGCGGATGCGAACCCGTACTTCTCGGTTGGCGCCCTGGTTGCCGCCGGGCTGTGGGGCATCGAGCGCGAACTGGAGCCCGGCCCGCCGATGATGGAGAGCGCCTACACCGCCAAAATCCCGCCAGGCACCAGTTCCCGCCGACCTTCGGGGCGGCGATCGAGCGATTCCGGGCGTCGAGCGCGGCGCGGGAGCTGTTCGGGGACGCCTTCGTCGACCACTATGCCGACACCCGCGAGTGGCAGGAACGGGAGTTCCGCGGCCTCGTCACCGACCGGGAGCTGGAGCGGTTCTTCGAGCTGGGATAGGCGATTCGCGGTTGCGCCCATTGTGCGACGGGTGTTTCCTCGACGTTTCACAACCAACAAAACGGGGAGCGTTTCATGTCATATCGAAAAGTTCTTGACGATCTGCGTCACGGCCGGGCCGATCGTCGGACCGTGGCCAAGGCCATGGCGTCTCTCGGGCTCGCCACCGCCGTCGCACCCGTCGCGGCACGGGCCGAAGGCGGCCAGATGCCGGTTTATTTCACCTGGAGCGGCTACGAGATCCCCGAACTGCATCCGCCGTTCATCACCAAGTACGGCAAGCAAATCGACTTCTCAAATTTTGCGGATGTTACCGAAGCGCTCCAGAAGATTCGTGCGGGATATCGGCCCGACCTAGCGCACCCGTGCACCAGCGATATGACCATCTGGACGGACGCCGGGATAGTGTTGCCGATCGACACCAGCCGCCTTTCCAACTGGGAGCATCTTTTCCCCACTCTCTCGACCCAGAAGGGTGTGGCCTACGACGGCGAAACCTTCTTCGCTCCGACCGATTGGGGAAACTCCTCCATCGTCTACCGTACGGATTTAGTGGACGCCGAGGAAAGCTGGGCGATGCTGTTCGACGAGCGCTATGCCGGCAAGATCTCGCCGCCCGATACGGTTTCGAACATCCAAGCGGCCGCAGCGGTTCTCGGCGTCGATCCGACCAACATTCCGGATGATGTGCTGAACGGTCCGGTCGCAGACATGGTACGCGCGCAACGCGGCTTGGCACGCAATTATTGGACCACGGCGTCCGAGCTAGATCAGATGATCGCGTCGGGCGAGGTGGTGATCGCTTTCGCCTGGAACGAGACCTACAAGCGCCTGAAGGCGCAGGGCGTGCCGGTGGCCTACGCGCGGCCCAAGGAGGGCATCTGGGGCTGGTGCTGCGGCGTAGTCCGGGTCAAGGGCGGCGAGGGCGACGAGCAGATGGCGCATGACTTCATCGACGCTTGGCTGTCGCCGGAAGCCGGCAAGAACCTGATTGAGATGTACGGCTACGGTCATTCGAACAAGAAGTCGTTCGAGATAGCCGATCCGGCGGTGGTCGAGAACCTAGGCCTCACCGACCCCGAGACGCTGATGGCCAGCAGCGTCTTCTTCGGACCCCAGGATGCGGCCTACGACGAAAAAATCAACCGGTTGTGGGAAGACATCCGCGCCGGATCGTGAGGCTCGCCGGCAAGGCCGCGCTCGTCACCGGGGGCAACTCCGGGATCGGGCGCGGCATCGTCCACCGCTTTGTGGCCGAGGGGGCGCTGGTCGCCTTCGTCGGCCGCGACGGGGCGAAGGGCGCCAAGGTCCAGGGCGAGGTCGGGGAGAAGGGTGCGTTCATCCAGGCCGACCTCGCCCACGAGGATCAGTGTGCCCGCGCCGTGGCCGAGGCGGTCGGGCGCTTCGGCCGGCTCGACATCGTCGTCAACAACGCCGGCGTCGGTGGGCGGCGGTCGGGGATCGGACCCGACGACGGACCCGGCGCCCGCTGGCAAAAGATGCGCGGACCCAACTTGGACGCGCCGCTGTTCGTCGCCGCCTACGCCATGCCGCACCTGGCACGGGCGGGCCGGGGTGCGATCGTGAACATTTCCTCGACCGCCGCGGTCCACGGCAACTGGGGGCTCTACACGGTCGCCAAGGCGGGCGTCGAGGCGCTGACTCGATCGTTGGCCGCCGAGGGGGCGCCGCACGGCGTGCGCGCGAACGGGGTCAGCCCGGGCTGGATCGCAATCGAAGCCGATGGGGCCAACCCGCCGTCGGGGAAACCCGGCGGGGATTGGGACCTGCCGCCGTCGCTGTTCGATCGCATGGGTACGCCGGCCGAGATCGCCGCGGCCGTCGTGTTCCTGGCATCCGACGAAGCATCCTTCGTCACCGGCCAGACTCTGATCGTCGATGGCGGCCTCACCATCACCGACTATGCTTCGCTGACCCTGCTCCGCGGCGTCGGAGCTAAGCTGTTTCCAGGAACCATCGACGTCTCACCAAAGGGAGCGCAGTCATGAGCTATCGCAAACTTCTCGACGATCTGCGGCACGGGCGGGCGGATCGGCGGACCCTCAACCGGGCCTTGGCCGCGCTCGGGCTGACCACGGCGTTCACGCCCGTGGGCGCGCGAGCCGAAGCGGGGCAGATGCCGATCTATCTGACGTGGAGCGGCTACGAGATCCCCGAGCTGCACCCGCCGTTCGTCGCCAAGTATGGGCGGCAGGTCGACTACTCGAACTTCGCCGACACCACCGAGGCGTTCCAGAAGATCCGCGCGGGCTATCGGCCGGACCTCGCCCACCCCTGCACGACGGAGATGCGCGTGTGGACCGACGCCGGCATCCTGCTGCCGATCGACACGGGCCGGCTTGCGAACTGGGAGAGCCTGTTCCCGTCGCTCAGGAGCCAGAACGGCGTCGCCTTCGGCGGCGAGACCTACTTCGTGCCAACGGACTGGGGCAACTCCTCGGTCATCTATCGCACCGACCTTGTGGACGCCGAGGAAAGTTGGGCGATGCTGTTCGACGAGCGCTACGCCGGCAAGATCTCGCCCTACGACACCTATGAAAACATCCAGGCGGCCGCGGCGGTGCTGGGCATCGATCCGATGAACATCCCCGACGACGCGCTCTATGGTCCGATCGCCGACCTGCTGCGCAAGCAGCGGAAGATCACGCGGGACTACTGGTCGACGGCGACCGAGCTCGACCAGATGCTGGCCTCGGGCGAAGTGGTGATCGCCTACGCCTGGAACGAGACCTACAAGCGGCTGAAGGAGCAGGGCGTTCCGGTGGCCTATGCCCGGCCGAAGGAGGGCATCTGGGGCTGGTGCTGCGGCCTGGTGTGCGTCAAGGACGGCGAGGGCGATGACCAGATGACCTACGACTTCATCGACGCCTGGTTGTCGCCGGAAGCCGGCAAGTACCTGATCGAGGAGTTCGGCTACGGCCACGCCAACAAGATCGCCTTCGAGATCGCCGACCCGGCCATCGTCGAGAACCTCGGTCTTACCGACCCCGAGGCGCTGATGGCCGGCAGTGTGTTCTTCGGATCCTACGACCCGGTCAGCAACGAAAAGTTCAACCTCCTCTGGGAGGAGATCAAGGCGGGGTCGTAGGCGCTGGCAGGGGCGCCGGTGCCGGGGTGGTCGCGGACTTCCGGACGGGCCGCGCCGATGCTAGTGTCGGCGGCGCGGGATTGGTCGCCCGGGATCATCCGGTTGGGCGGCGCCCAGGACCAATCCACGCGATGAAAGGAACGGACATGACCTCCATACATCCGTCGGTCGATGGCGGCCTGAAGCCCGCCGCCAAGGATTTCGCGGGCGGGACCCTGAGCTGTCGGTGCAAGCAGAACGCCGTGCAGATGACCATCAAGGGCCAATGCGCGCACAACCACGTGTGCGGCTGCACCAAATGCTGGAAGCCCGAAGGCGCTTCGTTCTCCCAAGTCGCCGTCGTGCCGCGCGATAACCTCAAGGTCAGCGCCAACGAAGGCAAGTTGAAGGTCGTGGATGCCGCGGCGGCGATCCAGCGCCATGCCTGCAAGGAGTGCGGCGTGCACATGTACGGCCGCATCGAGAACAAGGCACACCCGCTCTTTGGCGTCGACTTCATCCACACGGAGCTGTCCAAGGAGAGCGGCTGGGCACCCCCGGAATTCGCGGCCTTCGTCTCGTCAATCATCGAATCCGGCGCCAATCCGGCGAACATGGGTGCGGTGCGTTCGCGCCTCAAGGAGCTCAAGCTCGAACCCTATGATTGTCTGTCGCCGCCCCTGATGGACATGCTCGCGACCCATGCGGCCAAGGCCAAGGGCGTCCTGAGCACCTAGAGCAAGGCATTCCCCCTCCCGGCGCGGGAGGGGGACATTGTTGCACCCCCTTCCCGCGCGGAAGGGGGTAGGGGTAGGGGTAGGGGTAGGGGTAGGGGTAGGGGTAGGGGGAAGGAATTCATGCAGGTCAAGGCCGCGGTGGCGCACAAGGCGGGGGCTCCGCTCCAGATCGAAACGGTCGAACTGGACGGCCCCAAGGCGGGTGAGGTGCTGGTCGAGATCAAGGCCACCGGCGTCTGCCATACGGATGCCTACACCTTGTCGGGTGCCGACCCCGAGGGGCTGTTCCCGGCGATCCTCGGCCACGAAGGCGCGGGCATCGTGGTCGACGTCGGCCGCGACGTGACCAGTCTCGCCAAGGGCGATCACGTGATCCCGCTGTACGTGCCCGAGTGCCGGGTGTGCGACTACTGCACGTCGGGCCGGACCAACCTGTGCCAAGCGATCCGCATCACCCAGGGGCGCGGCCAGATGCCCGACGGCGGCAAGCGTTTCCGCATCGGCAAGGAGCCGCTGCACCACTACATGGGCACCTCGACCTTCGCCCAGTTCACCGTGGTGCCCGAGATCGCGTTGGCGAAGGTGCGGAAGGACGCGCCGTTCGACAAGATCTGCTACATCGGCTGCGGCGTGACCACGGGCGTCGGCGCCGTGATCAACACCGCCAAGGTCAGGCCAGGCTCCAACGTCGTCGTGTTCGGGCTGGGGGGCATCGGCCTCAACGTCATCCAGGGCAGCCGCATGGTCGGCGCCGCCATGATCGTCGGGGTCGACCTGAACCCGGCGCGCGAGACGCTTGCCCGCAAACTCGGGCTAACCCACTTCGTGAACCCCGCGACGGTCAAGGGCGACCTTGTAGCCCACCTGGTAGAGCTCACGAACGGCGGCGCCGACTACTCGTTCGAGTGCATCGGCAACGTCCAGACCATGCGACAGGCGTTGGAGTGTTGCCACAAGGGCTGGGGCGAATCGACCATCATTGGGGTCGCCCCCGCCGGCGCCGAGATCGCCACGCGGCCGTTCCAACTCGTGACCGGGCGGGTGTGGCGCGGCACTGCCTTCGGCGGCGCCAAGGGCCGCACCGAGGTGCCGAAGATCGTCGATTGGTACATGGCGGGCCGGCTCAACATCGACGATCTGATCACCCACACGATGCCGCTGGAGAGGATCAATGACGCCTTCGACCTGATGCACAAGGGTGAATCGATCCGCAGCGTCGTCGTGTTCTGAGGCGAACCCATGCCGGCGGAAGGGTACTTCATCCACCAGTTCGAGCTGGGATCCTGGCAGAACTACATCTACTTGATCGGCGACAAGGCGAGCCGTACCTGTGCCGTCGTCGATCCGGCGTGGAACTACGAGGTGATCCTGGAGGAGGCGGCGCGGCTCGACGTCCGCATCACCGATCTCCTGTGCACTCACAGCCACTTCGATCACGTGAACGAAGTGGAGGCGATGCTCGCCCACACCGACGCGAAGGTTCATATGCTGGGGGCCGAGATCGACTTCGGCGCGTTCGCCTGCGAGAACCTGGTCCGCCATGATCCAGGCGACCGGGTTCGCATCGGCCGGCACACCGAGCTCGCGCTGATCCACACACCCGGCCACACCCCGGGCTCGACCTGCTACCACGTGCATGGCGATCTGGTGACCGGCGACACGATGTTCGTCAACGGCTGCGGCCGCTGCGATTTCGTCGGCGGCGATCCGCACGTGATGTACCGCTCCCTGCGCGGGCTGGTCGACACCCTGCCGGGCTCCACCGTGATGTATCCCGGGCACAACTATGGACCGACCCCGACATCGAGGCTCGACGAACAGCTCGCGACCAACCCCTACCTGACGCTGCCGACGCTGGCCGACTTCGTCGCCCACCGCATGGCGGGCAAGACCCCGGGCACCGTTACCCGGCCGCCGGCGTGGCCTCCCCCGGAAGGGCGGCCCAAGCGCTGAGGGGCGTGCCGGGATCGCCGCCGGCGGCCTTTCCATGACGGTATTCCCGGTCGTGTCGCCCGCGACGAACTGATCTTCGGCGCACCGTCATCCCCAAGACCTTCCCCGCGAGCGCGTTCCGCGGGCACTCCACGATGCTGCGTGAACTTGAGGTAGATTAAGGCCCCGCCGCCCGCTCCTTGGTCTCCTTGATGCGAACCCACCGAGGAGGTCACCGTGGCAACGCAACCGACGCCGGACGACGCCCGCCCGCCCGCCTTCATGCAACGGGTTATTGAGAACCCGTTCCTGCTTCTGTTCCTGGGCGTGGTGATTCCGACGGTCTTCTACATCCTTTGGGGGGTCATTGAGATCGTCTCCATCCTCGTCGCCCCGTCCTAGATCGCAACCGAGAAGGGGTCTAGGCCATGGCCATTCATCCTCCTGCCCAGCGCAACTGGTGGCGCGAGCCGATCGATCGAACCGAGCTGATCTGGATCGGCCTCTCGCTCGTTTGGGCGCTCGTCATGTTCGCGATGATACCGTACTGGCATGTGTACGGCCGGCAGAATTTGTCATCCGAGGCGTACCGCATCGCGCCCGAGGCCTGAGCTGGTCCCAGGAAATCGGACAGGGCTCTGAGGTGTATTCCGCCGGGTAACGGAGGGACACGACATGACGACAAGGCGGTGGTTTACGGGCGAGTTCAAGGCCCGCGTGGCCCTTGCGGCCTTGCGCGGGGATTAAGACGGTTCAAGAGATCGCGGCACGGCACAAGGTGCATCCGAACCAAGTGAGCACGTGGAAGCGCCAAGCGATCGATGGGCTCTCGGAAGTGTTCTCGAACGGCGCGGACCGCGAGCGCCAGGACCGCGAAACCGAGGTTCGCGATCTTCACGCCAAGATCGGCCAGTTGACGGTGGACGGGATTTTTTGGCCGGCGGGCTCAAGCGATGAGCCGGGGGGAACGCAAGGCGATGATCGCGCCTAGCCGCCCCGGCTTGAGCTTGAGCCGTCAATGCCGGCTTCTCTCGATCGGCCGCTCCTCGTTCTATTACGCGCCGAAGGGCGAGAGTGCGGAGAAGCTGGCGCTGATGCGCCGCATCGACGAGCTGTTTTTGAAGTATCCGTTTTACGGCTCCCGTCAGATGGTCCGCCAGTTGCGGCGGGATGTAAGGGCCGGAGAGAAAATCCCGCACTGAAGCGGCCGGATCATGTCTGGTGCTCCGACATTACCTACATCCCGGTGCGGCGCGGGTTCCTCTATCTGGTCGCGATCATGGACTGGGCGACGCGCCATGTCCTGGCGTGGCGGCTATCGAACACCATGGACGTCCGGTTCCGCATCGATGCCCTGCGCGACGCGCTGGCCCGATACGGCAAGCCGGAGGTCTTGACACCGACCAGGGCAGCCAGTTCACCAGCCTCGACTTCACCGGCGTGCTTAAGGACGCGGAGATCGCGATCTCCATGGACGGGCGGGGTCGGTGCCTGGCAACATCTTCATCGAGCGCCTGTGGCGGTCGCTGAAATACGAGGCCGTCTACCTGCACGAGATGACGGATGGCTTCGCGGCCGACCGAGTCTACGTGGTCGAAACGTGCCCTAGGCCAGGGCCGGCACGGTACGGGTCCGAGCGCCGACGCCCCAGGGCGATGTCGCGATCCAGGTTTCGAGATCCGGCGCCGGCATGGGCCGGGCAATGTGATAGCCCTGAGCCTTGTGGCATCCCCACGTCTTGAGGGTGGCCAGGACCTCGGCATCCTCCACGCCCTCGGCGACCACCCGCAGTCCCAGGCTCGTCCCGAGTTCCACGAGGGACCGGACGATGACGGCGTCCTCGTTGCTCTTCCGCATGGCCATCACGAACGAGCGGTCGATCTTGAGCTCGCGCGTCGGCAGGCGACGCAGGTTGGTGAGCGACGAATAGCCCGTCCCGAAATCGTCGATTGAGATGGTGACACCTTGGGCGACAAGGCGGTCGAGGGCCGCCAGGGCGCGATCCTCGTCGATCATGATCGCGCTCTCGGTCACTTCGATGAATAGACGGCTGGGCGCCACTTGGTGTTGAACGAGCAGCCGCTTGATCCGCTCCGGCAGGTCCGGCTGGTGGAGAATGCGCGGCGAAAGGTTGACCGCCATGGTCAGGTCGAATCCCTTGTCCTCCCAGGCGCGCGACTGGGCGAGGGCCTTGTCCACCACCCGTAGGCTCAAGGGCATGGCGATCGACGTGCGCTCGACCAGCGGCAGGAAGTTTCCCGGCATGACCAGGCCCATCTCGGGATGCTGCCAGCGGACCAGGGCCTCGACACCGACGATGCGGCCCGTGGCGAGGTCGACCTTCGGCTGGTAATGCAGGATGAACTCGTCACGGTCCAGGGCGGACCTTAGCTGCCCCGCGAGCTTGAACGCGGCGAGAGCCGATGCGTGCTCCTCGGACGCGAACACGCTGTAGATGCTTCCCGTACGCCGCGCTTCGGACAAAGCCATGTCCGCATGTCGCAGCAAGGTGTCCGTGTCGCCCCCGTGTTGGGGGAACGCCGCGATCCCGATGCTCATCTCCAGGTCGACCGTGTGACCTTCGATCTCGAACGGTGGGCTGAATGCCTCGGCGATGCGATCGGCGGCCTGCAAGGCGTCTTCGACGTTGTGCACGGCCGCGAGCAGGATGCCGAACTCGTCGCTGCCCAGTCGCGCGGCCGTATCGGAATCTCGGAGCGTGGACCGCAGGAGATTGCGACCTCGCACAGGACCGCGTCGCCGGCCCGGTGTCCGATCGTCTCGTTGACCTGCTTGAAGCGGTCGAGGTCGAGGATGAGAACCGGATAGGTGAGGTTCTCGCGCCTGGCCTTGCGCAGGGCCTGGTCCAGCCGGTCGCGAAACAGATGGCGGTTCGGACAGTGGGTCAGGGGGTCGATCAATCCGATGTCTTGGGTCGGACCCCGTTCCAAATCCAGCGCGCCGAGTTTGTCGCCGATTTCCTTGAGAGCCCCCAGCAGTTCCTGACGGATCTCGGCTGCCCCCCCCAGGCGGATGACGGTGCCCGTCGCGCGATCCGCGATGTCGCGAATGCGGCACAGCGCCTCGTGCGACTCAAGAGGCGCTGCGACTTCTGGTTCTCTCGCGTACGCAGTTTCGCTCGACATGGGGCGACCGGGTCCCGTGCTCAAGACAAGCTCTGGCCGTCGTGAGCACGGATTGTCCGCCGATCGGCCCAACGAAGTGTTAAACCGCGCCGGGTCGCCGTTGCACGATCCAGTGATGGATACTTAACGATTTCTGACGATTATTCAGGGACGATCGGGTGGAGTTGGCATGAGCGGCGAGACCACGACCTATTCGGCGGTCTATATGCGGAACTATGCCCGGGCGCGACCCAGCACCGCCCCGCGCGGTCAATCCGACAAGGAATTGGCGGATTCAATCATCGCCGCCATGCGCGCCCTGCAGGACGCCATGGACAACGCGGTCTTGGCGGGCCTCCTGGTCGAGCCCACCATCACCCTGGTTCCCAATCGTTTCAACGAGATGGGCGTCTCGACCGAATCCTTCATCCTCAACGTGCGGATCTATCGCAAGCTGAGCTGACGGTTCAGGGTCCCCAGGTCGCTTCCGCGACGCGCAGAAAATTCTTGCCCAACACGCCCAGAATGTCCGCGTCGCTGTACCCCAGCCGCAGCAGCGCTTCGGGCAGGTCGCGGATCTGTTCCGGCTGCACGAACTTGCTCGCCCCCAATCCGCGGCCTCGGTAGTGCTCGGGCGGCCACCACGCCGTGGGCTCGAAGCCCGGCGGCGTGTCGCTCGCGCTCGTCAGGAACTCGAAATCCAGGCCGAATCCCGCGTGCGCCGCGCCAACCCGCTGGGCCACGTAGTCGATGTGCCGCGCGTACAGCTCGGTCTCCACGCGATTCTGGCCGAGGAACAAGCCGATGCCGGTGATTCCCACGACGCCCCCGGTCCGGGCGCAGGCGTCGATTTGATCGTCCCGGACGTTGCGCGGGTGCTCCTGCAGGGCGCGGACGCAGGTGTGCGAGAACACGACGGGTTTGCGCGACGCCGCCATGATGTCCAGGCTCGAACGGTGGCCGGTGTGCGAACAGTCCATGATGAGGCCCAGGTCGTTGACCGCGGCGACCACCAGCTTGCCGAACGGCGTCAGCCCGATGTCCGCGCCGTGGCATCCGCCGGCGACCTTGTTGTCGCGGTTGTAGGCGAAATGGATCTGCCGCACTCCCAGGTCGCGATAGAGCCGCAGCATGTCGAGGTCGCCCTCGATCATGTCGGACCCCTCCAGGTCGAAGCTCACGGCGAGCTTGCCGGCGCGCTTCGCCGCCAGCACGTCCGCGACCGACCCGGCCAGAACGACGTCGTCGCCGTGCCGGGCGATCCACCCGCGGAAGGCCGCGAGAACCCGAATGCACTGGGCCAGCGGATTGAAGTCCATGCCGACGTTGATCGACACGTAGGAGACGCCGGATGCCCGATGGCGAGCCAGCACGCCGACGTCGATGCCGGGCGCCAGCGGCAGGCAGCTATGGGCGTCCCAGACCAGGGCTTCGGCATAGAGGTCGCGGGCGCGGTCGGCTTGGCTCATCGGGCGTCTCCTCGGCGTCGGCCACCTTGCCCGCCTCGGGGGCTCCGATCAAGCGGCAAGGTGACGGGGCAAGGGGACATCTGCTACCAGTTCGCCGTGGCTCGAAGCACGCATAACGAGGGCGACCCGGCGGCGGACCTGCGCCTTGCCCTGGCCGCTTGCCGGCGCGCCGTGGTCTTCACCGGCGCCGGCATCAGCACCGAATCCGGCATTCCGGACTACCGCAGTCCCAGCGGCGTCTGGGACCAGTACCGGCCGATCGATTTCGCCGCCTTCCTGGCCTCGGACGAGGCGCGCCGCGAGGCCTGGCGCCGCAAGTTCGCGACCCATGCGACCGTGGCCCATGCCCGGCCCAACCGCGGCCATCTGGCCGTCGCGGCCCTGGTCCGCCGCGGCATCGTGACCACGGTCATCACCCAGAACGTCGATGGGCTGCACCAGCGCTCCGGCGTTCCCGACGATCGCGTGGTCGAACTGCACGGCAACACCACCTATGCCCGCTGCCTCGACTGTGGCGCCCGCCACGAGCTGGAGCCGATCCGCGAGGCCTTCGTGGCGAGCGGCGAGGCACCCTGCTGTCACGGGTGTGGCGGCCACGTGAAGACCGCGACGATCTCGTTCGGCCAACCGATGCCCCAGGCGGCGATGCGGCGGGCGGACGCGGCGACCCGCGCGGCCGATCTGTTCATCGCCGTCGGCTCCTCCCTCGTCGTCCATCCGGCGGCAGGTTTTCCCATGGCCGCGAAGCGCAACGGCGCGAGCCTGGTGATTCTGAACCGCGAGCACACGCCCCTCGACGGCTTCGCCGATCTGGTCCTGAACGCCGAGATTGGGCCGACTCTGGCCGACGCCGTTGGGCTCGATTGAGGTCGCCATGACCGGGGCCATCGAAACCTACCGTGGCATGGTCTATCCCTGGCAGTGCGACCACCAGGGTCACATGACGACCCAGCACTATGTCGGCATGTTCGACCAGGCCGGCTGGCACCTGCTCAACGCCCTCGATCTGAACCCGGAAGTCCTGGCGGCCGATGGGCGGGGCTTCGTCGACGTGAAGCACACCATCGAATACCTGGCCGAGCAGCGGGTCGGCAGCCTCGTGTTCGTCGAAAGCGGCCTCAGGCGCGTCGGCGCCTCGTCCATCACCGTGATGAACTGGCTGCGCAACGCCCGCGACGGCGTGCTGTCCGCGACCTGCGAGCTGGTGACGGTCCACTTCGATCTCGACGCCCGGGTGAAGCTCCCCATCCCCGAGGACGTCCGCGCCCGGCTCGCCGCCCGCATTGTCGAGGGTGCATGACGGCGCGGGACATTACCACCGAGGACATCGAGGATCTGGCCGCCGGAGCCTGGGTGCTCGGGACCGGCGGCGGCGGCAGCCCCTACCTCGGGCTGCTCAACATGCGCCGGCTCTACGCCGACGGCCACTGCGTCCGCTTGATGCCGGTGGACGATTTGGACGACCAGGATTGGGTTGCGGCGGTTTCCAACATGGGGGCACCCCTGGTGGGCCAGGAGCGGCTGACCGACAGCCGCACCATCGCCCGGGCGGTCACGCTCATGGAGAGCCATACCGGGTACCGCTTCCGCGCGATCATGGCATTGGAGATTGGCGGCGGCAATTCCATCCAGCCGCTGATGGCCGCGGCGCACCTCGACCGCCCGGTGGTCGATGCCGACATGATGGGGCGCGCCTATCCGGAAGCGCAAATGACCAGCGCCGCGGTCGGCGACCTCCGGCCCTATCCGCTTGCCACCGTCGACGTGCGGGGGGTCGAGGCGATCGTCGAACGGGTACCCTCGTGGACGTGGATGGAACGGGTCAGCCGGCGCATCTGCGTCGAGTACGGCTCGATTGCCTCGACCTGCAAGGCGCCGCGCACGGGCGCCGAGGTCAAGCGCTGGGGTATTCGGGGCACCACCACCAAGGCGATCGCCATCGGACGCGCCCTGCGCCTCGCCAGGGTCGGCCACGCGGACCCGATCGCGGCCATCCTGGCGGTCGAGCCGGGCAAGGTCCTGTTCCAGGGTAAGGCGATCGACGTGGAGCGGCGCACGACCGAAGGTTTTCTGCGCGGCAAGGCGCGGTTCGACGGGGCGGCGGACTGGCGCGGCACTCGCCTCGAGATCGCCTTCCAGAACGAATGGATCGTCGCCTGGTTGGACGGGGAGCCGATTGCCATGTCGCCCGACCTGATCTGCGTCCTCGACAGCGTCACCGGCGAGGCGGTCGGTACCGAGACCGTCCGCTATGGCCAGCGGGTGACGGTGATCGCCCTGCCGCCGCCGCCCGTGTTCCTCACGCCGCGCGGCCTCGCCCATGTCGGTCCGGCCGCCTTTGGCTACGACATGCCGTTCCGCGGCGTCTTCACCCCATGAGGCGGCTCGGGATCGACGTCGGCGGCACGAACACCGATGCCGTCCTGATCGAGGACGGCCGGGTGATCGGCGCGGTCAAGGCGCCGACCAGCCCGGACGTGACGGCGGGTGTCCTCGCGGCCCTCACGCGCCTCGGGGCCGTGGTCGCGCTCGCCCGCATCGACGCGGTGATGATCGGCACCACCCACTTCATCAATGCGGTGATCCAGCGCCAGGACCTGGCCCGGGTCGCGGCGGTCCGCGTCGGGCTGCCCTCCGGCGCGTCCCTGCCGCCGTTCTGCGATTGGCCCCGCGACCTGGCGGCGATCGTCGCGGGCGGCGTGTGGATGGTCGAAGGCGGCCACGACTACGACGGCCGGCCGTTCATGCCCCTGGACGTGGCGGCCCTGCGCGCGGCGGGGCGGGCCATGCGGGATCGCGGCCAGACGGCCGTGGCCATCTCTTCGGTGTTCTCGCCCCTCGACGGCTCGCACGAGGCGGAGGCGGCCGCGATCATCGCCCAGGAGAATCCCGGTGCCGTCATCACTCGCTCCGCCGATCTGGGGCGCATCGGTCTGCTCGAGCGGGAGAACGCGGCGCTCCTCAACGCCGCCCTGGGACCGCTCGCGCGCCGGGCCGTCGCGGCGTTCGAAGAAGCCTTGCGCGCCGCCGGCATCGGGGCACCCCTCTACGTCACCCAGAACGACGGCACCGTGGTCGAGGCGGCCCAGGCCGTGGCCCGGCCGGTTTACTGCTTTGCCTCCGGCGCCACCAACTCGATGCGGGGGGCGGCGTACCTCTCCGGTCTCGACGACGCCATGGTCGTGGACGTCGGCGGCACCTCCACCGACGTGGGCGCGCTCCGCCATGGCTTCCCGCGCGAGGCCAATGGCGTCGTCACGGTGGGCGGCGTGCGCACGCTCTTCCGCATGCCGGATCTCCTGTCGATCGGGCTCGGCGGCGGCAGCCACGTGAGCCTCGATCCGCTTTCGGTCGGGCCCCTGTCGGTCGGCTACCGCCTGTCCGAGGACGCCCAGGCGTTCGGCGGCCGGCAGCTCACGGCGACCGACGTCGCCCTGGCCGCGGGCCTCCTGCGCCTCGGCGATCCGGCCCGGGTGGCGCATCTCGCGGCCGCCGACTGCCGCCGGGTGCTCGATCTCGCCCGGGCCCGGATCGAGGAGACCGTCGATCGGATGAAGGTCGCGGCCGGCGACGTGCCCCTGGTCGCCGTGGGCGGCGGCGCCTTCCTGGTGCCCGATGATCTGGCCGGTGCCTCCCGCGTGGTTCGGGTGGAGCACAGCGACTGCGCCAACGCCGTCGGCGCGGCGATCGCCCAGGTTGCCGGCGAGGCCGACCAGATCTTCCGCGACCAGACCCGGGGCGCGGCGATCGCCACGGCGACGCGCATCGCCGAGGATCGGGCCGCCGCCGCCGGGGCCGACCCGGGGACACTCAAGACCATCGAGGTCGAGGACCTGCCGCTCGCCTACCTTCCCGGCAACGCGCTGCGCGTCCGCGTCCGCGTGGTCGGCGATGTCGGGGTCGGCTTGTCGCCGAAGCCAAAGTCCACTAGACTGGTCGGCGACTAGTCGAACGGGAGTCGCGACCATGGCGGACATCGGCGCCTATGAGGCGAGGACCAAGTTCTCGGCACTGCTGAAACGCGTGGCCAAGGGCGAGCGCTTCACCATCACCCATCACGGCGTCGCCCTGGCCGAACTGGTTCCCGCTGGACAGGTGCCCAGGCGCGACGCGGCGACGGTCATCGCCGAGCTCAGGAAGTTTCGCAAGGGCAATCGGCTGCGTGGTCTCAAGGTCCGGGACATGATCGAGGAAGGCCGTCGATGACGCGCGTCGTCCTCGATTGCTCGATGACCATGGCATGGTGTTTTGACGACGAGGCCGATGCTCAATCCGAGCACGCCCTCGAAGAGGTGGGCCGCGACGGCGCGTCGGTGCCCGCGATCTGGGCGTTGGAGGTGGGCAACGTTCTCCTCGTCGCGGAGCGAGCCCGGCGACTGACCGAGGTACGCTCGGCGCGCTTCCTCGCGTTTCTGGGCGAGCTCTCGATCGTCGTGGCCATGGGACGTTCGACGCTGCCGGAAGAAGACCTTCTGCGCTGTGCTCGCCGCACCGGGCTGTCGCTCTATGATGCGAGCTACCTGCTCCTGGCGATGCGCGAGAACCTTCCCTTGGCGACCCGGGATATCCGCTTGACGAAAGCCGCCGCCGCGTCCGGTGTGCGGACCATGAGTCGGAGATAGGGGAGACACCCGGCGATGCCCAACGTCTACCAGCGCCTCGGGGTGCGCACCATCATCAACGCCAAGGGGCCGTCGACCAGGCTGTCCGGCGGGGTGATGCGGCCGGAGGCCGCCGCCGCCATGGCCGAGGCCGCTGGCTTCTGCGTCGACATCGCCGAGCTGCAAGCCCGCGCCGGCGCCCTGATCGCGGCGGCGACCGGAGCCGAGGCCGGCTACGTCACCTCGGGCGCCGCGGCCGGCCTGCTGCTCGGCACCGCCGCCTGTGTCACCGGGATTGATCCCGGGCGGATGAACCGGCTTCCGGATCTCGCCGGCATGCGCGACGAAGTCCTGGTCGCCCGCAGCCAGCGCAACTTCTACGACCATGCCGTGCGCGGCGTAGGCGTCCGTCTGGTCGAGGTCGGCCTCGCCGATCGTTACGCCGGGGCCGGCGTGCGCGACGCCGAGGCCTGGGAGTTCGCCGATGCGATCGGCGAGCGCACCGCGGCGATCTTCTACGTCGCGACCCCCGAGGCGCGGCCCCGGCTGCCCGATCTGGTCCGGGTCGCCCGCGCCCGGGGCGTGCCGGTCGTCGTCGATGCCGCGGCCCAGCTTCCCCCGCGCGAAAACCTGCGGCGCTTCATCGCCGAGGGCGCCGACCTGGTCGCCTACAGCGGCGGCAAGGCGATCGGCGGGCCCCAGGCCAGCGGCATCCTGTGCGGCCGGCGCGACCTGATCATGGCCGCGGCGTTGCAGCATCTGGACATGGATGTGATCTTCGACCAGTGGTCGCCGCCGGCGGCGTTGATCGACAAGTCCCTGCTGCCCGGTGCGCCGCAGCACGGCATCGGCCGACCCTGCAAGGTCGGCAAGGAGGAGATCGTCGGCCTGGTGACGGCGCTCGCGCTGTTCATCGCCGAAGGCGATGCCGCTCCCCGCGCCCGTTGGCTGCGCCTCGCCAACGAGCTCGCGAAGGGACTCGAGGGACTGAACAACGCCGTGGTGCGGGTGCTCGACGAACCCCGCCGCCCGGTGCCGATGGTCGAGCTCGCCCTCGACGAGGCGGCGGCGCGCACCACCGCGCTTGCCCTGGCGAAGACCCTGCAGGACGGCGATCCCAGCATCCACGTGGACCCTTCGCGGGTCGACGACGGGATCGTCCTGTTCGGCCCCGCCTGCCTGGGTGACGGCGAACCCGCGATCGTCGCCCGCCGGGTGCGTCAGCTACTGACCGGCGTGGCATGAGGAGACGGCTCGCATGAACCGAATCGGCGCATTCCTGCGCGACGTCTGGCTCCTGACCCGCCCCTACTGGTTCTCCGAGGAGCGCTGGTCGGCGCGGGGTCTCCTCGCCGTGATCGTCGTCCTCAACCTCGGGCAGGTCTACCTGAGCGTCCTGTTCAACGACTGGAACAACCTGTTCTACAATTCTCTGGAGGCGAAGGACCAGGACGCGTTCTTTCACCAGCTCTTGCGTTTCTTCATCCTCGCGTCGATTTTCATCGCGGTCTTCATCTACCGCATCTACCTCAACCAGATGCTGCAGATCCGCTGGCGGCGCTGGCTCACCACCCGGTTCATCGACGAATGGCTGAAGGACCGGTCCTACTACCGGATGCAGCTCGCGGGCGGGACCGCCGACAACCCGGACCAGCGCATCGCCGAGGATCTGCGCCTGTTCGTCGAGAATACCATCTTCCTGAGCCTCAGCCTCCTGCGCGAGGTCGTGACCCTGGTGTCGTTCATGACGATCCTCTGGGGATTGTCGAAGGACATGACGATCCCGATCGGCGACCGCGAACTCGCGATCCCCGGTTTCATGATGTGGGTCGCCGTCGTCTACGCCATCCTCGGCACCTGGCTCACCCACCGGGTCGGCCAACCGCTCGCGGCTCTGAGTTTCAACAAGCAGCGGTTCGAGGCGGATTTCCGCTATGCCCTGGTCCGCTTCCGCGAGAATGCCGAGGGCGTGGCGCTCTACCACGGCGAGGCCGACGAGGCCCGCACGTTCGCCCAGCGGTTCAAGAACGTGCTCGACAACTGGCGGGCGATCATGCGCCGGCAGAAGCACGTCAACATGCTGACGTCCGCGTACAGCCAGATCGCCATCATCTTCCCCTATGTGGTGGCGGCGCCGCGCTACTTCTCGGGCGGGGCTCCCCTCGGCATCCTGTTCCAGACGGCGCAGGCCTTCGGCCAGGTTCAGGGCGCGCTCTCCTGGTTCGTCGATGCCTACACAACGCTGGCCGAATACAAGGCGACCGTGGACCGGCTCACGGGCTTCCGCGCCGCCCTCGCCCGCGCGGGTGAACCGGGTGCCACGACGATCCGCGTCGCGCCATCCGCCGGCGCATCGGTTCGGCTCGATGCCGTGGATGTGGCTCTGCCCGATGGTCGCGCCCTCGTCGGCGCGGCGGGCGCGTCGTTCAGCCCCGGCGAGCGGGTGCTGCTGGCTGGCCCGTCCGGCTCGGGCAAGAGCACGTTGTTCCGGGTCATCGCCGGCATCTGGCCGTTCGGCGCCGGCGAGGTCCAGGTGCCGGCCGAGGGGCGGACGTTGTTCCTGCCGCAACGCCCCTATCTTCCGGTCGGCTGCTTGCGCGACGTCGTGGCCTATCCCGAACGGGGCGATCGGTTTCCGGATTCGGCGATCCGCGAGGCCTTGGTCCAGACCGGCCTCGACGCGCTGGTGGACCGCCTCGACGAGACGCTGAACTGGTCCCTGCAGCTCTCGCCCGGCGAGCAGCAGCGCATCGCCTTCGCCCGTGCGCTGCTCATTCGCCCCGATTGGCTGTTCCTCGACGAGGCCACGTCCGCGCTCGATACGGAGATGGAGGATCGGCTCTATCGCCTGCTGCGCCAGCGCCTGCCCGAGACCACGGTGGTCAGCATCGCGCACCGTCCGGGCCTGGCCCAGCACCACGACCGGCGCCTGGAGATCCAGCCGGGCGAGGACGGCGTCGGTCGCCTGGTCGCGCCGACCATCGTACCCACCTGAGCGGGCCGCGCCTCGACCGCGCGCCGGGCGAGGATCGCCTCCGCACCCTCGTCGAATCGCCGCTCGGTGCCGTGCTCGCGCGGCCCTGGTTCGATCGCTTCGCCCCGTTTCTGCCGCGGGGCCAGGTATCGATGATCCGCTGGGACGTGCCGACGCCGGCCGCGATGCTTGCGCACTTCGGTGGAATCCCGACGGCCGAGCGGCTCTATGGGGCGCCGCCGCCGGCCGAGGTGCGGCCCTCGCATGGCTTCACGGTCGCCGGGCAGCGCATTTCCTGGCTGCGGTTCGCGTCGCCCGATCTCGGGGACGTCGTGACGGCCCGGGTGGTGGAACCGGAGGAGGGGGCCGTCGCCACCGTCGTCCTCGGTCAGGGCCTGATGGTCGAGGGCGAACTGTGGCGCACGAGTATCGGCACCGCCGAGGCCTTCGCCAAGGCCGGCCTGCGCGCGGTCGAGCTGACCTCTCCGTGGCATGGGCGGCGCGCCCTTGCGGGCTGGTATGGCAGCGAGCCCTTCCTCGGCACGGCACCGCTGGTCCCGTGCGCCTGTTGGCCGCCCAGGCGCGCGAAGCCGCCGTCGCCATCGCCTGGTGCCGCGGGCGCTGGGGCGGCGCCGTGGGCCTCGCCGGCATCAGCTTGGGCTCGTTCGTGGCCCAGCTCGTGGCCCGCCACGCCGATTGCTGGCCGGTGGCGTGCCGCCCCGACGCCGTCCTGCTGCTGACCCACCACGGCCGGCTCGGTGAGGCATTGCGCGACAGTACCCTGGCCAAGGGCATCGGCATCGGTGCCGCCCTCGCCGGGTCCGGATGGACGGCCGCCGCCCTGGCGCCGTGGCTAGGGCTCGCCGATCCGCTTCCGGCGCCCGCGATTCCGGCCGATCGTGTGGTCTCCCTGCTGGCGGATGCCGACACGATCACGCCCTACTCCGGGGGCGTCGCGCTGGTCGCGGGTTGGCGCTTGCCGGCGCTTAACCGTTTCGTGGTGCCCAAGGGCCACTTCACGGCGGCCCTGACCCTGGCGCGGGACCATGCCCCGATGCGCCGGGCGCCGATTTCGGGCGATTTTATCTCGGAATTCAACGATTTAACCACAGTCCGTGGCATTGTCCTTGCATCGTTTCTGGTAACGTCTTGCAGCGAAACAGGCCGGCCCCGACGATGGGCCGGCCCTGCCGGTTTTGAGGAGCATGCCCATGGCCGTGAAAAACGGTAACGCCGGCAACAACACCCTTACGGGGACCAACGCCATCGATACCCTTGATGGCCGCGGCGGCAACGATCGGCTCATTGGACGGCTCGGCAACGACGTGCTGCTGGGTGGCACCGCGACGACCTACTCGAGGGCGAAGGCTGCAACGACTCGATGACCGGCGGGGCGGGCAACGACCTCTACATCGTCGGCTCCCTCGGCGATCGGACGATCGAGCTGACCGGCCAGGGCACCGACACGGTGCAGAGTTCGGTGACCCTGACCCTCGCCGCCAACGTCTAAAACCTGATCCTCACGGGCTCCGCCAATGCGAACGGGACGGGCAACACCGGCAACAACGTCATCACCGGCAACGGCGGCCTCAACGCCCTTACCGGCAATGCGGGCAACGACCGGCTCCTGGGCGGTGGCGGCAACGACCGACTGCTGGGCGAAGCCGGTGACGACAGCCTGGTCGGCGGCGATGGCAACGACACGCTCGACGGTGGCGCGGGCGTCCGCGACGCCGGCGTGTTCAGCGACGCGCTCGCGGACGCCACGATCACCATCGGCGCGACGACGACGGTCACCGGGGCCGATGGCACCGACACCCTCACGAACACGGAAGTCCTGAGCTTCTCCGACCTGAACCTCGATCTGTCCGGGGCCAGCCCCGTTGCCTTCGTCGATCTGGCGCGCCTCAACGCCACGCAGGGCTTCCGCCTGGATGGCGTGGATCAGGGCGACAATTCCGGGTTGGCCGTCGCGGGCGCCGGCGACATCAACGGCGATGGGTACGACGACCTGATCGTCGGCGCGGGATTCGCCGACGTGGGTACCCAAGTTAATGCCGGCGAAAGCTACGTGATCTTCGGCACCGACTTCTCGCGGGTGGTCGATGACGACGGCACCACCGGGGACGACTTGCTGACCGGCGGGGCCGGTGACCAGATCCTGGTCGGCGGCCTCGGCAACGACATCCTCGACGGCGGCGCGGACGACGACGTGCTCGTCGGCGGCGCCGGCGACGACACGATCACCTTCGACGCGACCGACACGCAACGGGTGGACGGCGGCAGCGGCGCCGACACCCTCGCCCTGGGCGGCGACCTCGACCTCACCACGTACAACGACACCGCCCACTACAACGTGGTCGAAGGCTTCGAGATCATCGCCCTCAACACGATCGGCAACGTCAACCTGACCCTGGAGCTGCGCGACCTGCTCAACCTGTCCGACACGTCCAACACCCTTCGGGTCGACGACAATGCCGGCGACGCGGTCATCACCGGCGACACCGGCTGGGGCGCTGGCGCCGCCGGTACCGGCGGCTGACCGGCTACACCCTCTACACCAACGGCGAAGCCACCCTGGCAGTGGATACCGACATCACCCAGACCGGCATCCAGGCGTAGGGGCGGGTCGCGGACTAATTCGAATCGATGCGACCTCCTCCCCCAACCCCCTCCCGCGAGGGGAGGGGGTTGGGGGAGGGGTGGTTCCACCGGATCGAATCGTGTTCTAAGATACGCGCGCGAACCGGCGAGGGGAGGATCGGCATGGCACGTCCGGCTGCGGACAAGGTGAAGCGTGCGGCGGTGATCGGCACGGGCACGATTGGTTCGGCCTGGACGGCCCTGTTTCTCGCCCGCGGCATGACCGTCACGGCCTGGGACCCGGCGCCCGACGCGGCCGCGAAGCTCGATGCCCAGCTCGCGAAGATCTGGCCGAAGATGGTCGCCCTCGGCCTCGCCAAGGGCCGCCGGCCGCAGCGCCTCGCCTTCGTCGCCACGCCCGAGGAGGCCCTGGCCGACGCCCAGTTCGTCCAGGAGAACGCGACCGAGAACGAGGCCCTGAAGATCAAGCTGCTCGCCCGCCTCGACAAGGCCGCCCGGCCGGACGCGGTGATCGCCTCCAGCACCTCGGGGCTGCTGCCCTCGCGCATCGCCCGTGGCATGAAGAACCCCGAACGTTTCCTGGTGGCGCATCCCTTCAACCCGCCCTACCTGATCCCGCTGGTCGAGATTCTCGGCGGCCGCAAGACCGACCAACGCGTCCTCGCCTGGGCGATGACGTTCTACGCCGCGATCGGCAAGCGGCCCCTGCTCCTGCGCAAGGAGGTGCCCGGCTTCCTCGCCAACCGGCTGCAGGATGCGATCTGGGTCGAATGCGTGAACCTGGTGGCGCGCGGCGTGTGCTCGCCCGAGGACATCGACGTGGCGATCGCCGAGGGACCCGGCCTGCGCTGGGCGGCCATGGGCCCCTTCCTCACCTGGCATCTGACCGGCGGCGAGGGCGGCATGACGGCGACGCTCAAGCAGTTCGGCATGGCGCTCGGCAAGTGGACGACGCTGAAACCGCCGAAGCTCACGCCCAGGGTGCGGCGCCTGTTGATCAGCGGCACCAAGGCCGAGGCCGCGGGCCGCTCGGTGCGCGAGCTCGAGGCCTACCGCGATGCCTGCGTCGGCGCCTTCATGGCCACCAAGGCGCGGGCCACCCGCAAGGCGCGGTGACCTTCCGGTAAGGTTCGTCCGTCACTCTGTGGCGATGCGAGGTGCTGCATTGACCAATGGCGCGGCTCCCGGGCCCATGGCCGCCTACCGCGCCCTGTGCCGGGCCGGCGACATCGCCCATGACCCGGCCCAGGAGCTCAGCGTCGAGAAGCTCGAGCTCCTCGGCCTGCGCCTGCACGGCTACCGGCCGGCGGCGGGGCGGGGCGTGCGGCGCTGGCTGGCCCGGACGCGGCACGCGGAGCCGCCCCCGGGCCTCTACCTGCACGGCGGCGTCGGCCGGGGAAAGTCATTTCTGATGGATCTGTTCTTCGCCCACTGCCACGTGGAGGCGAAACGCCGGGTCCACTTCCACGCCTTCATGCAGGAAATCCACGGCAGCCTGCACCGCTATCGCCGGGAAGAGAACCCGGGCGCCCACACCCGCGACGCCATCCCGCCGATCGCGCGCCGGCTGGCGAGCGAGGTCTGGCTGCTCTGCTTCGACGAGCTTCAGGTGACCGACATCGCCGACGCCATGGTGCTCGGGCGCCTGTTCACCCGGCTGTTTGAGGAGGGGGTCGTGGTGGTCGCCACTTCGAACCGCCCGCCCGACGATCTCTACTGGGGCGGCCTCAACCGCGAGTTGTTCCTGCCCTTCATCGACCTGGTCAAGACCAAACTGGACGTGCTCCATCTCGACGGGCCGACCGACTACCGCTCCACCTTCCTCGCCCAGGTACCGGTGTTTCTCGTGGGGCTCACGCCCGAAACCGAGGCCCAGCTCGATCGCGATTTCGCCCACCTGATCGGCGGCGACATGCCGGCGCCGATGACGATCGCCGTCCACGGCCGGACGCTGACGGTGCCGCGCGCGGCGCGCGGCGTCGCCCGGGCCGGCTTCGCCGATCTCTGCCAGGAGGCGCTGGGGCCGGCCGATTACCTGGCCCTCGCGCGGACCTTCCACACCCTGGTGCTCGATCGGGTGCCGCGCATGACCGCCGACGACCGCAACGCCGCCCGCCGCTTCATCACCCTCATCGACGTGCTGTACGAGCACAAGGTGAAGCTTCTGTGCACCGCCGCGGCCGCCCCGGCCGAGCTGTACGGCGAGGGTGACGGGTCCTTCGAATTCGCCCGCACCGCCTCGCGCCTGGCCGAGATGCAGTCGCGCGACTACATCGCCATCCCCCACCGTGCGGACGCCGCCCCGCCGCTCGACGAGCAGGCATAGCCCGCGCTCCTGGTATACACTCACCCCGCGGCAACGATGGGAGCGAGGTCATGGCGACGGCGGCGCAGCGGAACGGGCGCGACGGCGAGGCGGAGCGGGAGCTGCGGGTGGACTTGGCCGCGGCGTTCCGCCTGGCGGTCGAGCATGACTGGCACGAATCGGTCGGTAACCACTTCAGCGCGGCCCTCAGCCCCGACGGCAAGCGGTTTCTCATCAACCCGAAGTGGGTGCACTTCTCGCGCATCCGGGCGAGCGACCTTCTGGCGCTCGACGGGAACGATCCGGAGACCATGAAGCGCCCCGACGCGCCGGACCCCTCGTCCTGGTGCATCCATGGCGCGATTCACGCGGCGCTGCCCCAGGCGCGCGTGCTCCTGCACCTCCACCCGCCGTACGCCACCGCGCTGGCGAGCCTTGCCGATCCCACTCTGCTGCCGATCGACCAGAATTCCGCGCGTTACTACAACCGGGTGTCGGTCGATCTCAGCTACGGCGGGTTCGCCGAGGCGATGGCCGAGGGCGAGAGGCTGGCGCGGGCGCTCGGCAACGGCCGCCGGCTGCTGATGGGCAATCACGGCGTTCTGATCGCGGCCCCGACCGTCGCCAGGCGTTCGAGGACCTCTATTACTTCGAGCGCTCGTGCCGCACCATGGTGCTCGCCTACTCCACCGGCCAGCCGCTCTCCGTCCTCTCGCCCGAGGTGGCGGAGCGCACCGCGCAACATTGGGAGGCCAACGTCACGCGGGGCTTCCCCGCGGCCTTCCTGGCCGAGATGAAGACGCTGCTGGACGCGAAGGACCCGAGCTACGCGCAATGACCGGCCGCCGCATCGTTCCGCTCGCCACCGCGCCTACCCAAGTCTACGACATGGAGGGGCCCATCCAGCCGGAGATGGCCTATGTCGCCCTGTCCTACGACAAGGCGCGCGGCGAAGGCGTGTATCTCATGCGCATGGACGCGGGCGCCGTCACCATCCCGCACCAGCACAAGGGCTTCGAGGATTTCCTGATCCTGGAAGGCGAGGTGATCGAGAGCGACGGCACGGTGCTGAAGTCCGGGGACTTCGTGTCCTACCGCCCCGGTAGCCGCCACAACTCCCGCACCGTGACGGGCTGCATGCTCGTCGGCTTCGATTGGTCCAAGCGATGAGCGACCTCGACCTCGCCTACATGCCCGGGACCGAGATCGCCCGGCGGATCGCGGCCAAGGAGCTGTCCCCCGTCGTCGTCGTCAAGAACGCGCTGGACCGCATCGAGGAGGTCAACGGCAAGCTCAACTGCTTCTGCTTCGTGCTTGCCGACGAGGCGCTCGCCAAGGCCCGGGAAGCCGAGGCCGCGGTGATGCGGGGCGATCCCCTGGGTCCGCTGCACGGCCTGCCCTTGGCCATCAAGGACCTGACGCCCACCAAGGGCAAGCGCACGACGCTCGGCTCCTTCACCCACGAACACTGGGTGCCGGCGTACTCCGCCGTGATCGTCGAGCGGCTGCAAGCGGCCGGCGCCATCATGGTCGGCAAGACCATGACGCCCGAATTCGCCTATTCCAGCTTCACCCGCAGTCCGCTGTGGGGCACGACCCGTAACCCCTGGGACCTCGCCCGCTCGCCCGGCGGTTCCTCCGGTGGGTCGGCGGCGGCGGTGGCCTCGGGCTGCGTCGCCCTGGCCGAGGGCACCGACATGGGCGGCTCTGTCCGTAGCCCAGCCGCGTTCTGCGGTCTGGTCGGCTTGAAGCCGAGCCTCGGGCGCATCCCCATGGACATCCTGCCCTCGGTGTTCGACGGCATCTCCCACTTCGGCCCGCTCGCGCGCACCATCGACGATGCTGCGGCCTTCCTCGCCGCCGCCGCCGGCCCGTCCGACGCGGACATCCAGTCGCTCCCCGCCGGCCCGAAGATCCCGGCGATCATTCCCGGCGACATCGCCGGGAAGCGCCTCGCCCTCGACGTCGATCTCGGCATCTACGCCGTCGACCCCGAGGTCGAGGCCCTGGTGCGGGCCGCCGCCGACGCACTCCGCTCCCGGGGCGCGATCGTCGAGGAGGTGGACTTGGGGTGGACCCGCGACATGCTGGATGGCTGGTACGTGCTGTGGAAGGTGTTCATGGCCGCCTACTTCGGCCACCTGCTGGAGGAGTGGCGAGGCAAGATGGACCCCGCCGTCGTCGCCCTGATCGAGGGCGGTCGGACCATCTCGGCGGTCGATTACAAGCGCGTCGAGATCGTGCGGACGCGGCAATGGTCTGCGCTCGCGAAAGTGTTCGCGCGCTGCGACGCGCTGCTCTGCCCGACCGTCGCGCAACCGGCGCCGGCGAACGACCTCTACGACGCCTCGTTCGGCGATCTCGACGCCAACGGCAAGCTCCGCGGCCTGGACATGACCGAGCTCTTCAACAACGTGCCGCAATGCCCCGCGCTCTCGGTCCCCGCCGGCTTCACCCATTCCGGCCTCCCCGTCGGCCTGCAAATCGTCGCCCGCCGCCACGACGATCTCGGTGCGTTGACGATCGGCAAGGCCCTCGAATCCGCCCGCCCCTGGTCTGGCCGCCGGCCGGCGTTGAGCTAGAGCACGTTCCGTTCATGTTGACCCGCCCCTCCCCTTGCGGGAGGGGAAGGGAGAGGGGTTACTCCGACGCCATGGCCGCGATCGCATAAAGCGAGGCCCGAACCCCGTCCACATCGACCTCCCGCTCGAAGGCGAGCCCGCCCCGCTCGGCGGTGCGGATCGAAGCTCCATTCTCGGGGTCGATCAAGGCGATCAGGCGGGTGAGGCTCAGCCGGTCGAAGCCATGGCGGACCAAG
The DNA here is from genome assembly GCA_009694045.1 of Alphaproteobacteria bacterium. GTDB lineage: Bacteria > Pseudomonadota > Alphaproteobacteria > SP197 > SP197 > SHVY01. The sequence continues at coordinate 6,083 of SHVY01000015.1, read as the reverse complement.
GCCCGGGCGACCTCCGCCCCGAGCCCCCGACGCCAATGCGATTTCGCCAGCAGATAGGCGATCTCGACCTCCGGGACCCCGTCGATGATCCAGGGAAGCAGCCCGCAGCGCCCGATGAACCGCCGGGACTCCTTGTGGATCGTCGCCCACAGGTCCAGCCGGCCGTCTTCGGGGTGACCGTCAAGGAACCACGTCAGCTCCTCCTTCGTCTCCGCGACCGTCAGCGTGCCTTCTGGGAAATGTCGGCGAATGTCCGGATCGCCATACAGCGCGGCCCGATCATCGAGGTCGCCGGGCAGCAGCCGGCGAAGGAGCAGTCTCTCGGTCTCCAGGACGATCACGGGTCCATCCCCTCGAGCCGGCACGGTTTTTCCTCCCTTGATCCGACCCATCTCGGGCACCGAACCAAGGGGGGTCATCGACCCGGACCACGCACGTGCCAACCCCATGCACGGCCTCGCGGCTTGTCGCCCCTCGACATTGAGTGGCATTCTTACCCGCAACGGCAACCACGGGAGGCCACCATGATCACGAAACCGCTGATGTCCGTCTGGCAGTTCGAGGATCGCATCCGCGCCGGCAAGTTCTCGCGCCGCCAGGCGCACCGGGTGTTGGCGTCGTTCGGCGTCGGCATGGCATTCACGCCCGCGCTTGCCGGCCAAGCCGCCGCGGCGCCCGAGGATCAGCCCCTGTTCTTTACCTGGGCCGGGTACGACAGCCCGGAGTTCGTAGTCCACTACACCGCCAAGTACGGCGAGCAGCCGCAATACTCCTTCTTCGGCGACGAGGACGAGGCGTTCAGCAAGATGCGCAGCGGCTTCGCCCCGCACGTCACCTATCCGTGCGGCGTCTCGCTGAAGCTCTGGAACGACGGCGGCGTGCTCGCGCCGATCGACACGAACAAGTTGTCGAACTGGCCGGACATCTTCGACGTGTTCAAGGACGCGCCCCATTCCGTGGTCGACGGCAAGCGTCTTTACGTGCCCGAGGACTGGGGCCAGACCTCGATGTTCATCCGCACCGATCTGGCGCCCGAATACGCCGATCCGGCGAACCAGACCTGGGCCGTCCTGTGGGACGAGAAATACGCCGGCCGGGTCACCATCTCCGACTATTCCTACGAGGCCTTCGCCATCGCCGCCCTGGTGCTCGGCTTTGAGCCCTGGTCGCTGACCCCGGAGCAGCGCGAGGAGTGCGCGGCGCTCCTGCGCAAGCAGATTCCGCTGGACCGGATGTTCACGGCCGATACCACCCAGCTCGGCCAGGCGCTGGCGTCGGGCGAGCTCATCATCGCCACCGGCACCAACGGCCTGCTGGCGGAGCTCGCGGCGGTCGCGGACGAGTCGGGCTTCCAGTGGACCTGGTCCACGCCCAAGGAGGGTGCCATGACCTGGCACTGCGGCCTGTGCATTCACCCGGCCGCGATCGCGGACGGGATGTACGACAAGTGCCACGATCTCATCGATTCGATGATCTCGCCCGAAGCCGGAGCGTTCGAGATCGGCAACTGGTACTACGGACACGTGAACCGCAAGTCCTACGATTCGTTCGACGATGTCTTCCTCCGCTCGATCGGCCAGGCCAAGGACATCGAGGCGTTCCTCGCGAACTCCGTGTTCGTCCAGACCATGAACGAGCCCGAAGTCCTCGCCGCCCAATGGGAAGAGCTCAAGGGCGGGTACTAAGATTTCGTGCGGGTCGTCATCTACAACATCCAGTGGGGCCTCGGGAAGGACCGTAGGCTCGACCTCGCCCGCGCGGCCCGTGCGCCGTCGCTGGTGCCGACGTGATCGCGCTGCAGGAGGTCGAGGCCCACTGGACGCGCAGCGGCGAGGTCGATCAGGCCGCGGCGATCGGGGAACTCCTGCCGCTGGGTCAGGAGGTCGAAGACGTGGACCCGAGTCGAGCGCGGCAGGTGGTGCTGGAGCCGGGCCAATCGTCGCTGCACCACGGCTGGCTGGTACACGCCTCGGACGCCAACAGCTCGGATGACCACCGCATCGGCCTTGCCCTCAACTACGTGGCGCCGCACATGTGCCAGACCAAGGCGGCGGGAGAAACGGCGACCCTGGTCCGCGGTGTGGATCGCTATGGCCACTTCCCGCCGGAGCCTGCCTATGCCGGTGACTTCGATCCCGCGGTGTTGGCATTCCAACGCGAGGCGGACCGGCAGAAGCTTGACTTCACCCGCAAGGCGGCCGGGAGCTGAGTGGCAGAGGGTACCCCCAACCCTTCCCGCGAGGGGAGGGTTGGGGCAGAGGGGGAGATCGGCGACTAGGCCTTGGCGGTTAGGTCGCGGGCGTAGATGTAGCCGTTGGGCAGCATGTTGGGTTCGATGTTGCTGCGCACGGCCGTCACCCGCACAGGATGGGTGATACTGAGGAACGCGGCACTCGCCCACATCACGTCCATCATGCGCGTGTAGATCGTGGCGCGCTTGTCGAGGTCGGTTTCGGAACCGCCCTCTTTGTCGAGCTTGCTGTACTCCTCGTCGCACCAGCGCTGCCAGTTCCAGTTGCCCACTTCCTCGCAGGTGAAGAACTGGGTCGAGCGCCGCGGGTCGGACCCGGACGTCCAGTCCTGGTAGATGAGCTCCAGGTTCTTCCAATCCTCGCCGGCGGACTCGAGGCCCAGGTTCCAATAGGTACCGCCCTCGTAGGGCTTGATCTCGGCCTGGATGCCGATCTCGGCGAGGTTCGCCTGGATGATTTGCGAGGCGGTCTCATCGGCCGTGTTGTTCAAGCACGTGATCGTCGTTTTGAACCCGTCCGCGAGGCCGGCCTCGGCGAGCAGGGCGCGGGCGCCCTCCACGTCCCGTGGCGGCAGGTCCATCTTCAGTTCGCCCAGCATGCCGGGAGCGATGACGCCCGTGGACTTCGGGCTGAGGCCGCCGTAGGCGCCATCAATGACCTGTTGGACGTCGAGCACCTTGCGCACCGCCTCGCGCACCTTGAGGTCGCCGTAGGGGGTGTGATCCACGTTGATGCCGAGCCAGATAAACCCGGTGGTGGATCGCACGATTACGTCGGTGTCGGCCGGGGGAGTGGCCTGCAGTTCGACGGCAGCCTCGGTCGAAACCCAGGCGATGTCGAGTTCGCCGGCGAGGTAGGCTATCTCGGCCGTGTTGTCGTCCTCGATCAGGATGTACTGGACCTCGTCGAAGTAGACCGGCGGGCCACTCCACAGGTCGTTGCGCTCGAGCACCACACGCTGCTGCGGGATCCACTCCTTCAGCTTGTAGGGACCGCTGGAACAGGGAATATCGTTGTCGAGGGACTTGAGCCAGCCGCCCCGCTCCTCCCACGCTTTCTTGCAGACGATGCAGCCCATGCCCCGGGGCAGTGTGTTGGTCCACAGGTTCGCCACTGGCTCCTTGGTTACGATGACGCCGGAGTAGGAATCCGTGATCTGGACCTCCTGGAACGCGGCGAATTCAGCCCCGTCGGTCGCCTTCAACTCCGGGTTGGCGAGGCGCATGAAGGAGTACTGCACGTCCTCCGCCGTCATCTCGCCGTAGCCGTTGGTCCATTGGATGCCGGGCCGCAAGCGGAAGGCGGTATGGGTCGGATCGACCTGCTTGATCTCCTCGGCGGCGTCGATGCGCCACGTCCACTGGGATCCCGGCTTAAAGAGGATGAGGTTGTTAAGCACCGCCTGACGGACGTCGAAATCGGCGATCGAGAAATTTGTCACCGTATCGAGCGAACGGATGTCGGTCTTCGCGCGAATTCGCACGACCTTGCGGTCCTGGGCCCTGAGCGCCCTTGCCCGCGACAACAACACCGCTGCCCCAGCAGCACCGCCGCCCGCCTGCACGAACCGTCGGCGATCAAACCCGAAGATACCCATGCGTCGTCCTTTCCCGTGAGCGCACCACAACCCAAACCATCCGGATGGGCTCTAAGGTTAACTCCAGGGAGGCGCACTGGCAACCTGAACCTCGCCGTGAGCGGCCGGATGTCCCCGAGACCGGAAAAATTGGCACGGCGCGTGCCGGAAGCTCCGATATTGCCCCCGCCAAGACACACCTCTCCCTTGGTTCTCGCTGGAACTCATGCCGCCGGCCTGTTCACGCCGGTGCTGGAGGAGGCTGCGGCCTGAGTTCGGCGATCAGCCACAGTATCTCGGTTCAGTGGTATAGGTGACATCCCTGTGGTGACGACCGCTCCTCTGCTGGGGCTCAAGCATTCCGAACTGCCAAATCCCTCCTTTCGTGGAGGGTACCGCTCCACCGATGGGATCGGCACGCCGTGCAGCGGGCCCAGGGCATCGCCCCGCATCACGGCGCGCTCAGCGGCGCGGGCGTCCATCAGGGCGCGGCTGGCGAAGACGGTGCAAACGGCGTTGAGGCGCGGATTCACGTCGCCGAGGCGGGCGAGCGCATTGCCACCACCTCGACGGGCGAGATGCCCCTCTCCCGGATCCGGCGCGCCAACTCCCACGCCGGGGTGAAGCAGAGGTCGAGGTCGGCCACGCCCTACCCCTGGCCGTGGATCACGGCCATGCGCAGCCGCGCCGCCTCGCGGTGGGTGGCGATCGCCGCGGGGTCGAGGTCGGCCCTGGGCGGCGGTGCCAGGGTGAAGTGGCCGAAGCGGTCGCGGCCCCTGACCAGGCTCGCCATGTCCGGACCCTTGCGGCTCCGCACGTCGGGGCGGATGTAGGTCATGGTCATGCCGATGCGGTCGGCGCCGCTTTGGTTGCCCTCGGAGCCGTGCACCATCAGCACGTGGTGGAGCGAGAACTCGCCGGGGGCCAACACCACGTCGACGGCGCGCCCATCAGGGTCGGCCAGCTCCACCACTTGGCCGCGGGAGAGCATGTTGTCCTTCGCCGGGATTTCGCGCACCGGCAGGATGCCCAGAGTGTGGGAGCCGGGCACGCAGCGGACGCAGCCATTGCCGCGATGGCTGGATGTGAAGGCGAGCCATGCGGTCACCACCTCGGCCGGCTCCAGGCCCCAGTAGGTCAGGTCCTGGTGCCACGAGGCGAAGTAGGGATCGCCGGCCGGCTTGACGATGAAGCCGCTGTTCCACAGCAGCAGGTCCGGCCCGAGCAGCCGTTCGACCACGTCGAGCACAACGGGATGCCGCACCACGTCGTCGAGCCAGGGGAACAGAAGGTGGGTCTGGAAGGTGTAGTCGGTCTCCTGGGTGGGATCGCGCCACAGCGGCAGGAGCTCGCGCACGAAGCGATCGCGCAACGGCACGATCGCATCTGGAGCGTAGGCTCGGAAGGGAAAGGCGAAGCCTTCCGCCGCGAACCGCCGGGCCAGATCCATCGCGCGCCTCCCGTCGCCGTCGTATACAGACGGCTTCATGCTAATACGACCCGGAAGGGGGAAGGAGAATTTCACGCAGTTGCTGCCAGGTCAGAGTTGGGTAGCGTCGGTGGAGCATGCGGTGGCAATTTGAGCAGACAGAAATGAGGTCCGCTAGGCGCGACCACTCTCCTTCACCCATATCACTTAGTGTCCGTCCGGAGACTTCGTGAGTCGGCTGAGTCGGTTGAACGGAGCGGGGGCTTGAAGTGGCGGGGGCGATTGTGATTCCGTGCATGGCACCCGTCGTTTTGCGAGGTGGCCGATGTGGACCACCGAGAACCGCCCGCGCTACAACCGCGACAAGCTGCGCTATCCCAGCGACCTGACCGACGAGGAATGGGCGCATGTCGAGCCAGCCATTGCGCCCGACAAGCGCGGTGGCGGCAAGCGGTGGGTCGATCTGCGCGCGGTGGTCAACGGCGTGATGTACATCCTGAGCACCGACTGCCAGTGGCGCTATCTGCCCAAGGACCTGCCGCCGCGCAGCACGGTGCATGATTACCTCGGCCTGTGGCTCTGGGACGGCACGCTGGATCGCATGCATCACGCGCTCTACGTGAAGTGCCGCGAGCAGGCTGGGCGCGAGGCCAGCCCGACCGCCGGGGTGATCGACAGCCAATCGGTGAAGACGACGGAAAGCGGCGGTCCGCGCGGGTTCGACGCGGGCAAGAAGATCAAGGGCCGCAAGCGCCACATCGTCACCGACACGGCGGGCCATCTCGTTGGTTTGCAGGTTCACGCGGCCGATGTTCGGGACTGCGAT
>SHVY01000067.1 GCA_009694045.1 Alphaproteobacteria bacterium | reverse complement strand
CGAGAACGAGCCGGCGATGAGCGCGACGAGGTACCTGCGGCGTTCGCTCGCCGACAAGGCGATGGTGGACATGGCTGGGCTCCCCGTGCGCCCTATAGCACGGCGGCGAGGCCCAACGACAGCGGCTCCGGGAATTGCGCGAGGACATCCGAGCGACCTACGGCCCGGCCTGCCAGGATGCCGCCGTGGCTGGGCCGAATCGAAGGGGCCGGTGCCGCTTTCGCCGACCTCGAGGTCAGTCGTGACTCCGTACGTCGGTGAGGCCGAAATCGTTTCCCTTGTACAGCAGGGTCTCGCCCCTGACTTTCGCCAACGCATAGGCGAAGCAATCGCCGAAATCCAGTCCGGCCGGGTGGCCGCTGCCCTTGCCGAAGTCGCGATAGGCGGCGCGGGCGATGCGCGCCTGCTCCTGGGTCACCGGTTCGATCTCGATGCCGGCCTTGGCGATCACGTCGTCGAGGCGACGTCTGGCGATCGCGTCGCGGGAGCCGTCGATGATGATCGCCGCCTCCAGGAAATTCGCCGCGGACAGACGTTTGGGCTCGGCCCTGGTCGCCAGCGCCCGCGCGAAGCGGGTGGCGCCGGACTCGCCGCATGGCCTGCGCCCGACTGCCTGCGCCTCCACCGCATGCTCCTTCACCCCCTGCTCGCCGGTTCCGGCCGCCGCGCCGAGGCCTCCGCCGCGCCATACGCCGGCACCACGTCGGCAACCCGCCCCTGACCCGCGTCCGCCATTTACGCCGCCGCCCCCACCCCCTATCTTCCCCCCATGACCCTCCCTCGCGCCGCTGGCCTGCCGCCGCCGGCGGTCTATGCGTCCGATCCGGCGGCCAGCCGCGGGCGGCGCTGGCCGGAGGCGGAGAGCCCGACCCGGACCTGCTGGCAGCGCGATCGCGACCGCATCGTCCACAGCCGCGCCTTCCGCCGGCTGAAGCACAAGACCCAGGTGTTCGTGCAGCCGGACGGCGATCATTTCCGCACCCGGCTGACCCACAGCCTGGAGGTCGCCCAGGTCGCCCGCTCGATCGCCCGCGCCCTCGGCCTCGACGAGGACCTGACCGAGGCCCTGGCGCTGGCCCACGATCTCGGCCATCCGCCCTTCGGCCACGCCGGCGAGGAGGCGTTGGACGAGGCCATGCGCCCCTATGGCGGGTTCGACCACAACGCACAGTCGCTGCGGGTGGTCACCAGCCTGGAGGCACGCTACGCCGAGTTCGACGGCCTCAACCTCACCTGGGAGACGCTCGAGGGCCTGGTCAAGCACAACGGCCCCTTGTCCGGCCCCCTGCATCCGGTGATCGCCGAGTACGTCGCCGGCCACGACCTGGAGTTGTCGACCTTTGCCGGCGCCGAGGCCCAGGTCGCCGCCCTGGCCGACGACATCGCCTACCACTGCGCCGACGTCGACGATGGCCTGAGCGCGGGGTTGTTTCACGTGGAGGATCTGGCCGATCTGCCCCTCGCCGGCGCGGCCTTCGCCGAGGTGAGGGCGCGCTATCCGGGGCTGGAGCCGCATCGCCTCGTGCATGAGGCGGTCAGACGCATAATTGACGCCTTCGTCGGCGATATTCTGGCGAGCACGGCGGCGAATTCGCGGACGCGAGGGCCGAATTCGCCTAATTCGGTGCGCCATCTGGGGCGGCCGCTCGTCGCCTTCTCACCCGGCGTCACGGTGGCACATCTGGCGCTCAAGGCTTTTCTCTATGACAATATGTGGTGTCATGCGACAGTCATGGCCATGAAATCCGCCGCCAAGGTCGTGCTGCGCGACCTGTTCGCGCGCTACCTCGCCGACCCGTCCCGGCTGCCGGACCCCTGGCGGGCCAAGGCCGGTGGACCACGTTCGACCGCCTCGGCGCGGGTGATTTGCGACTACATCGCCGGTATGACCGACAACTTCGCGACCGCCGAGCACCGCCGCATCTGCGTCTAACAATGAATTATTTTAACAAGTTACGGGACGATATTGCGGCGGTCGTCGCCGCCGTCGGCCTGCCCGGGGCCGCGTTCGCCGTCGAACCCGCGCGGGATCCGGCCCATGGCGATGTGGCGACCAACGTCGCCATGATCCTGTCCAAGGTCGCAGGACGGCCGCCTAAGGAGCTGGCGGACTTGATGATTTCGGGCCTGAAGGCCATCGATGGCGTGGCGTCGGCCGATGTGGCGGGGCCTGGCTTCATCAATTTTCGCCTATCATCCGGGTTTTGGCTGGCGCAGCTCCAGCAGATTCTTAAGTCCGGGCTCGACTATGGCCGCTGCGATCTCGGCCAGGGCGCGAAAGTCAACATCGAGTATGTCTCGGCCAATCCGACCGGCCCGCTCCATGTCGGACACGCGCGCGGCTCCGTCTTCGGTGACGTTCTGGCTAATCTCATGGAATCAGTGGGATATCATGTAGTTCGCGAGTACTACATCAACGACGCGGGCGCCCAGGTGGATGCCCTCGCGCGGTCGCTGCATTGGCGCTATCGCGAAGCCCTGGGCGAGGCGCTGGGCGACCTGCCCTCCGGCCTCTACCCTGGCGATTATCTCAGGGATGCGGCCAGAGAGCTGATCGCGAACGCCGGAAGCCGATGGCTCGCGGTGCCCGAGGACGACTGGCTTCCGCCCTTGCGGTTGTACGCCATCGATGCGATGATGACGTTGATTCGCAACGATCTTTTGGAGCTCGGCGTGGGCCAGAGCGTGTTCAGTTCGGAGCATGCCCTGGTCGCGCGGGGCGGGGTCGACGAGGCGCTGGCCTATCTGGCCGAGCACGGTCTGATCTATCAGGGGGTGCTGGAGCCGCCCAAGGGCAAGAAGCCCGAGGATTGGGAGCCGAGGGAACAAACTCTCTTCCGGGCCACACAGTTCGGGGACGATGTTGACAGACCACTGCGGAAATCCGACGGCACCTGGACGTACTTCGCTGGCGACGTCGCCTACCACTTCGACAAGATCCGCCGCGGCTTCGCCGTGCTGATCGACGTTTGGGGCGCCGATCATAGCGGCTATATCAAGCGGATGCAGGCTGCCGTTAAAGCAATGTCCGAGGGCAGAGTGCCGCTCGATATCAAGATCTGCCAGCTCGTCAATCTGCTCGATCAGGGCCAACCGCTGAAGATGTCCAAGCGGGCGGGTCGCTTCGTGACGCTGCGCGATGTGGTCGACGCCGTCGGCAAGGACGTCGTGCGCTTCATGATGGTGACGCGCCGCAACGACGTGCCGCTCGATTTCGACTTGGCCAAGGTGCGCGAGCAATCCAAGGACAATCCCGTGTTCTACGTCCAGTATGCCCACGCGCGCTGCTGCTCGGTGCTGCGCAATGCCCAAGAGGCGTTCCCCAACGTGCCATTCGAGCCCGCGGCCTTGGGGGCGGCCCCTTTGACCAGGCTTGGCGATCCCGGCGAGTTGCGGCTGATCCGAGCCCTGGCCGGCTGGCCGCGCACCGTCGAGGGGGCGGCCCAGGCCCACGAACCGCATCGATTGGCCTTCTATCTCTTTGAGTTAGCGTCGGAATTTCACGCCCATTGGCACCGCGGCAACGACGACCCCGGGCTGCGGTTCATCATCGCCGGCGACCCGGATCTGACCGCCGCCAGGCTCGGCTTGGTCCACGCGGTTCGGTTCGTCATCGCCGGTGGATTGCGAATTTTCGGGGTCGAGGCCGCCACGGAGATGCACTGATGGCGAACGTCGAGCCGGAATATGGCGGAACTCGGGCCAATCCCGATGATCTCGTGGCCGAACCACCGGCGCGGGTGCCATCGGCCACGCCGGGAACCACCACCAAGGCCCTGATCGGCGCCCTCGGCCTTGCCGTGATCGGTGTGCTCGTCGTCTGGTTCGTCGGCACCCCACCCCCCTTGCCGGGGATGGAAGCCGACGTTCCGCTGGTCACCGCCGACGCCAGCCCAACCAAGCGGCAGCCCGAGGAACCTGGCGGAGTCCCCATCCCCAACCTGGACAAGCTGGTCTATAGGATCATCGACCCCGAAACTCAGGGTGATGTGGTGGAACGGCTTCTGCCGCCTCCGGAAGAGCCCATGTTGGTCGTGCCCTTGCCGCAAGGGGCGCCAGAAGACCTTGCCGAAATCGCTCCCGCCGCCGCGGCACCGCCGGAGGACCCCGCGGCCACGTCGGCTCTCGCCCCGCTGCCAACCGCGCCGCCGAGCGCCGCCGAACCGGAGGTGACCTTCGCCGCGACGGAGGCGGCGGTTGCCGCCCTCGCACAGGAACCGACCCTTGCGACCGGAGTTTGGCGGGTCCAGATCGGGGCGTTCAAGAACCGCGAGCAGGCGGACGATGAGTGGACCCGGGTGGTAAAGAAAGCGGGGGATGTCCTTGCGGGCTACGAATCCCACGTGGAAAACGTCGATCTGGGGGCCGACCAGGGTATTTTCCACCGCTTGCAGGTGGCCGGACTCGCGAACCGCGACGCCGCGGATGCCATGTGCGAACGGCTTGGAACGCTGGGAGTGAACTGTCTTGTCGTCAAACCCTGAGGGCCTCTCGGCCACCGTCCTCGGCTGCGCGGGACCCCGGCTGGGGGCCGAGGAACGGGCGTTCTTCGCGCGCCATCGCCCCCTTGGGTTCATTCTTTTTGCCCGGAACATCGAGAATCCGGAGCAAATCCGCGCTCTCGTCGCGGATCTTCGGGCCAGCGTCGGCCGCGCCTCGGCACCCGTCATGATCGACCAGGAGGGGGGTCGCGTCCAACGGCTGCGACCGCCCATCTGGCACGACTACCCGCCGGCTTCCCGGATCGGCGACTTGGCGCGCATCTCCCTCGACGATGCGGCCGTGGCGGCCTATCAGCTGTCGCGCTTGATGGCGTCCGACCTGCAAGACCTCGGCATCGACATGAACTGCGCCCCCGTCCTCGACGTTCCGAGCGAAGGATGCCACGACGTGATCGGCAACCGGGCTTGGGGGCGCGATCCGGCGATCGTTGCACGGTTGGGCAGGGCATGCGCCAACGGCTTGGCTGACGGTGGGGTGATTCCGATCGCGAAGCACATTCCCGGACATGGTCGGGCGGCGGTCGACACCCACCATGCGCTGCCGCGGGTTACCGCCGCGCGCGCGGACCTCATGGCGCGCGATTGGGCGCCGTTCCGCGAACTGGCCGACTTGCCGTGGGCCATGACCGCTCACGTGATCTACGAGGCCTACGACAGCCGCCCCGCGACGGTATCCCGCCCCGTCGTCAACGAGGTGATCCGGGGCGAAATCGGGTTCAGGGGCGTCCTGATCACCGACGATCTGTCCATGAATGCCCTGTCCGGGTCCCTTTCCGAGCGGGCCGGCGCATCCCGCGAGGCGGGCTGCGACCTCATGCTGCACTGCAACGGCAGCTTGAGCGAGATGGCGGCGGTGGTCGCCGGCGCCGGCACGATCGACGATGCGACCGCCCGCCGCTTGGCCGCAGCCGAGTCCTGGCGCCGCGCGCCCACACCCTTCAGCGTCGACGACGCCTTGGCGCGCTTGGCGTCGTTGCCTCTATCCGCGGCGGCTTGAAAAGCAGCGATGGGTGATCTCGTCCACCAGGCGATGGTCTGGGTCCTTCCCGTCGTCATCGCCATCACCATCCATGAGGCCGCGCATGGCTGGATGGCGCGGCGTCTGGGGGACGACACGGCCTACCTCATGGGGCGTGTCAGTTTCAACCCGCTGCGCCATATCGATCCAGTCGGCACGATCCTGCTTCCGGGCATTCTGATCCTGGTCTCGTCTCCAGTGGTGTTCGGCTACGCGAAACCGGTCCCCGTGAACTTCAGGCGCCTCAGAAATCCTAAACGCGACATGGTGTGGGTGGCCGCGGCGGGACCGGGGATCAACCTCATCCTTGCCTTCCTGTCGGCGGGCCTCCTGCATCTCGTGGGCTTTCTGCCGACGCCGATCGCCGACGTCGCGTTCGCCAATCTGCTCAACTCCCTGGTCATCAACGTCGCCCTCGCAGTGTTCAACATGCTGCCGCTGCCACCGCTGGATGGTGGCCGAGTCTTGGTGGGACTCCTGCCGCATCCCCTGGATTCGCGGCTGGCGCGGGTCGAACGTCACGGGATGCATATTCTGATTGCCCTGTTGATGTTGCCGCCTCTGATCGGCTATCAGCTTGGCGTGGACCTCAACTTCATCGCCTGGCTCCTGGGACCACCCGTGGAGGTCATCGTGCGCCTGATCGCGGCGATCGCAGGGGTTGGACTATGACGACCGCGGAGATGGGCCGCGCGCCCGATGGCGAGGCTTGGGAGCAGCCGGTCGAGTCCGCGGAGCGCTTCGTCGTCGATCTGGCCGGATTCGAGGGTCCGCTCGACGTCCTGCTTGAGCTCGCGCGGCGCCAGAAGGTCGATCTGACGCGCATCTCGATCAGTCAGCTCGCCGACCAGTACCTCGCCTTCATCGCCGAAGTCCGCCGGGTTCGGCTCGATCTCGCCGCCGACTATCTGGTCATGGCGGCTTGGCTCGCGTACCTCAAGTCGCGGCTTCTGCTGCCCCTGGTGGAGCAGGAAGAGCCGACCGCCGAGCAGATGGCCGAGGCCCTGGCTTTCCAGTTGCGGCGGCTGGAGGCGATGCGGGAGGCGAGCGACCGCCTGTTTTCGCGTCCTCTCGTCGGCCGCGACACGTTCACCCGGGGGGCGCCGGAGGGGGTCCCGGTCGAGCGCGCGATCCGCTTCGAGGCGACCCTCTACGATTTGCTGACGTCGTACTCGGGTCAACGGCAGCGGCGCGAGGAGGCGGTGTTGCACATCCGGCCCCAGGCGGTCGTCACCATCGAGGAGGCGATGGCGAGGTTGTCGAAACTGGTGGGCAAGTTGCCGGAGTGGGAGACTCTGTCGCGCCTGTTGCCGCCTGGAATTCTGGATCCCTTGCTGCAACGTTCGGCCCTGGCCTCGACCTTTGTAGCCGGGCTCGAGCTGGCCCGTCAGGGTACCCTGCAGATGCGGCAGTTCGTCCCGTTCGGACCGATCTACGTGCGCGGCACGCGGAACGACGCATGAGCGAACTCGATTTCAACGTTCGTCTCGTCGAGGCGCTGCTGTTCGCCGCGCCCGAACCCCTGGATTCCGCGACCATCGCATCGCGCCTGCCGGACGGGGTCGACCTCGCGGCGTTGCTGAGCGCCATCGCCGCGCACTATGCCCCGCGCGGAGTCAATCTGGTCGAAGTCGGCGGAAAATGGCAGTTCCGCACGGCGCCCGATGTCGGCCCCCATCTGCGGATGCAACTGGAGGTTCGGCGAAAACTCTCACGGGCTTCGCTCGAGACCCTTGCCATCATCGCCTACCATCAACCGGTCACGCGCGCCGAGGTCGAACAGATACGGGGCGTGTCGCTGAGCCGCGGGACCCTAGATCTTTTGCTCGAGGCCGGTTGGATCAGGCCGCGGGGTCATCGCGATGCACCCGGAAGGCCGGCCCTGTGGGTGACGACCGACGGATTCCTGTCGCACTTCAGTCTCGCGTCCCTGGACGACCTGCCCGGCGTGGCGGAGTTACGCGCGACGGGACTGTTGGAGCCCCGAGCGCCCTTGCCGGCGATGGAACCAACCGCAACGGCCGCGACCGACGAAGTGCTGGAGGGCGCCGCCGAAACCGACGACGGCGAAGAGATGGACGAGGCCAAGGACAACCTCGGCTAGATCAAGCCCCCGGTGACGTTTTGCAAATGATTATCACTCACAAAATGCTACGTTGATCTCCGAGTTCATTTCGAGACGCGAGGAACGTCCGTGATCGACCGACCGGCGGCAAGCGGGGGGGATCGAAGGGCGCGGCAACCCGCGGCGCTGTCGCTCGAGGCCGTGAGCCATCGGTTTGGCACCAAGGCGGTACTTGATCACGTATCGCTCGAGGTCGCGCCGCGGGAGATCGTCTGCCTTCTGGGACCGTCGGGCTGCGGCAAGACGACCCTGTTGCGGATCGCCGCGGGGCTGGAGCCGTTGCAGCAGGGGCGCGTGGCGATCGGCGGTCGGGTGGTGTCCGGCGACGGGGACGAACTGCCGCCGGAGGAGCGCCACGTCGGTTTCGTGTTCCAGGATTACGCCCTGTTCCCGCACCTGGACTTGACCGGGAATGTGGCGTTCGGGCTTGGTTTCTTGCCGGGCGCGGAGCGTCGGGACCGTGCCTTGGCCTTCCTCGACCGGGTCGGCCTGGCCGATCGGGCACGGAGTTATCCCCACATGCTGTCCGGAGGGGAGCAGCAGAGGGTGGCCCTGGCGCGGGCCCTGGCGCCCCGGCCGGGCCTGATGCTGCTCGACGAGCCGTTCTCGAACCTGGATGTCCGGCTGCGGGAGGAGGTGCGGGAGGCGACTCTCGCGTTGCTGCGCGAAGCTGGGGCGGCCAGCCTGATCGTGACCCATGACGCCGAGGAAGCGCTCTACATGTCGGACCGGCTCGTCATCATGCGGGACGGCCGCGTCGTGCAGGCAGGGTCGCCGGAGGCGGTGTACGGCAAACCGGACAGCGCCTTCGTGACGCGATTCCTCGGGGCGGTGACATCCATGCACGGTGTCGTTCACCACGGTATGGCGCGGGTCGCGGTGGGCGAGGTCGGCGCCGAAGGGATGGCCGACGGCACCCGTGTCGACGTGTTGATCCGGCCCGAGGGGGTGGAGCTTGGGGACGCCCTGGGCGCGATCGGTGCCGTCGTCATCGCCCGGCATCTGTTGGGCGCGGAGGGTGTCGCGGCCCTGCGGCTGGACGGTGGGGCCGAGCTCGGCGCGCGCTGGCCCGCGCGGCTGATGCCGGCCGTGGGCACACGGGTGAAGGTGCGGCTTGATCCCAAGTCCGTCTTCGTCTTCCCTTGTGCGCCGGGCGGTCGCGGCGATCCTTGAGGCGGAAACCGCTGGCCCCGGCGTTGCCTTGCCCCCATGTTTCTGACATGATCCGCCGGCGGGGTAGGGCCGGTCAGCCTATCATGGAGTAAGTCTATGGGTTCATTCAGTATTTGGCACTGGTTGATCGTTCTGGTCATCGTCGTGCTGCTGTTCGGGCGGAACCGAATCCCGGCCGTCATGGGCGATCTCGCCAAAGGCATCAAGGCGTTCAAGAGCGGAATGAAGGAAGAAAAAGAAGACGCCGACGCGACGCCGCCCAAGGCCGTGGGCAACGAACCCATGGCGCATAGCGACACGATCCTGGCCAAGGACAAGACGGTCCAGAGCTGAGCAGCCCTCGGCCCGGCGGGGTCGATCCGACATGTTTGGCATCTCCTGGGGCGAGATGGCGGTCATATCCGTGATCGCCTTGGTCGTGATCGGTCCCAAGGACCTGCCGCGGATTCTGCGCGCGATCGGCCATTGGACCGGCAAGGCCCAGAAGCTCGCCAACGAATTCCGCCGCAGCCTTGACCAGATGGCCAAAGACAGCGGCGTCGACGAGGTGCGGAAGACCATGCAGACCGCCAGCAGCTTCACCCCGGCGGGCCAGGTGAAGAAGGTCATCGGCGCGGCGATTTCCGGGACCAATCCGACGGCGCCGACGGCCACCACCGTGGCGAAGAAGACCAACGGCCAAGCCGAGCCGCAGGAGGCAGCAGCGACGACGGCTCCGGCCGAGACCACGACGGGTGCGTGAACGCTCCGCTTCCGACATGGTCATCCACGATATCGACAATACCAAGCAGCCGCTGCTCGATCACCTGATCGACCTGCGCAAGCGGCTGGTCTATTCGGCGATCGCGCTGATCGTGACCTTCGTCGCCGCGTTCTTCGTCGCCGGACCGATCTTCGATTTCCTAGCGAAGCCGCTGTACGCGGCGTTCGCACGCGTGGGCCAGCCCGATGCGCGGATGATCTTCACCGGGCCGGCGGAGTTCTTCTTCACCCAGGTGAAGGTGGCGTTCTTCTCGGCGGTCTGCGTCTCGTTTCCCCTGATCGCGCACCAGATCTGGATGTTCGTGGCGCCGGGGCTGTACCGCAAGGAGAAGCTCGCAGCCCTGCCATTCATGGTCGTCGGGCCGGCGCTCTTTCTGCTCGGGGCATCGGTCGTCTATTACCTGTTCTATCCGCTGGCCCTCGACTTCTTCCTGACGTTCCAGGAGCCCGGCGGCGACGGCCAGCTCGCGATCGAGTTGGAGACCCGGGTCAGCGAGTACTTCTCGTTGCTGCTGGCCCTGTTGTTGGCGTTCGGCGCGGCATTTCAGATGCCCTTGATCATCACGCTCCTGGCCAAGGTGGGGTTCGTCGACTCGACCCAGCTCAAGGAGGCGCGCAAGTACGCCATCGTCGGCGCGTTCATCCTGGCCGCGATTCTGACGCCGCCGGACCCGTTCAGCCAGATTGGCTTGGCGCTGCCGCTGATCCTGCTCTACGAGATCTCGATCCTGTGCGCGCGGGTGGTCGAGAGGAAGCGGGCGCGAGCCGAATCCGAGGAGAGCGCCGGCGACGCCGAGGAGGGTGCCGGCGGAACCGTGACGCCGGCGAAGAAACCCGCGGACGAGTTCCAGGAAACCGACTTCAACCAGGCGACCTAGCCCTGGAGTTGTCGCGGGCGTATATAGGACGCCCTTTAGGATTCGCTCGGCGCCATGCACGACCTGACCTGGATTCGCGAACAGCCCGAGGCCTTCGACCATGGCCTGCGGTCGCGCGGCCTGGAGCCCATGTCGGCCCAGGTGCTGGCGCTCGATCGGGACGTCAGGGCGGCCAAATCACGGTTGCAGGAGCTGCAGGCCCGGCGCAACGAGGTGTCGAAGGAGATCGGCAAGGCCAAGGCCGCGAAGGCGGACGCGGAGCCGCTGCTGGAGGACGTGGCACACCTGAAGGCGTGCCTGCCCGCCGCCGAGGAGGCGGAGCGGGTGGCGGTCAAGGTCTTGGACGATCTGCTGTCGGCGATCCCGAACCTGCCGGATGAGTCCGTGCCCAAGGGCGACGAAACGGCCAACGCGGAGCTGCGGCGCGTCGGCAGCCCACGGAACTTCGCGTTCACGCCGCGCCAGCACTTCGAGATCGGCGAGGCGTTGGGGCAGATGGACTTCGAGCGGGCGGCGAGGCTCTCGGGCGCGCGGTTCGTGGTGCTGTCCCAGGGATTGGCCAGGTTGGAGCGGGCGCTCGCCCAGTTCATGCTGGACCTGCACACCGGCGAGCACGGCTATGTCGAAGTGAGTCCACCGCTGCTGGTCCGTGATCAGACCGCCTACGGGACCGGCAACCTGCCGAAGTTCGCCGAGGACCTGTTCCGCACGACCACCGGATACTGGCTGACGCCCACGGCGGAGATGACCCTGACCAACCTGGTCGCCGACGAGATCCGCGACGAAGAGGAGTTACCCCTGCGCTACACGGCCTTCACGCCGTGCTTCCGATCCGAGGCGGGGGCGGCCGGCAAGGACACGCGCGGGATGATCCGCCAGCACCAATTCTACAAGGTGGAGTTGGTCAGCATCACCACGCCGGAGGGGTCCGCGACCGAGCACGAGCGGATGACGAC
The DNA here is from genome assembly GCA_009694045.1 of Alphaproteobacteria bacterium. GTDB lineage: Bacteria > Pseudomonadota > Alphaproteobacteria > SP197 > SP197 > SHVY01. The sequence goes on along the minus strand of SHVY01000067.1, from coordinate 3,636 downwards.
CTGCGCCGAGGCGGTGCTGAAGCGTCTGGGTCTGCCGTACCGGGTGGTGGTGCTGGCGACGGGCGACATGGGTTTCGCCGCGCGCAAGACCTACGACATCGAAGTCTGGCTGCCGGGGCAGGGGGCCTATCGCGAGATTTCGAGTTGTTCGAACTGCGGCGACTTCCAGGCCCGAAGGATGCGTGCCCGCTGCCGCGCCAAGGGCCAGAAGGCGAACCGGCACGTCCACACCATGAATGGTTCGGGCGTGGCGATCGGCCGCGCCCTGATCGCGGTCCTGGAGAACTACCAAGAGATTGATGGATCGGTCACCGTGCCCGAGGTGTTGCGGCCGTACATGGGCGGGCTCGATCGTATCGGCCGGCCGGGCTGAGAGTTCCATGCGCATTCTGGTCAGCAACGACGACGGCATCCACGCTCCCGGGCTCAAGTCGCTCGAGCGGATCGCCCGCGCCCTCAGCCGCGACGTGTGGGTGGTGGCGCCGGAGACCGAGCAGAGCGGGGCGGGGCATTCGCTCACCCTGCACCGTCCCTTGCGCGTGCGGCGGATCAATCGCCGGCGGTTTGCCATCGACGGCACGCCGACCGATTGCGTGTTGCTGGCGCTGAACACCCTGATCCCGGGCGAGAAGCCGGCGCTGGTGCTGTCGGGGGTCAACCGTGGCAAGAACGTGGCCGACGACGTGACCTACTCCGGCACCATCGCGGCGGCCATGGAGGCGACGCTTCTGGGCGTGCCGGCGATCGCCATGAGCCAGGACTACACGACCCTGGTGCACTGGTCGACGGCCGAGACCCATGGGCCGCCGCTGGTGCGCCGCCTGGTGAAGGCCGGCTGGGTGGCGGACGTGCTGATCAACGTGAACTACCCGGATGTGGTGCCCGCGGCGGTGACGGGCGTCGATGTCTGCCGCCAAGGCCGCTACATGTTCGGGGACACCCTGACGTCGCGCACCGATCCGCATGGCCGGCCCTACTACTGGATCGGCGGCGAGCGTAGCGACGAGGACGAGGCCAAGCGGCACAGGGAACAGGTGCCGGGGACCGATCTGTGGTCGTTGGCGCGGGGCGCCATCACGGTGACGGCCGTTTCGCTCGACCTGACCCATCGAAGCACGCAGAAACGTCTGCGCGACGCCTTCGCCTGATGCTGGACGTCACCCGCATCCGCCTGGTCATGGATCTGCGATCGGCGGGGGTCACCGACGTGACCGTGCTGTCGGCGATCGAGCGCACCCCGCGCGAGCTGTTTGTGCCCGAGGCGTTGCGCGACCAGGCCTACGAGAACACGGCGCTACCGATCGCCTGTGGCCAGACCATCAGCCAGCCCCTGGTGGTCGGAACCATGACCCAGGAGCTGCATCTTAACCGGCGCATGACCGTCCTGGAAATCGGCACGGGGTCCGGCTACCAGGCGGCGATCCTCGCGCGCCTGTGCCGCCGGGTCTACACGATCGAGGTACATCGGGTCCTCTACGAGGACGCGCTCGAACGGTTCCGGGCCTTGCAGCTCAACAACATCACGGCGCGGCTGGGCGACGGCGGCAAAGGCTGGCCCGAGGCGGCGCCGTTCGATCGCGTGCTGCTGACCTGCGCGGCGGAGGAGATCCCCCAGGTGCTGCTGGATCAGTTGCGGCCCGACGGGATGATGATCCTGCCGCTGGGCGGCCAGGGCCGGGTGCAGGAGTTGATGCGGGTCACCCGGTCGGGCGACAAGGTCGTCACCGAACGGCTGGCGGACGTCCGCTTCGTCCCCCTGGTTTCCACTGTCGGCACGGGCTGAGGCGGTCATGCGGGGCCTTGCGCGCTGGCTGGTGTTGGCCGCCGTCGTGGTGCTTGCAGCATGCGGCACGCAACGGCCCGCGCCCGTGGTGATGGGGTCGTCGGGCGATGCGGTGTCCGAGCCATCCTCGCCGCCGGCCGAGACCACGGTCGAGAAGGCGGGGAAGGGCGGCACGGTGATGGTGCGTACCGGCGATTCGCTGTTCGCGATTTCGCGGCGGCATGGCGTGTCGATGCGCGCCCTGATCGCGCTGAACGGGTTGTCGCCGCCCTACACGCTGGAAGTCGGCCAGGTACTCGCCCTGCCGGCCGAGCTGCTGCACGAGGTGGTCAAGGGCGACACGCTGTCGGGGATCGCGCGGCGGTATCAGGTATCGATGCGCGATCTGGCCCGGATCAACGGACTCGCGGACCCGTACGTCATCGCCCTCGGGCAGCTCTTGCGGATCCCGGCGTCGATCGGCCCGGCGGAGGCCATCGCCGCCGTTCCGACCGAGCCGGTCGCCGTCACGGCGGTGGCGCCGGAGACCAACACGGTCGTGATCACGTCGGCGGGAACGACCGTCGAGCCGGCGCCCGACGTCGCGGCCGAGCCGGTCGCGGCGGTCGAGGACGAGCCGGAGCCGGTCGCGGCGGTCGAGGACGAGCCGGAGCCGGTCGCGGCGGTCGAGGACGAGCCGGAGCCGGTCGTGGCGGTCGAGGACGAGGTCGTGCTGGTGCAACCGACCGCGGCGGCCCTGCCGCAGGTCGCCGTGGAGCAGCCGGCCCCCGAGCCGGAACCGGCGCCGCGCGAGGGCATGCTGTTCGCCTGGCCGGTGCGGGGCAAGCTGATCTCGAGCTTCGGCGTCAAGTCCGGCGGACTGAGCAACGACGGTATCAACATCGCGGCAACCCAGGGAACACCCGTTCTGGCGGCCGAGAACGGCGTGGTTGTCTATGCCGGCAACGAGATTCCCGGCTATGGCAACCTGGTTCTCGTCCGTCACACCGACGGCTGGGTGACCGCCTATGCCCACAACGAAACCCTGAAGGTGGAGAAGAGCGACGCGGTCAAGCGCGGCCAGCCGATCGCCACGGCGGGAGCGACGGGCAACGTCGCGACCCCGCAGGTGCATTTCGAGATCCGCAAGGGCAACGATCCGGTCGATCCCCTGAAATTCCTCGCCGATGACTGAGCCAAGGGGCGCAGACATTGATTCGGACCCGCTAAGCCGTCTTGGCAAGGCGGCCCTATGGCCGCCGTGGCCATCCGGAGCCGTGCTCCATGCGGTTGCCCTGGGTCGCCGCGGTCCCTTGCGCTCCCTCGCGATGACGAACTTGAAGGCATCGCCGGGTCTACGTCACTAACTGCTGGTATCGTTGTTGACGTTGGAGCGACGTGACTGCGCCGGGAGGAGCGAACGTACGGTGGCGACATGGCCACCCACGACAATCCGCTACATCAAACTTGGGTCGGGCGGTAACTGGGCAAGACGCTCATTCGATAATGGCGAGATTCATCTCGGCTACCGATCCTTGCCACACGAACCCTGTATCGCGGGAGATTGGGACGCCGTCCAAAACCAACTTCTCTCGGAAAATTAAGAGCCCATCCGGGAAGTTTGGAGTCAGGAACATGGTTGTGGCCTGGTGAGCCTGCGGAGCATGAGGCGGATTATGGCGAGGCGGATGAAGGCGACCGCGATCCTGGCGTGACGCTCGAAGCCGCGAACGAGGCGACGATTGCGGCTGATCCAGGCCAAGGTACGCTCCACGATCCATCGTTTGGGGAGTACCTCGAAGCGATGGAGGTCTGGGCGCTTGACGATCTCCAGGGTCCAGGTTCCGGTTCTCGCCACGGCCGCCCGGGCCTTG
>SHVY01000014.1 GCA_009694045.1 Alphaproteobacteria bacterium | reverse complement strand
AGCCGCAATCGTCGCCTCGTTCGCGACTTCGAGCGTCACGCCAGGATCGCGGTCGCCTTCATCCGCCTCGCCATAATCCGCCTCATGCTCCGCAGGCTCACCAGGCCACAACCATGTTCCTGACTCCAAACTTCCCGGATGGGCTCTTAGCGTGGACCAGGACCTTCGACCATGCGGCGGTCTCGGCGTAGGTGCTGGCGGAGAACCAACCCGACATGTCGTTGGTGTGGACGACGAGGGGGATACCCTCGGCGCGGGCCGCGGCCTCGGTCAACCCGACGCTGGCCAGCGTCGGCACGGTGTAGACGGCCGAAGGGACCGCCGCGAGGTCCGGCCCGTGCTTCGGCCATCGACGATGTTGCGCCCGACCAGGCGGCCCTTGTAGGTGGCGATCGGCGAAAGCTGGGGCGAGGACCACAGCACGTCGCCGCACACCCAGACGGCGGGATTCGAGACCGAGCGCAGGTGCTTATCGACCTTGATCCGGGTGCCGTCGTAGGCGACGCGACCCGCCGCGAGGTCGAGGCCTTCGATGTTAGCGACGCGGCCGGCGCCGTTCACCACCCGGTCGGCGAGTATGGTGCGGGCCTTGCCTTCGTGCTCGAAGCTCACCCGCAGGCGGCGGCCGACCTTGTCGATCCGGCGGACCGAGGCAGCGGTCTTGATCGCGATGCCGATGCGTTCGCTTTCGGCGCACAGGTGATGGACGGCGTCGGCGTCGACGTTCGGCAGCAGGCGGGGCAGGACCTCGAGGATCGTGACGCGTGCGCCGGCCCGGGCGTAGACGTGGCTGAACTCGAGCCCGATGACGCCGCCGCCGATGAACACGACCGTGCGGGGGAGCGTACGCTCGCTCAAGACCTCGTCGGAGGTGATCAAATGCTCGGCCCCCGGGAAGGGCAGGGACCGGGGGGTCGAACCGGTGGCGATGACGATGTGCTTCGCCACGAGGACGCGGCGCCCGACACGGACCGAATCCGGGCCGGCGAATGCCGCGCGGCCCTTGATCACCGTGACCCCGCGTTTTTTCAGGGTCGCGGCGAATGCGGCGGGCATCCAGTCGATCATCGCCTTCTCGCGGTCGATCAGCCTGGCCCAGTCGAGCGGGGCTTGCCGACACGGATGGCATGGACGTGCGCGCGGGCGATCTCGTCCAGCGCGTGGCCGGCGGCCGACCAGGGCCTTCTTCGGCGTGCAGCCCCGGTGCACGCAGGTGCCGCCCAGCGTCCAGGATTCGACCAGGGCGACCTTCATCCCCGCCGCCCGGGTCGGAACCGTGACGCCCATGCCGGCGTTGCCGCCGCCCAGGGCCAACACGTCGAAGCGCTCGGTTGCCATGCGCGGCTCCTTTGCGGTTGAGAGGACAGGGCACCCAAGGTAGCGTCCGGCATGAGCGATTTCGATCTCTTTGTCATCGGCGGTGGCTCGGGCGGCGTCGCCTGCGCGCGCCGCGCCGCCGAGTACGGGGCCAAGGTGGCCCTGGCCGAGCCCGCCCGGATGGGTGGCACCTGCGTGCACCGGGGCTGCATCCCGAAGAAGATGCTGGTCTACGCCGCGCACTTCGCCGAGGACTTCGAGGATGCCGCGGCCTACGGCTGGACCGTGGGCGAGCCGACGTTCGATTGGGCGACGCTGATCGCCAACAAGGACCGGGAGCTGGTTCGGCTCGATGGGCTCTATCGGAAGCTGCTGGATGACTCGGGCGTGACCACAATCGCCGACCGCGCGACGGTGGCGGGGCCGGATACGGTCGTGGTCGGGAATCGAAGGATCGGCTCCAAGCGGATCGTCATCGCCACGGGCGGGCGACCGCAGCGCCCCGAGATCCCGGGCGCGCATCACGCCATCACCTCGGACGAGGCGTTCCATCTGAAGGACCTGCCGGCGCGTATCGCGATCGTCGGCGGCGGCTATATCGCGGTCGAATTCGCTGGCATCTTCAAAGGTCTGGGTGCCGAGACCACGCTGCTGTACCGCGGCGAGATGATCCTTCGCGGATTCGATGGCGATGTGCGCGCCGGCGTGGCCGAGGGCATGCGGGCCAAGGGGATCGACCTCCGGCTGGAAAGCAACATCGAGCGGATCGAGGCCTACGGTGGGGGCTTGCGCGCGACGACGACGCGGGGCGAGGTGCTGGAAGTCGACCAGGTGATGGTCGCCACGGGGCGGGCGCCGAACACCCACGGGCTCGGCTTGCGCGAGGCCGGGGTCGAGCTCGCTCGCGGCGGCGCGGTGCTGGTCGATTCCTGGTCGCAGTCCTCGGTCCCGAGCATCGCCGCGATCGGCGACTGCACGGATCGCGTCAATCTGACGCCGGTCGCCATTCGCGAGGGCCGCTGCTTCGCCGAGACCCACTACAACGGCAATCCGTTGCAGCCGGACCACCGCGACGTGCCGACGGCCGTGTTCAGCCAGCCGCCGGTCGGCACCGTCGGGTTGACGGAAGACGAGGCGCGCGCGGAAGTCGTGGCGATCGACGTCTACCGCGCCAAGTTCCGGCCCCTGAAGCACACGCTCACGGGCCGCAAGGAGACGACCATGATCAAGCTGGTGGTCGACCGCGCGACCGACCGGGTGTTGGGTGCCCACATGGTCGGGGTCGACGCCCCGGAGATCGTCCAACTTCTGGGCGTGCTGGTGAAGCTGCGGGCGACCAAGGCCCAGTTCGACGCGACCGTCGCCGTGCACCCCACGGCGGCGGAGGAGTTCGTGACGCTGCGGCGGCCGGTGGGGTGAGGGATTGCGTGCAGTGACAAACACCCTGATCCGTGGCGGAACGGTGATCGATGGGACGGGCGGTCCTCGGCGGCTGGCGGATGTGGTCGTTGCGGGCGATCGCATCGTCGGGGTTGGGGAGAGGTTGTCGGCTGCCCGCGTGATCGAGGCGGATGGGTTGGTGGTATCGCCTGGATTCATCGACGCGCACACGCATGACGACCAGGCGCTGATCGCGACGCCGGAGCTGGCGCCCAAGGTGAGCCAGGGCGTGACCACGGTCATCGCCGGCAACTGCGGGATCAGTCTGGCACCCCTCACGTTGATGGGCCATCCCCCGGCGCCCCTCGATTTGATGGGCGGGTCCGAAGTGTTTCGCTACCCGCACTTTGGGGATTACGTCGGCGCCCTCGAGGCCGCGCCGCCGGCGGTGAATGCGGCGCTTCTGGTGGGGCATTCGACACTCAGGGTCGAGGTCATGGACCGCACCGATCGGCCGGCGACGGAGCGCGAGATCACGGCGATGCGGAAACGGATCGGCGAAGCGATGCAGGCCGGGGCGATCGGGTTCTCCACCGGGTTGGACTATCCGCCCAGCGCCGCCGCTCCGACCGCGGAGGTGATCGCGCTCGCGCGTGCCGCGCGTGCCGAGGGCGGCATGTACTGCACGCACATGCGCAACTACGATGATCGAGCCAAGGAGGCGCTCGACGAGGCCGTGGCCATCGGCAAGGCGGCCGATGTCTCGGTGGTAGTGTCGCACTACGTCTGCGGCGGCAACGCCTGGCCGGGTGTGTGCAGGGAGTCAATGATCTGGATGGCCGACGCGATGCGTGTGCATGACGTCGGCTACGACGGGTACCCCTACGTCGGGTCGTCCAGTTCGCTGATCCCGGAATACCTGCCCAACAACGACAAGATCATCGTCTCCTGGTCCGGGCCGCACCCGGAGATGGCCGGGCGCACCCTCGCCGATGTCGCGCGATCGTGGGGCTGCGACGAGGAAGCGGCGGCGCTACGGCTGGCGCCTGCCGGCGCGGTCTATTTCGGCCGCAACGAGGCGGAGGTGCGGGAGGCCATCGCCACGCCGACCATGATGTTCGGATCGGATGGGATACCCCTGCATCCGCGACCGCACCCGCGGCTGTGGGGAACCTTCCCTCGGGTGCTGGGGCACTACGCGCGGGACGTGGGACTGTTCCCGCTGGAGACGGCGGTCCACCGCATGACGGGGATGACGGCGAAGCGGTTCGGGCTCGCGGACAGGGGCGTCGTGCGCGTGGGCGCCTTCGCCGATCTGGTGCTGTGGGACCCGGCGACCATCATCGACCGCGCGACCTACGAGGATCCCGAACAGCCGGCCGCTGGCGTCGTCGCCGTCATGGTGAACGGGCGCGAGGTGTGGCGCGACGGTCGCGCGACGGGCGACCTGCCGGGTCGCGTGCTGCGGCGAAGCGCTGGCAATGGTAGCTTGATCGGCGTATAGGCCTGTTTTTATAGTCCGGAAACGACCCATGAGCGACGCGAAAACCTGGAAGCCCGAGAGCTGGCGGGGGCTGCCGATCGAGCAGCAGCCCGTCTACCCGGATGCGACCGCGCTCGCGGCTATGGAGGCGAGGCTGCGGCGGTTTCCGCCCCTGGTGTTCGCGGGCGAAGCACGCAACCTGAAGAAGACCTTGGCCAAGGTGGCGGACGGCAAGGCATTCCTGTTGCAGGGCGGGGACTGCGCCGAGAGCTTCGCCGAGTTCCATCCCGACAACATCCGCGACACGTTCCGGGTGCTGCTGCAGATGGCGGTGGTGCTGACCTATGGCGGCAACGTGCCGGTGGTGAAGGTGGGGCGGATGGCCGGCCAATTCGCCAAACCGCGCTCGGCGCCCATGGAGGCGCAGGGCGGGGTCGAGCTGCCGTCGTATCGCGGTGACAACATCAACGGGCCCGAGTTCACGGCGGCGGCGCGGCGACCGGATCCGGCGCGGCTGGAACAGGCGTATGCGCAATCGGCCGCGACGCTCAACCTGCTGCGCGCGTTCGCGCAGGGCGGCTATGCGGACTTGCACCAGGTCCATCGCTGGAATCTGGGTTTCGTGGTCAACAGCCCGCAGAGCGCCCGCTACGAGGACATGGCGAACCGGATCAGCGAGACGCTGGATTTCATGGAGGCCTGCGGCGTGACCGGCGAGACGACGCCGACGCTCAGGACCACGGATTTCTACACCAGCCACGAGGCGCTGCTGCTGCCGTTCGAGCAGGCCTTGACCCGGATCGATTCCACCACCGGCGACTGGTACGACTGCTCGGCGCACCTGCTGTGGTGCGGCGACCGGACGCGGGCTCCGGGCGGTGCCCACGTCGAGTTCCTGCGGGGCATCGGCAATCCGATCGCCTTCAAGGCGGGGCCGAGCCTGAAGCCCGACGAGATGCTCAGGCTGGTGTCCACCCTGAACCCGGAGAACGAGCCGGGGCGGCTGACGGTGATCTGCCGGTTCGGGGCAGGCAAGGTGGGAGAACACCTGCCGGGGCTGTTGCGGGCGGCGCGGCGCGAGGGCTGCAAGCTGGTGTGGAGTTGCGATCCCATGCACGGCAACACCATCAAATCAGGGAGCGGATTCAAGACCCGGCCCTTCGACCGCATCCTCGCCGAAGTCCGCGAGTTCTTCGGGATCATGCGGTCGGAAGGCACCCACGCCGGCGGGGTTCACTTCGAGATGACCGGGCAGGACGTGACCGAATGCACCGGTGGCGCCCAGGGGATCACGGACCAGAGATTGGGCGACCGCTACCATACCCACTGCGACCCCAGGCTCAACGCCAGCCAATCGCTTGAGCTCGCGTTCCTGATCGCCGAGCAGCTCAAGGAAGAGCGGCTGGCGGCGAAGCGCTTGGCGGCGGCGCAGTAGGCCTGAACTTGACACCCTCTCCCCTCGTGGGAGAGGGTCGAAAGCCCGCTTCCACCCTGGTGAGTGGGACAGCATTCGAGGCGCTCATCGCATGCGGCCCGATCCGTCCGACATCGCCCGCTGGACCGACAGCTACTTCCTGAAGACGAAGGCCGTGGTGGCGCGCTTCGGCGAGGTGCGTGCGACCTATGCGGTCTTCATGCGGCGGCCCGCCTGCTATGCTCCGCGCCTGATGGTCGAGTGGATCGCGGCGGTGGCGAAGGCACGCGGCGTCGAGATCGCGATCGAGGCCCGGCATCAGGAGGGCGACTGGGTCGGAGCCGGGGAGCCGTTGTTGTACCTTTCTGGCCCTATGAGTCAGATCTGCGATCTGGAGACGTTGTACCTCCAGAAGCTGGGCCCGCCCTCGGTCGCCGCCTACGAGGCCTATCGGATGTGCGCGGCCCTGCCCAACGTCAGGTTCATCGCCATGGACGCCCGCCATTGCGCCGGGCTGGAGATGGCGGAGATGATGGCCTACGCCGCCTCGGTCGGATCGGCGGCGGCGCGGCGCGAGGTCGGCGCCATCGGGTTCGTCGGCAACGCGACCGAGGCGACCGCGCATTTCTTCGGCAATCAGGCGAGCTTGGGCACCATGCCCCACGCGCTGATCGGGTATGCCGGGTCCACCCTGCGCGCCGCCGAGATGTTCCGCGAAACGCATCCGAACGGCGATCTGACGGTGCTGGTGGATTACTACGGCCGCGAGATCACGGACGGCCTGGCCGTGTGCCGGCGCTTTCCGGACCTGGCGGTGGCGGGCAAACTTGCCCTCCGGCTCGACACCCATGGCGGGCGCTACGTCGAGGGACTGGACCCGGCGGCGTCCTACACGGTGCTGGAGCGCTTCGTGCCCCGGGCGACGCGGCAGTACCGCACGGAGGACGAGCTGCGCTGGCTGGTCGGCACCGGCGTAACCGCGGCGGCGATCTTCCACCTGCGCGCGACCCTGGATGGAGCCGGATTTCCCGAGGTCAGGATCGTCGCGTCCTCGGGCTTCAGCGCCGCCAAGTGCAAGGTGATGGCGAGCGTGAACGCGCCGATCGACGTGATCGGCACAGGAAGTTTCCTTCCCGAGGATTGGCCGGAAACCTACGCCACCGCCGACATCGTCGCCTATGACGGACGCGAAAGCGTGAAGCTGGGCCGCGAGTTCCTGCTGAAGAGCCGCCGGCCGAACGGCGACGGGCGATGACGAACGCCCGCGGAATCGCGATCGCTCAACTCAATCCGACGGTGGGCGACATCGATGGCAACGTGCGACGTATCCTGGACGCACGGGCGAAGGCCGCGAGCGACGGCGCCGAGCTGATGGTCGCGAGCGAGCTTGGGGTAATCGGCTACCCGCCGGAGGATCTGGTCCTGCGCCCCGTGCTGGTCGAGCGGGCGGCAGCGGGGGTGGCGGTTCTGGCGGCGGCGACCGGCGATGGCGGGCCGGCGCTGATCGTCGGGTCGACCCATCGCGAGGATGGCAAGCTGTACAACGCGGCGTTCCTGCTCGATGGCGGCAAGATCGCGGCCACGCGGCTCAAGCACGCGCTGCCGAATTATGGGGTGTTCGACGAGAAGCGGGTGTTCGCCCAAGGCGCGCTGCCCGGGCCGGTGCCGTTCCGCGGCGCCCGGCTTGGGCTCATGATCTGCGAGGACATGTGGTACCCGGATGTGACCGAGTGCCTGGAGGAATCCGGCGCCGAAATTCTGATCGTCATCAATGGCTCGCCCTTCGAGCAGGACAAGGATGACGAGCGGCTGAACCTGGCCGTGGCGCGAATCACCGAGTCGGGCCTGCCGCTGCTCTACGTGAATCAGGTGGGGGGCCAGGACGAGCTGGTGTTCGACGGCGCCTCGTTCGTGCTGGACGCCGAATGCCGGCTGAAGGCCCATGCGACGGCGTGGCGCGAGGACGTGTTGACCACCCGGTGGACGCCGAGGGCCGACGGACGCTGGACCTGCGAGGCCACGCGCATCGCCAAGGCGGATGCGGGCGAGGCGGCAATCTATCGGGCCATGGTGCTGGGGCTCGCCGACTACGTCGGCAAGAACCGGTTCAAGGGCGTGCTGATCGCCCTGTCGGGCGGGATCGATTCGGCGCTGACGGCGGCCGTCGCGGTCGATGCCCTGGGGGCGGACAAGGTCCATTGCGTGATGATGCCGTCGCGCTTCACCGCGCGGGATTCGCTCGACGACGCGGCGGCCTGCGCGCGCGCCCTGGGCTGTGAATTGTCGACCATCCCCATCGAGCCGGCGGTGGCGGCGTTCGGTACCATGCTGCGAGACTCGTTCGCCGGCCGTGGTTCCGATACCACCGAGGAGAACATCCAGGCGCGAGTGCGTGGGATTGCCCTGATGGGGCTGTCCAACAAATTTGGCCAGATGGTGGTTTCGACCGGCAACAAGTCGGAGATGTCGGTGGGCTACGCCACGCTGTACGGCGACATGTGCGGCGGGTTCTCGGTGCTGAAGGACGTGTACAAGACGACGGTCTACCGGCTGTCGGACTGGCGCAACGCGCACCGGCCGGAGGGACTGCTTGGTCCCGAGGGGCGCGTGATCCCAGAGCACGTCATCACCCGCGCGCCGACGGCGGAGCTGCGCCCCAACCAGACGGACCAGGACAGTCTGCCGCCCTATGCGGTGCTGGACGACATCTTGCACGGCCTGGTCGAGAAGGAATTGAGCTTCGCCGAGGTGGCGGCGCGGGGCCACGACGAGGCCCTGGTGCGCAAGGTGTGGGCCATGCTGGTGGGGGCGGAATACAAGCGTCGCCAGGCGCCGCCGGGGGTGAAGATCACCCGCCGCGCCTTCGGCCGCGACCGCCGCTACCCCATCACCAACGCGTTCCGGGGGTAGGCGCGGACCGTGTCTAGCGTCGCCGTCCGGTTCGCGCCGAGCCCCACGGGGCGGTTGCACGTGGGCAATGTGCGCCCGGCACTGCTCAATTGGTTGTTCGCGCGTCGGCACCGGGGTACGTTCCTGCTCCGGCTCGACGACACGGACGTGGAGCGGTCGAGCGAGGATTTCGCCCGCGGGATCGAAGAGAATTTGTGCTGGCTGGGTCTGACCTGGGACCGCTTCGCCCGGCAGTCGGAACGGATGGACCGTTACGCAGAAGCGTTCCGCCGCTTGCGTGCCGACGAGCGGCTTTACCCCTGCTACGAGACCGACGCCGAGCTCGCGGCGAAACGCCGCGCGCAGCGTTCGCGCGGACGGCCACCGATCTACGATCGGGCGGCGCTGAAGCTTAGTGAGGCGGAGCGAGCCAGTTTCGAAGGCGAGGGGCGGCAACCCTACTGGCGGTTCCGGCTCGATGCCGGTGACGTTGCGTGGGATGATGCGATCCGCGGTCCGCAGCACTTCGAGGGCGGCAACCTCAGCGATCCGGTCCTGTTCCGCGCGGACGGACGGCCAACATATACCCTCGCCAGCGTGGTCGACGATGTCGATTTGGCTATCACTCATGTGATTCGCGGCGAGGACCACGTCGCCAATACGGCGGTGCAGATTCAGATCGCGATGGCGCTGGGAGCGGAACGGCCGATTACCTATGCCCACCACCCGCTACTGATCGACGCCGGCGGCGAGGCACTGTCGAAGCGGCTGGGCAGCCTGTCGCTGGCGACCCTGCGTGAGCAGGGAATCGAGCCTATGGCGATCGCCTCGCTGCTGGCGCGGATCGGGACCGCCGACCCCCTGGTCGCGCGCGCCGACATGGCGGATCTGGTGGCGGGCTTCGACCTCGCGCGGGTCGGGCGCGCACCGGTGCGCTTCGACCGGCACGAGTTGGAGCAGGTCAACGCGCGCGTCCTGGCCGAGTTGCCGTTCGCGCGGGTCGCCGAGCGACTGCGGTCCCAGGGGATCGCCGGCAGCGAGGAGTTCTGGAACGCGGTGCGCGCCAACCTCGCGACGCTGTCCGATGCGAAGGCGTGGTGGGACGTCGTGAGCGGCGATATCGCCCCCGTCGCCGAAGATCCGGGCTTCGCGGCGGCGGCGACCATGCTCCTGCCACCGGAGCCGTGGAACGACGCGACGTGGAGCACCTGGACCAAGGCCGTGAGCGCCGCGACCGGGGCCAAGGGCAAGGCGCTGTTCCGGCCGCTCCGGCTCGCGCTCACCGGGCTCGACCATGGACCGGAGATGCGGGCTCTGCTACCCCTCATCGGCCGCGCGCGGACTGCCGCGCGATTGGCGGGCAAAACCGCACGATGACCCTCAGGCTCTACAACACGCGAACGCGGAAGAAAGAAGCGTTCAGTCCCATCGACCCAAACCATGTGCGGATGTACGTGTGCGGGCCGACGGTCTACGACCGCGCCCATGTCGGCAACGCCCGGCCGGTGGTGGTGTTCGACGTGCTCTACCGGGTGCTGCGGCGGCTCTACCCGAAGGTGACCTACGTCCGCAACATCACCGACGTGGACGACAAGATCATCGCCGCCGCCGGCGAGAATGGCGAGCCGATCGACGTGCTCACCGCGCGGACCACCGCCGCCTATCACGCCGACGTGGCCGAGTTGGGCGTGCTAGAGCCGGACGTGGAGCCGCGGGCCACGGGCCATATCGCCGAGATGACCGCGCTGATCGAGGCGCTGATTGCCAAGGGCCACGCCTACGCGGCCGAGGGGCATGTTCTGTTCGACGTGCCGTCCTATGCCGACTATGGCGCCCTATCGCGGCGCAGCCAGGACGAGATGATCGCCGGCGCGCGGGTCGAGGTGGCACCGTACAAGCGCAACCCCGCCGACTTCGTGCTGTGGAAACCGTCCACACCCGAGCAACCGGGGTGGGACAGCCCATTGGGGCGGGGGCGCCCGGGCTGGCACATCGAATGCTCGGCCATGGCGGAGAAGCACCTGGGCGAGCACTTCGACATTCATGGCGGCGGCCTCGACCTGATCTTCCCCCACCACGAGAACGAGATCGCCCAGAGCGTCTGCGCACACGACGGCCGGCCGTTCGCGAACGTGTGGATGCACAACGGGTTCCTCGTCGTCGAAGGCGAGAAGATGTCGAAGTCGCTCGGCAATTTCCGAACCATGCGCGAGGCGCTGGAGGCGGGCCATCGCGGCGAGACGATCCGGTACTTCTTACTGTCCGCCCACTATCGCCAGCCTCTGGACTGGACCGAGACGGGTCTGGCCCAGGCGAAGGGGAGCCTCGACTACCTGTACGGGGCGCTGCGCGCGAGCGGCGACATGACGCCGGCGGCGACGATCGACCCCGCGGTCGAGGACGCCCTGATGGACGACCTCAACACGCCGTTGGCCTTGGGCCGGCTGCACGCGTTGGCCGGCGACGTCCATCAAGGTCGGGGCGGGGCCGTCAACCTGCTGCTCGCCTCGGCCGCCGTGCTGGGATTGGCGCAAGGCTCCCCCGAAGCGTGGTTCAAGGGCGGGGGTATTGTCGTTACACCTGTGCCAGCAACGGCGAGAGTAGGAGTGTCAAACCCGACTGTCCTTATCGGTTATAGCCCCGAGGGCATCGAGCGGTTGATCGAGGCGCGCATGACCGCACGCAATGCCCGTAACTTCGCGGAAGCCGATCGAATCCGCGAGGAGCTAGCGATGCATGGCGTCATCCTTGAGGACCGTCCGGGCGGCAGGACCGACTGGCGGAGGGGGTAGGTCTGGAGACAAGCCTATGGCAATTGACGTAGGTATGGCAAACTGATATAAATTGCCACATGGATAGAACTCAGACAACCGTTGGCGAGAATGGTCGCATCGTCATTCCTGCCAAGATGCGCCAAGCCCTGGACATCAGCGCGGGCGATGCCGTGATTCTCAGCGTCGTCGATAAAGAACTTCGGATCGTCAGCCTCCGGGAAGCGGCGCGGCGTGCACAGGAGATCGTCCGACGGTTCATTCCGAAGGGTGTATCGCTGACGGAAGATCTGTTGGATGAGCGCCGCCGCGAGTTGGCGCGTGAGCGCCGTCGTCGTTGATACTTCGGCGGTCCTGGCATTTCTCGGCGAGGAGCCGGGCGCCGAGCGATTCGCCGAGGTCCTGGGAAACGCGGCAATCAGCGCCGTCAACGTCGCCGAGGCCGCGACGATCCTTCACCGGCGCGGCGGGTCGCGGGAGGACATCGACGTTGTGCTTTCGAGCCTGGCGCTCACGATTGTCGATTTCGATCGCAGGCAAGCCGTGACGACGGGTCTGCTCAAAGAGCTTGGTCGGCAGCGCGGACTGTCGTTGGGAGATCGAGCCTGCCTTGCGCTGGCAATCGTAATGAAGGTGCCCGTGCTGACGGCGGATCGCGCGTGGGCGCGCGCCGATTTCGGTGTCGAGGTGCGTCTCGTACGCTGATCCGTCGGAACCATGGTACTACAACCTCCTCCCCACCATCGCCCCTTCGGCCATGGCGATGTCGACTTTGCGGGGAGCGAGGGCGTCGCCGATCCAGTGGACTTCGCCGCCGCGGGCATCCAGGGCTGTGGCGAGGTCGTCGTCCACGCGGCGGCCGTGCCAGCCGACTATGAGATCGACGCCTTCGATGCGTTCCTCGGGGCCGTCGTAGGCGGAGGCGAGGACCACAGCGCGGCCTTCGACGCGGGCGACCCGGGCGTTCGGGTGGAAGCGACAGCCGGCCCCGGTGAGGCGCTGATAGATGGGGACGCGGCGGACGTGGTCCAGATCCTCGCCGATCATGAAGGACGGGGTGACGAGGTGGACGGTCGCGCCGGCGGAGCTGAGCATCTCGGCCGCGCCGATCCCGCCGTAGAGGCCGGATTCGTCCCAGACGACGGCGGTCCGGGCGGGCGGCGCCTTGCCGTCGAACACATCGGTGGGGGTGAGGACCGGAAGATCGCCAGCGCCGGGAATCACGACCGTGTGGGGGCGGGAGCCGGTGGCGACGACGATCGCATCGGCATCGAGGGCGCCAATCTCGGCGGGCGTGACCGGGGAATCGCGACGGACGACGACCTGAAGCTTCCGAAGTTGGTCCTCCTGCCAGGCGATGATCTTGCCGAGCTCCGCCATGGCCGGAACCGCCGTGGTCTTGCGCAAGTGACCGCCGAGTTGGGACGATCGCTCGTAGAGCGTGACCCGGTGGCCGCGCAACGCCGCGACGCGGGCGGCCTCCAGCCCCGCGGGGCCGCCGCCGATGATGGCGACGCGCTTGCGCCGCACGGCCGGCACTGTCGGTCCCCACGCGTGCTCGCGGCCCGCCTCCGGGTTGTGGATGCAGCGGACGTGACCGCCGCCCAACACCGAGGCGATGCACAGGTTGGCCCCGACGCAGGGGCGAATGTCGTCCGCACGGCCTTCGATCAACTTGACGACCAGATCCGGGTCGGCCAGGTGGGCGCGGGTCATGCCGATCATATCGGCCTGTCCATCCGCCAGGATCTTTTCGGCTTGGCGCGGATCGGTGATGCGCCCGGTGGTGAAAACGGGCAGGCGGACGGCGGCCTTGATCGCGGCGGCGAGGGGGACATAGGCGCCGTGGGGCAGAGGAGTCGGGCCCCAGTGGGTTGCCCGCGTGACCCGATCGAGGTTGGTACCGGCGGCAACGTTCAGGTAGTCGACCTTGCCGATGGCCTCCAGCCGGCGGGCGACCTCCTTCATCTCCGCCGGGCCGAGCCCGCCGGCGACCAACTCGTCGCCCGGAATCCGGACTCCGACGATGGAATCCGGGCCGGCGCCCGCGCGGACCGCGTCGACGATCTCCAGCATGAATCGCATTCGGTTTTCGAGGGAGCCGCCGTAGGCGTCGCCGCGGTGATTGGAATAGGGCGACAGGAACGCCGCGACCAGGAGGCCGAACGCCGCCAGGATTTCGCAGCCGTCGAGACCGGAGGCACGGACGTGGCGTGCCGCGGCGCCGAAGGCCCCGACGACTTCGGCGATCTCCTTCACGGTCATGACGTGCGGCACGTCGCGCACCAGCTCGGAGGCGACCGGCGAAGGCCCCCAGATCGGCTGGCCGGGCTCCGACGATCCCGAGGTCGCCCCATAGTGGGCGAGCTGCACGAGAAAGCAGCCGCCTTCGGCGTGGATTGCCTCGGCCAAGCGGCGGTAGGCGGCAACCACGCCGTCGTCAACGATCAGGAGACCGTCGCTGTGGGCGCCGCCCATGCCGGAACGATGAACGGGGGTAGCACCCGAGAGCTGCAGCCCGGCCCCGCCGCGCGCCCGAGCCCGCTGATAGGCGATGTAGCGGTCGCCGGGCAGGAAGTTCTCCGCCAACCGCGGCTCGTGCGCCGTCACCAGGACACGGTTGCGTACCGTCTTCGGGCCGATTTTCAGGGGCGAGAGGAGCCGGGAATACTCGGTAGACATCGTGCTGACCTTGGGCTGCCCGCCGGGGGCGATCCTGTACTGGGCCGCGCATCCTTGCAATTCGCCGGGGCGGGGGCTAGTGGTTCGATTCCGCTGGATCGACCCCGATCCGTCGGGCCGAACCCCCAGCGGGACTCTCATCCTGTGGTCCGCCCCAAACACAACGATCGGGAATCAAGCGTTTGGGGCGGACCGCTGGGAACCGGCCGATGACGGATCGCATCTACCTCTACGACACGACCCTGCGCGACGGCGCCCAGACCCAGGGTGTCGACTTCAGCGTGGGCGACAAGGTGGCTATCGCACGCCAGCTCGACTCGCTCGGGATCGACACGATCGAAGGCGGCTGGCCGGGCGCGAACCCGACCGATGACGCGTTTTTCGGCGACCCGCCGAAACTCGCGCATGCCTGTCTCGCGGCCTTCGGGATGACCCGCCGGGCGGGCCGCAGCGCCGAGAACGATCCCGGCCTCGCTGCCGTGGTGAAGAGCGGTGCCGGCGCCGTATGCCTGGTCGGCAAGACCTGGGACTACCACGTACGAGCGGCCTTGGGAGTCGAGCCCGACGAGAACCAGCGGATGATCGGAGAATCGATCGCCTGCGCGGCACGGACCGTGCCCGAGGCGCTGTTCGACGCCGAACATTTCTTCGACGGCTTCAAGGCGGACCCTGCTTACGCGCTCGGGTGCCTCGAGGCCGCTTTGACCGCCGGCGCGCGCTGGATCGTGCTGTGCGATACGAACGGCGGTGTGCTGCCCCACGAAGTCGAGGCGATCGTCGCCAAGGTGGTCGAACGCATCCCCGGCGATCGGCTCGGCATCCACTGCCACAACGACACGGGTAACGCCGTGGCCAACAGCCTGGCCGCGGTTCGGGCGGGCGTGCGCCAAGTCCAGGGATCGGTGAACGGCCTGGGCGAGCGCTGCGGCAACGCCGACTTGGTGACGCTGATTCCGACGCTTGCGCTCAAGCTGGGATACCGCACTGGAGTCGAGGGCGATCGCCTGCAACGGCTGACCAAGGTTTCCCGGGTGATTGACGAGCTCCTGAACCGGGCGCCGAACCGGCACGCGCCCTACGTCGGGGCGTCGGCGTTCGCGCACAAGGGCGGGTTGCATGCGTCGGCCGTGGCCAAGGACCCACGCACCTATGAGCATGTCGACCCGACCCTGGTCGGCAACGACCGCAACATCGTCGTCTCGGATCAATCCGGCAGGGCGAACGTCATCGCCCGGGTGCGAGACCTGGGTCAGGACGTGGGACCGGACGATCCGGCGCTGGCGCGGTTGATCGAAGCGATCAAGGAGCGAGAGTTCTCTGGCTACACCTACGACGGGGCCGAGGCGAGCCTCGAACTCCTGGCGCGCAGGGCCTGGGGAAGCGTACCTGAGTACTTCGAGGTCGAGGGATTCAGGGTGAGCGTGGAGCGGCGGCACAACGCGCTGGTGCGCTTGTGAGCTTGTCCGAGGCGACCGTGAAGATAACCGTCAACGGCGAGCGGGTCATGAACGTGGCCGAGGGTAACGGCCCCGTGGATGCCCTCAATGCCGCGCTACGCAAGGACCTGGGGATGTTCTCGGCGTACCTGCAGGATTGGCGGCTGGTGGATTACAAGGTCCGCATCCTGACCCCGCAGGCGGGAACCGGGGCGGTGACCCGGGTGATGATCGAGAGTGCCGACGGGCGGGGGCGCCACTGGTCGACCGTTGGTGTCTCGGCCAACATCATCGATGCCTCCTTCCATGCGCTGATCGACAGCGTCGTCTACAAGCTCTTCAGCGAGAACGCGCCGGCGCCATGAGTGAACGCCGGGGCCCGGCGATCGTCCTGGTCGAACCCCAGATGGGGGAGAACATCGGCGCGACCGCTCGCGCCATGTTGAACTTCGGCTTGACCGACCTTCGGCTCGTCAGGCCGCGCGATGGTTGGCCCAACATCAAGGCGATCGCCGCCGCCGTTGGCGCCACGGCGGTGTTAGATCGGATCCGGGTTCACGACAGCCTGGACGAGGCGATCGGCGATTGCGTGACGGTGTTCGCGACGACGGCGCGGCCGCGCGAGATGCTGAAGCCCACGTACACCCTGCGCCGTGCGGCGGCCGAGATGCGAGCCGTGGCCGACCGAGGTGTCGCGCTCGTGTTCGGACCCGAGCGAACGGGTCTCACCAACGACGATGTAGCGATCGCCGACGCGCTCGTGACGGTGCCGACCAGCACGGAGTTCAGCTCGATCAACCTTGCCCAGACGGTCCTGCTCGCGGCCTACGAATGGTTTCTCGCCGGGGACGCGACGACCGAAGTACGGCTCGATCCCGGCCAGACGCGGCCGGCCACGCGGGCCGAAGTGCTGAATTTCTTCGCCCACCTGGAGCGGGAGCTGGACCAAACGCCGTTCCTCGCCAACAAGCAGCAGCGTCCGAGCATGATCCGCAACCTGCGTACCCTGTTTCTGCGAGCGCAACCCTTCGAGCAGGAGCTGCGCACCCTGCACGGGGTGATCGCCGAGCTCGGCCGACGGCGGGAATCCTAGGCGTCGGGCGGTTTGACAATGCCCGTCGGGGGCGGTAGAAACCGCGACCCGGAGCGCCGGCTGGAAGGCTGGTGCGGCGGTTCCCGTTTGGAGTGCCTATGACCAAGCGCCTTGCGTCCAAATACAAGATTTGCCGTCGTTTCGGCGTCAATCTGTGGGGTCGGCCCAAGAGCCCGACCAACCGCCGCGACTACGGCCCGGGCCAGCATGGGCAGCGGCGCAAGAAGCCGACCGATTTCGGCAACCAGTTGATGGCCAAGCAGCGGCTGAAGGGCTACTACGCCAACATGACCGAGCGGCAGTTCCGCCGGACCTACGAAGAGGCCCTGCGGCGCCGCGGGGATTCGATCGAGAACCTGATCGGGCTGCTGGAAAGCCGGCTCGACACCCTGGTCTATCGCATGAAGTTCGTACCGACGATGTGGGCGGCGCGGCAGTTCATCAATCACGGGCACATCACGGTGAATGGCCAGCGCATCAACATAGCGAGCTACAGCGTCAAGGAAGGCGCGGTGATCGAGGTGCGGGAGAAACTCAAGCAGCTTGGCCTGGTGCTCGAGGCGGCGCAATCGACCGAGCGCGAGGTGCCGAGCTACATCGACGTGGACCACAAGGCCATGCGAGGCACCTACGTCCGCCGGCCGCAGTTCGGCGACGTCCCCTATCCGGTGCAGATGGAACCCCACATGGTCGTGGAGTTCTATTCGAAGTAGAGCGCCTTACGGCTCGATAGCGGTCTTCATCGCGCAGATCCGGCGGACGACGTTCCAAGCGGAATCGTCGAGAGTTCTTCGTCCCCCGTCAGCCACCTGCGCAAAGAGTTCCTTTCGCTCGGCCGTTGCCGGGTGCGAGCTGAGGAACGTCGGTCCTTCGTCCGAACCCTCCATGCGTTCGAAGAACGCAACCAAACCCCCGGCACGCATTCCGGCGGCCCGAAGCACGTCCAGGGCGATAAGATCGGCTTCACGCTCGTGCCGGCGACTGTAGGCGAGGCCGACGAGAAGGCCACTTCCGGCCTCGCCGACCGAGCCCAAACCACCACCGCCGAAGACCAGGGAGAGGAAGGCGTCGAGCCCGATCTGCTCGATGACCGACTGCATCCCATGGCGCTCGCGAACGTGGCCGATCTCGTGGGCGAGTACGCCGCCGAGCTCATCGGGCCCCCGCATGTCGAACAACAGCGATGACATCAGGACGATCCGCCCCCCAGGCAGGGCAAAGGCGTTCCGCACTGGGCTTTCGAGCACGGAGACGATCGGTGGCGACTCCAATCCCGCGGCTCGCGAGAGGTCTCCGACGAGGCCCGCGAGCACCGCGGTCCCTTCAACGTCGGTGCACAGCTTGCCTTGGTTCGGAAAGAAGTCGAGGACCGCCGCCATGGTGCCGTGCCCGAGGCGCTCCTCGAAGCTCCTGGGGACAAGGACAACGGCGATCGGTGAAAGGCGCGGAAGCGCGAGTATGAGGAGCCCGAGGACGACCGCCGCGCCGGCCGCGACCATCAAGCCGCCGCGGCTCACGTTTCGGCCGCCCCGGCGGAGATCCGGCCGGAGCGCGAAGAGGGTATCGGCAAGGTCCTTGTCGCGGATGGTCAGGCGGACGGCCCAATCAGGACGCCGGGTCAACCGCACTTCGCCCCCGGAACCCGCAATGTCCACGACAACCAGATCGGCAATCGGCCATGGATCCAGGGTTGCGCCGGCCTCGCCGGCCAGGCGCAGCAGCTTGCCGTCGATCCAGATGCGAACCGCGCGGCGGTCGATCGTGCGGCCGTCGTTCAGGAAGCCGTTCGTAGTGGGTGCCGTCAAACGGATACGCCGATATCGAGCATGCCGGCCACGCCTTCGCCGGTCCCCGGTACGGGTCGCGCGCTCTGGACGACGCCTTCCAGGTCCAGGGTGCCGTAGAACGTCAGGGTCGAGAACAGATGGTGCAGGACCCGCGGCACGAGATAGCCGTCGTAGACGACCCCTTGCAGGTTCCAGCCAACGAGCAAGACCGCCGCCGTCAGGGCGTATTCAAGAGTGCCGGGCGGGTCGGTGGCGATCGCTTGGAAGTGGGAGAACCAGACGGCGGCGATGCCGGCCGATGACCAGGAACCCAATCAGGACCAGGGCGAGGCCGTAGACGATCGCCGGCCCGAGTAGGTCGCGGCCACGCAGCCCGGAAGAAAACCAAGCGCCCGAAAACCGCATCGAGGCGGTGAACATCTTGAATTGGGCGATGCGGTAGAGGCCATACGCCAGAGCCGCCAACAAATACATCGCGAGGACGAAAACGTATCTCCAGGTCGGGATGGTCTCCCCCTCCTGAAATCCCGACGAGACGGCGATCACGAGCGCCATGGCGACGTACATCCCCAGCCAATAGCGCCACAGACCGACAGTCGTGGCCTCGACTTCGAAGCGCCGGTCGCCGAACCACGTATGGCCCCACCGGAATGCGAACTGCCTGGCGTCCATCCACGGCTTGGCGATGCCGCCCGTGAGGGCGACCGCCAGCATGGACTCGAAGGCCACGCGAGCGTAGCGGAACTCCGACCCGGTCTGCCCGAACCTGATGCCTCGCCACAGGGTATGGCCCAGCCGGTACCCGCGCGCGCGATACAGTCCGTACTCGAGCAGGAGAAACAGGACGATGAGATTGGCGATGCTGATGACCGGCGCCCAGTCGCCGCTGGCCGTGGCCAACAGGTCGACGACGCCAAGAACGGGCACGAGGATCAGGAGGGCGATCAGGAAACCGACGAACAGATGAATGCCGCGCCCGGTGTACTCGAACGGCTCGCCGAAGAATCGCGTCTCGCGCCACAGAAAGCGGCGATAGCGGGACCTTGCCCAGAAGCGGTAGACACCCAGGGTGGCGACTTGCAGGAGCGTGTTGAGCGCCGCGATGCGCAACGACTCGGATAAGCGCCCGTCGAATGAAACGGGTTGGGCATCCACTATCGTGGGTGACGTCGCATCCGTCATGGCCGGGACCTGCTCCGATCGCCACGAGTGGTTCGACTCCGACGGATCGATCCCGATCCGTCGGGCCGAACCCCCAGCGGGACTCTCATTCCGTGGTCCGCCCCAGACACAATGATCGGGAATCAAGCGTTTGGGGCGGACCACTGGGCCGAGAGTAATCCGTTTCGGCCGAGGGGGCGATTCTACAGGTGCGTCACCCGCAGGGTGCCGCCCCAGCGATCGTTCAGGTAGTCCGCGACGACACGGCGGTGACAGTGGTGCGGCTTCCTTCGGAGCACAGGAGGCAGCCGGACCGGAAGAAGTCGGGGTTCAGGCGTTCGTCGATGCGCCGGCTCGCCATGAGGGCGAGGAACCGGCGCTCGTAGGTTGACCAATCGCCCTTCGCCTTCTTGTAGGCGGTGAACATCTCCTCGGTGGGAGCCAGCAGGGGCTCGTGCACGTAGCCGATCCCGCCGATCGCCTGAAGGAAGAAACCGAGGTCCTTCGCCTTGGCGAAGCCGGCGAGTTGGGAGGAATTGTGCAGGCGCACGTCGATCACGCAGGCGACCCGCGCCTCGATAAGCCGGCCGAAGAACCGCTCGGCCGTCGACTCGGTGAACCCGATGGTCGCGAGATTGATGGGGTCGGTCACGCCGTCAGGCTCGTCCTATCGCTCTTGGTCGGTCGCTCTCTGCATAAGCCACGCCCTAGGATTGACGTCGATAGGCTTGAGCGAGGAGATCGTCTCCTTGCAGCGAGAACAGATCGGGACGATCAAGGCCCGTCGCCTTCAACATGCGACTTTCGGTCTGGGCGTGATCTTCGATAGAACTATTCGCCAGTATGTGACGCACGGTCACGCCTCGTTCCGCGAGTCGGCGGGCCACCAACAGCGTACGGTGACAGTCGAGCGGCTCGCGCTCGGCACACATGATCGCGATCGTGTGCTTGCCGGCGCCCTCGATGACTCGATTCAAGTCTTCCTGAAACGACTTGATTTCCGCCATGCGCTCGTAGTCCGCGGTGCCGCCGACAAATAGCGACGCGTCACGCGGCCGACCAGGTTGCGAGGCAAGCGGCCGCGAAAACGGCAATTCCTGGCGATATGGCCTGACTTCGCATGAATGACGCGCCGGCGCGCTACCCCCCACCCCGACCCTCTCCGGCAGGGCGATGAGAGGGAACGACGTTAGGCCGATTGGGTCTCGATTCCCTTGGTGGACAACAGCTCCTGCAGTTCGCCGGTCTGGTACATCTCACGGATGATGTCGCAGCCACCGACGAACTCGCCCTTCACGTAGAGCTGGGGGATGGTCGGCCAGTCGCTGTAGCTCTTGATGCCTTCGCGCAGCGACGGGTCGGTCAGCACGTCGAGGCCCTTGAATTTGACGCCGAGGTGCGAGAGCACCTGCACGATCGCCGCCGAGAACCCGCACTGCGGGAACACTGGGGTTCCCTTCATGAAGAGCACCACGGGATTGCCGGTGACTTCCTGGCGGATCCGCTGATGGGCCGGATTGTCGTTCTGAATCATGGGACGAGATCCTAATCGGTGGGAACGGCGGTTTGCAGGGCTAGGGCATGAAGCTGGCCGCCCATGCGCCCCTGGAGCGCGCGGTAGACCATCTGGTGCTGCTGGACCCGCGACTTGCCCTTGAACGCCGCAGTGACGACCTTGGCCGCGTAGTGGTCGCCGTCCCCGCGCAGGTCGTCGATGGTCACGACCGCGTCGGGGAAGGCCTCGCGGATCATGCGTTCGATATCGGCGGCGGGCATCGGCATGGGCGACGGCCTCCTCGCCCGTCAGCGTCCGGACATGTAGGCTGGCAGCCAACCTTCATGCGCGGCGCGCAGCTTCGCTACCGATATAGGCGGGAGGCCGGACCCTGTCAACGCGGCCCCGCCGACCGTGCCCAGGCGCCGGGCCGGAATGCCGGCCGAGCCGGCGTCGCGGAGGAGTGAGGCCGGGTCGTCGGTGGTGACCAGGTAGCGGGCCTGATCCTCGGAAAAAAACCAGCCATGCAGCGGCATATCCGTGGCCGGCGAGTCGAGGGTGGCACCAAGGTTCCCAGCCAAGGCCATCTCCGCCAAGGCAACCAGAAGCCCGCCGTCGGACAGATCATGGCAAGCGGTGACACGACCTGCCGTGATGAGACCGCGGACAAAGTTGCCGTGCCGCCGTTCGGCCCCGAGATCGACAGCCGGCGGGGCGCCCTCTTCGCGGCCGCAGACCTCGCGAAGGTACAGGGTGGAGCCGAGATGACCCAAGCTTGAGCCGATGAGGACGATCACATCGCCGATCTGCTTAAACCCGAGAGTCGCCATGTGGTCCAGGTCGTCGATGAGGCCGAGGCCGCCGACGGTCGGGGTCGGCGGGATCGAGACACCGTTGGTCTCGTTGTAAAACGACACGTTGCCGGAAACGACGGGAAAGTCGAGGGCCCGAGCGGCGGCGGACATTCCTTCGACGCAACCGGCGAACTGACCCATGATCTCGGGGCGTTCGGGGTTGCCGAAGTTGAGGCAATCGGTCAGCGCGAGCGGCCGCGCGCCGACCGCGGTCAGGTTGCGCCACGCCTCGGCCACCGCCTGGGCACCGCCGACGTGGGGATCGGCAAGGCAGTAGCGTGGCGTGACGTCGGTGCACAGCGCCAGGCCTTGGCTGGTGCCGTGAATGCGGACCACGGCGGCGTCGCCGCCGGGACGCTGCACCGTGTCGGCCATGACCATGTGGTCGTACTGTTCCCAGATCCACCGCTTGCTCGTCAAATCCGGGCAGGCGAGAAGACGGAGGAGGGCGTCGGCGTGATCGACGGGTGCTGCCACGTCCACGGCCGTTACCACCGGGCGAGCGGGTGTGGGAGTCCACGGCCGGCGGTAGACGGGTGTCGCGTCGGCCAGCGGGGTGAGCGGCAGATCGGCCTCGATCGCGCCGTTCATCCGGACCACCAGCCGGCCAGTCTCCGTGATCCGCCCGATCACCGCGAAATCGAGGTCCCACTTTTCGAACAGGGTCCTGGAGCGTTCCTCGGCGCCCGGGCGGAGCACCATCAGCATGCGCTCCTGGCTTTCCGAGAGCATGATTTCGTACGCGTTCATTCCGGTCTCGCGGGTCGGCACCCTATCGAGGTCCAGCTCGATGCCGACGCCGCCCTTGCTCGCCATCTCGACCGAGGACGAGGTGAGACCGGCGGCACCCATGTCCTGGATCGCGACGATCGAATCGGTCGCCATCAGCTCGAGGCAGGCCTCGATCAGGAGCTTCTCGGTGAACGGGTCGCCGACCTGAACCGTGGGCCGCTTCGCCTCGGATTCCTCGTCGAACGCCGCCGACGACATGGTGGCGCCATGAATCCCGTCGCGCCCTGTCTTCGCGCCGACGTAGACGACCGAATTCCCGATCCCCGCCGCCGCCGAATAGAAGATGCGGTCGGCACGGGCGAGCCCGACGGTCATGGCGTTGACCAGGATGTTGCCGTTGTACCCGGCGTGGAAGCCGCAGGCCCCGCCGACCGTAGGCACGCCGACGCAGTTGCCATAGCCGCCGATCCCGGCCACGACGCCGGAGATCAGGTGGCGGGTCTTGGGATGATCGGGCGACCCGAATCGCAAGGCGTTGAGGTTGGCGACGGGCCGCGCCCCCATGGTGAAGACGTCGCGCAGGATGCCGCCGACCCCGGTCGCCGCGCCCTGATAGGGCTCGATGAACGACGGGTGATTATGGCTCTCCATCTTGAAGATAGCGGCAAGTCCGTCGCCGATATCGACGACGCCCGCGTTCTCGCCGGGGCCACAGATCACCCAGGGAGCCGTCGTCGGGAAGATTCGCAGCCAGACACGCGAGGACTTGTAGGAGCAGTGCTCGCTCCACATCGCCGAGACGACGCCGAGCTCGGTCAGGCGTGGCTCGCGGCCAAGCGCGGCCACGAGGCGATCATACTCGTCCGCCGCAAGTCCATGGGCGGCGGCCAAGGCGGGCGACATGTTCGTCAAGCGAGCGCCTCGACCAGAGATTCAAGGATCAAGCGCCCATCGATTCCGCCCAGGCGGGGGTCCGCTAGCCGCTCAGGGTGGGGCATCAGGCCAAGCACCGTACGGCTCTCATTGTAGATGCCGGCGATGCCGCGGGCCGACCCGTTGGGGTTTGCGTCGGAATCGAGCCCGCCTTCGGGCGTGCAGTACCGCAGGGCGATGCGGCCCTCGTGCTCGAGGCGATCGAGGGTGGGCCCATCGGCATAGTAGTTGCCATCATGATGGCCGATGGGAATGCGAAGGACCTGACCCACCGTGAGGCGGCTCGCGAACACCGTCTGGTTCTGTTCGACCCGGACATGGACGTCGCGGCAGACGTAACGCAGGCTCGCATTGCGCAGCAGGGCACCCGGCAGGAGCCCAGCTTCGCAGGCGATCTGGAAGCCGTTGCAGATGGCGAGCACCGGCGTGCCGGCGGCGGCGCGCTCCTTGACCGCTCGCATGATCGGCGCATGGGCAGCCATGGCCCCGGGGCGCAGGTAATCGCCGTAGGAGAACCCGCCAGGAATGACAATCAGGTCGAGGGCCGGAAGTTCGACCTCCTTGTGCCAGACCATGATCGGCTTCGATCCCGAAACCGACCCAAGGGCCACGGCCACATCGCGATCACAGTTGGAGTCGGGGAAGACCAGGATGCCGGAGCGCATGGATTGACGTGATGTGTAACGCGAGATGGAGGACGTAAGAGGTTGAAATTAAGATATTTCCACGGCGTACGTTTCGATCACCGGGTTAACGAAAAGATCACGGCACATAGCCTCGACCTGGGCTTTCGCCTTGGTCGGGTCGGGCTCTTCGAGGTCCAGCTCGATGAATTTCCCTTGGCGGACATTGGCCACGTTGGCGTGGCCGAGTCGGTGCAAGGCCTCGGCGATCGCCGACCCTTGCGGATCAAGCACCCCGCTCTTGAGCGTCACCCGAACCCGCGCCTTCACCGCGACGCCGCCTGCTCGCGCAACTCCCCGGATTGCAGGATTCCGAGCCGCCGGGCGACCTCCTGGTAGCCGTGCTCAGCCTTGCCGAGGTTCCGCTGAAATCGATCCTTGTCGAGGGGTTCGCCGGTCGACAGGTCCCGAAGGCGGCAGTTGTCCGGGCTGATCTCGTCGGCGATGACGATGCGCATCTCCTCGCCTTGCCAAAGGCGGCCGAACTCCAAGCGGAAATCGATCAATCGGATCCCGACGCCAATGAACAGACCCGAAAGGTAGTCGTTGACGCGCAAGGCCAGGGCCATCATGTCGTCGAGATCCTGGGGCGTCGCCCAACCAAATGCGGTGATGTGCTCCTCGCAGACCAGCGGATCCCCTAGCGTGTCGGACTTATAGTAGTACTCGACGATCGAGCGCGGCAGGGCAGTGCCGTCGGTCAGTCCGAGGCGTTTCACGATCGAGCCGGCCGCGAAGTTGCGCACCATCATCCTGACCGGAATAATCTCCACTTCTTTAATAAGTTGCTCGCGCATATTAAGGCGACGCATGAAGTGCGTCGGGATGCCGAGTTCCGACAACCGGATCATCAGGTACTCCGAGATTCGGTTGTTCAGCACCCCCTTGCCCGTGATGACTCCGGTCCGGTCGACGGCGATCGCGTCGTCCTTGAAGTACTGGATGAGTGTGCCGGGCTCGGGTCCTTCGAAAAGGATCTTTGCCTGGCCCTCGTAGACCTGTCTCCGGCGGCCCATTGTCGTCTTCCTATGCGTGAAATCCGGCGCCGATGTCCGCGCCAAGGCCACGGCCCATGCGAGCCGTCGGACGATTGTGTCCGATGCCGCGAACCTTACTCGATCCGGCCGGCGAACTCAATTGCCTGACCCGACGGTCGGCACCGCCAAGAATGGGGCCCGGTCCGGGGGGCCGTCGGCATAATGCCACTGGGATACGCCGACGACATCGGCGCGGGGGAGGGCGATGAGCGAACTTGAAACCGTCGCGAACCCGTCGGTCTCTGGGATCGTCATGGTCTCCAGGGGGCTTTGACCCTCGGCCGGTCGGTGGCTGGCCAGCAAGGCGGACCAACCGCACCAATCGTTACGATCCGGATCTGGAGGTTCTGCGACGATCAACCTGGGAAGGAAGGTCCGAATGCGCGGGCTCGCTAGATCGTTGACGTCACGCGCGGTCAGCATCGAGAGCCCGTCCGGAAGGCGCTGCACGGTCATTTCGCGGTGTTTGGGGCGCCGCGCGAACCAATAGGCGTCGTGCGCATCGACGACAACGAGGTTGAATGGGCGATAGGCGGCGACATCGAGGCGTGCAAGAGCGATGGCGGCGTCCTTGGCGGTTCGGTGGTCGAGGGCGAGAAGGGGTAGCTCGCCACGGCTCCGCTTGCCGGGTTCGGGCCCAAGGCTGCCGACGCGGTTCATGACCGCGGCGACAACCCCGTCGTCGTTCATGCCAAGCCAGGTTCCGCCCGCTTCCAGGTCGCGGCCCGCGACCGCACGCGGGCGGTCCGGCCAATGACGGGCGGGTGGCGCGGTGGGGCGGGCTACCTTCTCGTCGCGGTTGGCGCCAAGCAGCAAGGGCCAGCGATGATCGGGTCGGCGCAGGATGATGACGGTGCACATGTCGGGGTTGGCCGAAACAGGGGCTTCGCTATATGTTGGGAGCGGACCCTGGATTCAAGGCGGTGGAGGATATGAGCAGTTTCGACAAGCGGCAGAAGGATTCCGAGAACAAGTTCCGACACGACCAGGAATTGCAGTTCAAGGCGACGAATCGTCGCAACAAGCTGTTAGGGCAGTGGGCCGCCGAGCTCATGGGACTTTCGGGCGATGCGGCATCGGCCTATGCGATGGCCGTCGTGCAAGCGGACTTCGAGGAGAAGGGCGACGCCGACGTGATCAGGAAGATCCTGAAGGACGTGACCGCCAAGGGCATCGCGATCGACGAGCACAAGGTCCGCAAGCGGATGGATGAACTCATGGACGAGGCCAAGCGCCAGATCATGGGCGAATAGCGGCCGGGCTCACACGAAGTTCAGCACCTCGATGTCGGTGGCCGTAACGGTCCCCGCGACCAAATCGGCGATGACGCTGTAGCCGGCAACGCTCGTGTCGTCGTCGTAGTAGAGGGTGTTGTCTTCCTGGGAGAAGATGAAAATCGGCTTGCCCGCCGCGACGCCGGAGTTCAGGCCGTTGTAAGCTGCGGCGATCGTCCTGAAGTTCGCGGGATCGAGGGCGCCGTCGGCGAGGCCGCCGAAGTTGGCACCGTGGACCAGGAACCTGTCGACCCCGCTCTGGAAGTCGAAAATGATGTCGCCGAACACGCCGGTGCCATTGGCGACGGCCCGGGCCACGTCGGTGTTGACCACGGCGCCATGGGTATCGTCGTCGTAAGCGAAGCGGTCGGCGCCAAGGCCGCCCGCCAGCATATCGATACCTTGCCGACCCTCGAGGAAATTGTCGTTGCCGTCACCGATGAGCACGTCCAGTTTGGAACCGCCGATCACGCCCTCGATCGAGGTGAAGGTGTCGACGCCGAGATTCCCGGTGCCGCTCTGGATGCCGCCGGCATTATTGAGGTCGATGATGACGCGCGAACCCGTCGAGCTGTAGTCCGCCACGTCGAGTCCGGCGCCGCCGTTGAGCTGATCGTTCCCGAACCCGCCGGTTAGCACGTCGTCGCCGCCGCCGCCGTTCAGAATGTCGTTGCCGGAGATGCCGTCCAATTCGTTTCTGCCCGCGTCGCCCGTTATAGTGTCGTCGGCCACGTTGCCTCTGAAGTTCTCGATCCCCGAGAGTGTGACGGTTCCGCCGGCGATCGCCTGGGGACCCGCGGACCCCAGATCGATGACGATCGGGGAGCCGACGCCGCCGAAACTGAAGCGGTCGGATCCATCGCCACCGATGACGGTGATCGCGCCGATGGGGACCTGGGCCAGGAATTGGTCGTTGCCGGCGCCTCCGTCGAGGAGGTTGTTGCCGCCGGCGTCGACGAGCAGATCGTCTCCGTCACCGCCGTTCAGGACATCGTTGCCGGCCCCGCCGTTCAGATTGTCGTTGCCGGCGGCACCACTGAGGACATCGTCCCCGTTCTGGCCGTCGAGCGAGTTATCGGCGCCGTCGCCGATGACCTGGTCGCCGAAGCCGGTTCCCTGGACGCGCTCGATCCCTGAGATCGTATCGCTGCCGAAGCCGCCGCCGATCACTTGCTGGCCGGCGAGGGACAAATCGACCGTGATCCCGGAGGTGGCGCCGGTGATGTAGGTCAGGAAGTCGAACAACCCCGTGCCGCCGTCGATCACGTCGTTGCCGGGATCGCCGAAGATATTGTCGTTGCCGTCGCCGCCTTCAAGGATGTCGTTGCCGTTGTCGCCCCGGAGCAGATCGGCCTCGGTACCGCCGATCAGATGATCGGCGTTGTCGCCGCCCTGCAGCTTATCGAACCCGGCGCCACCATCGAGAACGTCGGCGCCGATGCCGCCGACGAGAACATCGTTGCCGCCGAGCCCCGACAGCTCGTCGTCGCCGGCGCCGCCGTTCAGGCTGTTGCCGCTGAAGATGTTGTCGTCCCCCGAGATCACGTCGTCGTTCGCCGAGCCGAAGACGTTCTCGATGAAAACGAGCGTGTCGTTGCCGTTGCCCGTGGCGATGCCGGTTAGGAGGTTGACGGTGACCGCCGGCCCGCCGGAGTAGTCGGCGGTGTCGGAGAAACCGAAGGTGCCGTCGAGGAGATCGTCGCCCCCGCCACCGATCAACACGTTGGCTCCAAAGCCGCCGATGACCGTGTCGTTACCGCCTTGGCCATTCAGAGTGTCGTTGTCGAAGGAGCCGTCGACAATGTCGGCGCCGCCGCCGCCGTTGATGACGTCGTTGCCGAAGTTACCACTCAGGTTGTTGGCCGCTGCGTCGCCGATGATGGTGTCACCGGCGGTGCTGCCGATGACATTCTCGATACCCGTGAGCGTGTCGACGCCCTGGCCGGTCGCGATGCTGGTGGCGAGATTGACCGTGACCGCGCCGCCGGAAAAGAACTCCGCCGTGTCGATTCCCGCGCCGCCATCGATGGAGTCGTCGCCGAGGCCGCCATCGAGAACGTCGTCGTCGTTACCGCCATCGAGAACGTCATCGTTGTTGCCGCCGAAGAGATCGTCGTTGCCGGTATCCCCGACGAGATTGTCGTTGCCGGCCCCGCCGAAGAGCTGATCGTCGTCGGCACCGCCGTCGAGGGTCTCGCTACCGGCGCCGCCCTCTAGCAGGTCATTGCCTGCGCCGCCGTCGAGACTGTTGCCGTTACCGTCGCTGCCGATCAGGTGATCGTCGCCGCCTTCGCCGAATATGACATCGCTTTTCGCGCCGACACCGCCGTCGATGACGTTGTCCAGGGCGTTGCCCTTGAGGCTGTCGTTGTGGGTCGATCCGAAAATATTCTCGAAATCGTTGGTGAGCGTATCGTTGCCGGCGGCGCCAGTGGCCCTTTTGAGGGACAGATCGACCGTGACGTTGCCCGCGGCGCCGGCGTACGACAACGTGTCGATTCCGCCGCCGCCGATCAGCATATCATCGCCGTCGCCGCCCTCGATTTCATCGTTGTCGGCCCCGCCATTGATGAGATCATTGGCCTCCGCGCCGATTAGATGGTCGTTGCCGCCCAGGCCCGTGAGGGTGTTTTCATTGCCTTCGCCGTTCCCGGCGCCGCCATTCAGCAGGTTGTTGCCGGCGTCACCCGTGATGATGTCGGATTCCGAACCCCCGGTGGCGTTCTCAAAGCCACTAAATACGTCATTGCCGAAGGCCCCGGTGGCCGTGCCGCGGAGGTCAATGATCACGGGCGTGGGCAGGTTGGCACCTGAAAAATCCAGGAGGTCCACGCCGGCGCCGCCAACGTAAGTGTCATCGCCGAGCGATCCGAAGACCGTGTCGTTCCCCCCGAGCCCGATGAAGGTTTCGACCTCTCCCTCCCCGCCAGTACCCGTGAACGTATCGTTGAACTCACTGCCACTCACCGTGAGGATCCCCGACAAATTGTCCGAGAAGGCGCCGTGAATGACGACGTTATCGCTGTTAGTGTCAAAATTGACGTGGATCCCTACGTCGCTGTCGCTGTAGTCAGCGACGTCGCTGGCGTCGCCGTTCAGTTGATTGTTGCCCGCCCCACCGAAGAGGGTGTCGTCGCCGGGGCCGCCGGTGAGGGTGTCGTCGCCGGGGCCGCCGTCGAGAATGTTGGCGGCGGCGTTCCCCGTCAGAATGTCGATCTGGGCGGAACCCTGAATGTTTTCGATGTTCAAGACGACATCGGTCCCGAAACCGCCGCCGAGGTTCTGGGCGACGACGACGCTCAAATCGACGGTCGTGGCGCCGGACGCCTGCCCCAGATCGAGGGTGTCGGTGTCGGCCCCGCCGTTGAAGGTATCGCCGTCGGCGCCGTCGGCGGAGACTTCGAGTTCGTCGTTGCCGGCGCCGCCGTTGAGCTTATCCACGTCATTGCCGTCGCCGAGACGATCTGCACCATTGCCACCGCCGAGCGTGTCGTTGCCGTCCTCGCCGAGCACGAGGTCGTCGCCGAGGTCCCCGAAGATGTCGTCGTTACCCGTGTCGCCGTGCAGGACGTCCCCGCCCCCGTCGCCTTGGATGACGTCATCGTCGCCCTGGCCGCGAATGAAGTCATCGCCGCCGGCGCCATTGATGACGTCGTTGCCGTTGCCGCCGAGCACGGAGTTTCCTTGGCCATCGCCAGCGATGGCATCAGCGAAGTCGCTACCCGTGATGTTCTCGATGCTGGTCAGCGTATCGGTGCTGCCGCCGGTCACCTGGCCGTTCGCGAGGTTCGCGACGATTCTGTTGCCGTTGTTGGCATAAGTGGCCGTGTCGCTGCCAAACCCGCCGTTGAGGTTGTCGTTCCCCGCGCCGCCGTCGAGGATGTCGTTGCCGTCGTTGCCGATCAGAGTATCGTCGCCCCCACCACCGAAGATGCTGTCCGAAGCAAAGCCGCCGGTCAGGGTGTTTCGATTGATGTCACCCGTGATCGACAGGACATCAAAAAGGTTCGAGGCATCGACGTTCTCGACGCCGGAAATCACGTCATTGCCGAAGTCCCCGGTCGCGGTATTGGTCGCGAGATTGAGCGTGATGCGGGCACTGATGGTGACGTCGCCAAAGTCGAGGGTGTCGTCGCCACTACCGCCGTTG
This sequence comes from Alphaproteobacteria bacterium, assembly GCA_009694045.1. Classification (GTDB taxonomy): domain Bacteria; phylum Pseudomonadota; class Alphaproteobacteria; order SP197; family SP197; genus SHVY01. The sequence continues at coordinate 29,395 of SHVY01000014.1, read as the reverse complement.
ATCGCGTCGTCACCGGAGCCGCCTTCAAGGATGTCGCCGCCAGCGCCGCCGAAGAGCTCGTCGTTGCCGAATCCGCCGATCAGACGATCGATCCCGTCGGCGCCATCGATCGAATCGTTCCCAGATCCGCCATCCAGGCGATTGTCGCCGGCGCTGCCGATCATCGAGTCGTCGAAATTAGAGCCGAAGACGTTCTCGATGTCCTTGAGGATGTCCTCGCCGTCTCCGGTCGCGTGGCCGGCGCCGAGGTCGACCCCGACCCCGACCCCGTTGGTCAGGGTGCTGAAGTTCACCGTGTCGATTCCGTCGCCGCCGTCGAGCTCGTCGTTGCCCGCACCGCCCGTGAGGAAATCGTCGCCGCCACCGCCATAGAGCGAGTTATCGGCGCCGTCGCCGATAAGGGTGTCATTGCCCTCTCCGCCGATCAGGTTTTCGACCGATTCGATGGTATCCGTGCCGATTTCGGCCCCGCCGAAGAATTCGGTGCCTAAGTTCGCGGAGACCCCGTTGGTGGTGCTCTTGTACGTCACCGTGTCGATGCCATCGCCGCCGATCAGGATGTTGTTACCAAGGCCCGTGCCGCCGACGAGGCGGTCGTTGCCTGCTCCGCCGAACATGAAGTCGTCGAGGTTGCCGCCGACGAGGCGGTCGTTGCCTGCTCCGCCGAACATGAAGTCGTCGAGGTTGCCGCCGATGATCGTGTCGTTGCCGCCGAACCCGGCCAGAAGGTTGCCCTGTTTGCCGCAGCCAAGCGCCGTGGCGTCGATCACGTCGTCGCCCTCGGTTCCAAGGCCGGCGCGGATCGAGGTGGGCAGCACGGTCGCGGTGATCGGCTGCGGCGGGGTCGGGCTCTCGGCGATCAACGGCGCGGCGATCGCCGGGGTGTACAGCACGTTCAGGATGTCCAGAAGCGGGTTGTCGAGCAGCAGCAGGTCGGACGTGAACGCCACGTCGAAGGTAGAGGGCAGATTTCCCGCCTCATCGGCCAACACAATTTTGATGACCTGGCCGTCGTCCCCGTTCGGAGTATCGCCGTCCGCGCCTTCCTCGGTCTCGTCGCCTTGGGTGTCGCCACCCTTCTCGGGGACCACCCCCAGGAACGGCGACAGACCCAAGGCCGACCCGAACAGCGACGTGATCTGCTGCGGCGACAGCAGAAACGTGATCGACGGACCCTGGTCGAAGCTCGTCACCGCCGTCGTCTCGTTCGCCTCGTCCAGCACCATCGTGCCGCCGTCGTTCGAAACAACGACCTTCCCAAGCTTCCCCTCGGGGTCCACCAACAGGCTGATCAGGTTCCGCAAACCCTTCGCCGCGGCCTGAATCGCCAACCCCGTGCCTCTGATCCCGATCGTCGCAACCGGCGTCGACAGCGTCATCGCGTCAGGGCCCGACGACGCCACCTCCCCGGACACGAACACAAACAGACCCTCGACCATCGAAAACGCCGCCGAGCCCTGACCCGACGACGGGTCGTAAACCAGCTCGTCGATCACCATCCGCGCGTTCTCGCCCAACGCAAAGCTCGTCTCGTCCACGAACACCACGTTCATCGAGGCGCCACCGCCCGTCTCCAGCACATCACCCTGGTAGACCGGAGAATCCACCGCAAGCGCCGAACGGGTCCCGTCCACATGGGTCGCTGCCGCCTCGCCCTCGACCGCCGTCACCCGGCCAATCGGCGTGCCATCGGCGGCCTCGGTCTGCGCCACCTGACCCGGCGCCAGAGGACCCGCCAGACGTTCCACCAGGGAGCCGCGGAACACCTGGCCCGAAGTGGACCACAGGTCGGGACGATCGATCCCCGCGAAATAATCCCGCGCCACGGTCTCGTCGCCCCCGCCGCCGTGGATCAACAGGTCCGGACCCAGCCGCTCGAACCCAGCCCCAAGGATGCCGCCAGGAACCACCAACCGGCCCGCCGCAAGACCGTCCAGGATCACGGGAGACGCACCCGCCGTGGCCGCAACCAGACCCGAGGTCGCCTCAACAGTCTGCGATGGCCCTAGGCTCATCCCGCAACCCTCCTGACGGCCAAACGCGGCGCAGCGCGGCCGTTCGTTCGCACAAGCATTGCGGGATTCTACCTCAATCCGCTCCGATCGACAAAGGAATCACCGAACATTTTCAGGCCACTAGACGCCGAAGACACGCTCGAAGATCAAGTCCACATGGCGGCCGTAAGGCACCGGATCGAACAATTCCTGGAGGGCATCCCTGTGCAGCACGGCCGCGATCTCCCCGTCGTCCAGCAATCGCGCGAGGAGCGTGCCACCCGCGCGCCAAACCTCCATCGCGATGCGCTGGACCGCGGTGTAAGCGGCCTCGCGGCTCATCCCGGCCTGGGTGAGGGCGAGGAGCACGCGTTGGGAGTAGACGAGGCCGCCAAGCCGGTCGAGGTTGGCCTGCATCGCCGCTGGGTATACCAGGAGTCCTTCCATGAGCCCCGCGGCACGATGCAGCGCGAAGTCCAGGGCGATGGTTGCGTCGGGGGCGATGACGCGCTCGACCGAGGAATGGGAAATGTCGCGCTCGTGCCAGAGGGCAACATTTTCGAGAGCGGGCACGACGGCGGCCCGCACCAAACGAGCGAGCCCGGTGATGTTCTCGGACAACACCGGATTCCGTTTGTGCGGCATGGCCGACGAACCCTTCTGCCCCTCGCTGAACCGTTCCTCCACTTCGCGCACTTCGCTCCGCTGCAGATGGCGGATTTCGGTTGCGAGACGCTCGAGGCTTGCGGCCACGATGGCCAGCGCCGCAAAGAAGGCCGCGTGCCGATCGCGGGGTATTACTTGAGTGGACACCGGCTCTGGGCGGAGACCGAGCGCCCGGGCGACGTGAGCCTCGACCATGGGATCGACGGACGCGAAGGTTCCGACCGGGCCGGAGATCGCACAGGTAGCCACCTCGTCACGCGCGGTTCGCAAGCGATCCCGGTCGCGGGCAAACTCGGCGTAGTGCCCCGCCAGCTTGAGGCCGAAGGTCGTGGGTTCGGCATGGATGCCGTGGCTGCGGCCGACGCACGGCGTTCGCCGATGCTCCATGGCGCGGGCCCGCAGGGCCGCCATGAGTTCATCGGTACCGGCGATGAGCAGGTCCGTCGCCTGGGTGAGCTGTACCGCCAGGCAGGTGTCCAGAACGTCGGACGACGTCATGCCCTGGTGCATGAAACGGGCCTCCGGCCCGACGTACTCGCCGACATTGGTCAGGAAGGCGACGACGTCGTGCTTTACCTCGCGTTCGATCGCGTCGATGCGGTCGGCGTCGAACCGTCCGCGATCGCGCAGAGCCCTGGTGACCCCAGCGGGAATCGTGCCAGCCCGCTCCATGGCTTCGGCCGCCAGGATCTCGATCTCGAGCATGATGCGGAACTTGTTGTCGGGCGCCCAGATCTGAGCCATGTCCGGACGGCTGTAGCGCGGAATCACCGGCGGTTCCCCCTCGGGCGTGCGTGGCACCATACCAAGCTACTGCCGGCTCCGGCTAGAAGGCTTGCTCGACGCGCGAATCGGCGCGATACAGCCGACATGAACGCCGTGAAAGGACCCGCGATTCACCGATTGTCCGACCTCGACGAGGCGGGCCTCGATCGGCTGTGCGCGCGCGGCGTCATCGACCTCGCCCGCTACATCGAGCGTGCCCGGCCGATCGTCGAGCGCGTACGCCGGGACGGCGATGCCGCCCTGGTCGCTTGCGCCCGCGAGTTCGACGGCGTGGAGCTCGCGCCCGATCGTATCCGGGTGCCTCTCCAGGACTTCGAGGCGGCGGAAACCTCGCTTGCACCGGCGGTCAGGGACGCGATCCGTCACGCCGCCCGCAACATCCGGAACGTTCACGAGCGGCAGCGTCCGGCACCCCTCGCCATGCATGAGATCGAACCCGGCGTGTTCGGAGGCGAGCACTATTTGCCGATTGCGGCCGTGGCGTGTTACGTGCCGCGCGGCAAGGGATCGTTTCCCTCGGTCGCGCTGATGACGGCGATTCCCGCCGTAGCGGCCGGATGCCCACGGGTCGTCATCGTCACCCCGCCGGGTCCCGGGGGCCGGGCCGATGCGGCCACCCTGGTCGCGGCTCGCGAAGCCGGAGTTGGCGAGGTCTACCTGGTCGGCGGCGCCCAGGCCGTCGCGGCCGTCGCCTACGGTACCGCTACCGTGCCGAAATGCCTGAAGGTCGTCGGCCCGGGGAGCCCCTGGGTCGCGGCGGCGATGCAGCTATGTGCCGGTGTGATCGAGCCCGGACTGCCTGCCGGCCCGTCCGAAAGCTTGATTCTGGCCGACGCGGCAGCTGACCCGGAGCGCTGCGCCCTCGATCTTCTGGTGGAGGCGGAGCATGGCGCCGATTCGACTTGTTTCCTGGTGACTCCGAGCGAGACCCTGGCGTTCGCCGTGGCGCGTCGGGTCGCCGAGTTGTGGGACCGGTTGCCGGCCGACCGGCGCGGCTATGTCCAGGCGGCGTTGGGCCAGAACGGGGGCATCGCGATCGCGCGCGATCTGGACGCGGCGATCGCATTCGCCAACCGTTTCGCGCCCGAACACCTGCAGATCGCCACGGCCAACCCACGCGCGCTGCTGCCTCGCATCGACAACGCCGGCGAGGTGCTCCTGGGACAGGAGACACCGTTCTCGCTGGCAAACTTCGTCATTGGCGTGACGGCGGTCCTGCCGACGGGGGGGCACGCACGCGCTGCGTCGGCCCTCGGAACCCTGGACTTCATGAAACGAATCTCGGTCGCCGAAGTGACGGGCGGCGGGCGGGCGGCACTCGCCGACCATGCCGTGGCGCTCGCGCTCTACGAGGGGTTCCCCGCCCACGCCATGGCCGTCACCGACCGGGCCAAGCCCACCTGAGGGATCGGGCCGTCACGCCGGCCTGCCGACCTCGACCTGGATGTCGGTGGGCACCCCGCCGCAGGTCGCGTTCATGTCCTGCGGACAGGCGGATACGATGATGTAGGCGTCCATCTCGGCCCTGAGAATGATGTTGTCGCCTGGCTTCGTTTCCGGGGCCTTCACGGTGAAACTTCCGTCGGGATTGAGGAAGAAGTTGGTGAACAGGTTCCAAGGCTGCGGCGTGAACCCGACCCGAATGTCCAGGCCGTCGAGCGCCAGGTGCAGGTTGTCGGTGCAGCTTGCGTGCGGCAGCTTGGCGCCAAGCTCCAGGTACCGGTAGCGATCGCAGGCCGCGAACTGCATGTCGTGCTGGCCCGGAGAATTGTCCTCGAGCATACGAACGATGGGGCGCCGATGGTTGGTGTAGGCGGCGTCGCCACGCCGCGGGTACAGACGCTCAATCGACGGTTTCGTGTGTTCGCAGCTCAGGTACTCCGTGACGTTGTCGCGGTTGAATGCCCAGAAGTCCACCGGCTGTGCGCCCTGCAGATCGGTGATCCGAACCAGGTCTCCTCGATCGACCGCGAAGCCACGACCGGTCCGCGCGGGTACGTGGATCGTCGCCTTGATCGTCCCCATGGGTGTCATCGTTCGCACTCCATAACGCGACGTCGATAGTAGGGAACGCGAGGGCGAAGGAACAAGCCGTCAGGCGAGACCGAGTTCGGCCTTGCGCTGTCGGCTCCAGGCGGCGATCAGCCGGTCCGCGGTCATGCCGATCAGAGCGATCGACACCCCGGCGAGGAGGCCGCGACCGACGTCCGCCTCCGGCAGGGCCTTGAGGATTTCCTGCCCCAGGTCACGCGAACCGATCAGGGCCGTGATCGCCGTCATGGCCAGGGCCATCATGATCGTCTGATTGAGGCCCAGCATGATCTCCGGGAAGGCGAGCGGCAGTTCGACCTTCCACAAAAGCTGTCGCGGCGTAGTGCCGGAGGCGGTGGCCGCCTCCTTGATCGCGGTCGGCACCCGCAGGAGGCCGAGGTAGGTCAGGCGAATCATGGGCACGCTGGCATAGCCGATGATGGCGAGGATGTTGGAGAGGTCGCCCACGCGCAGGAGCATGATCACGGGGATCAGGTAGATGAACGAAGGGAAGGTTTGCAGAGTATCGCACACGGTGGTCATGACCATGGCCACGCGGCGTCGGCGCGCCGACCAGATGCCGAGAGGCACCCCGATCAGGACACAGAGAATCACGGCGACGAACGTGTAGTAGGCCGTGATCAAGGCTGGCTCCCAGAACCCGAACAATGCAATCAGGCCGACCATGGCGGCGCAGCTGGCCGCCAGCTTACCTCCGCCGGCACGCAGTCCAAGCAGTCCCACGAAAACGACGGCCGTGAGCCACCCGAGCCAGAGGAAGCCGTTGCGAACGGGAATCAAGACCGAAACCGTCAGCCAATCCCGTACCGGCTGGATCACCGAAAAAAGGTCGGTGGCAATCCACTTCACGGCACCGTTCCACAACGGGGCGGTGGAAATCGTCAATTCGGCCGGGGGGTTTCGCAGGCCGGGAATCCACAGCGAGGCCAAGGCGCTCGCCGCCAGAATCGCAAGGAATAAGGCGAGATGACGATGGCGCCGCCAAAACGGAAGGGTGACGGCATGGTGAGACGGTTCCAGTCGCGCAAAGCGCTGGCTCAGCCGATCGAGCACAACGGCCATCACCACGATGGCCACGCCTTGCTCGACCGCCTTGCCCAACCGGAGCTGTTGCAGAGAGAACAGCAGCTCATAGCCGAGGCCGACGGCGCCGATCAGCGACGCGATCACGACCATCGCCAGCGACTGCATGATCACCTGGTTGAGTCCGACCATGAGCGTAGCGTGGGCCGAGGGAAGCTCGACCTTCCACAGGAGTTGAAGCGGGGTGCAGCCGGACATACGCCCGGCCTCGATCACCTCGGGCGGCACGGTGCGAATCCCCAGGATCGTGCACCGCGCCATCGGCGGCATGGCGAAGATCGCGGTCGCGAGCAAGCCCGGCACCTGGCCGAAGCCGAAGAACACGACCACCGGAGCAAGGTAGGCGAGGTGTGGGATGCTCTGCATCACGTCGAACGCCGCCGTCAGGATGGCCTCGATCCAGCGGCCCCGGGTGGCCGCGACGCCAAGACCCAACCCCACGGCCGCAGCGAGTGGCGCCGTCACAAGCACCAGCGACAAGGTCTGCATCGCCGGAGTCCAGACCCCGAACAACGCCAAATAGAAAGCGCCGAGGCCGGCGAACAGGGCAAGGCGTCGACCGCCCAGGGCATGGCCCAGCAATCCGGCACCGGCAACGATCGCGACCCAGGGGAATTCAGCCACCGGGACTTGGCGGAACCCCTTGGCGAGCAACGACTCGGACCAGCCGAGGGGCCAGGACAGCAGCCAGGAAATCGCTCGCGTCGCGTCGCGAAACAGGAAGAGTCCGAGATCCGCGTCCTTGGCCAGCCATTTGAAGAAATCGGTCACCCAGGCGCGGATCGGCGGCAACCATTCCGGTGGTACCCGCACGGTCCATGGAGCCAGGTCGCGCACGACAATCGTTGTGGCCACGATCGCCACCGCCGCCGCGAACCAAGCAAGTCTACTGAAGCCGTCAGGACGTGCGGGCCTGGCTTGTTCCGCCGATGCAACCGCAGTCATGGTGAGGTCGCTGGCGCGAAGGCGATATCGATGATCTGATCGCGGTGCACCAAGCCCACGGATTGACCGGCATCGTCGACGACGCGGACGGGAACGTCCGAGCGCAGGACCGTCGGCGCCGCGTCCTCGATGCGCGCCGAAGCCAACACGCTGGGCTCCATCGGCGCGGAGGTCCAAGGGGTCATCACCGAGCGCACGGTCATCAGCTTCGTGCGGGGCGCGTCCTTGGTGAATTCAGCCACATAGGCGTCGGCCGGGTGGGCAACCATCTCCTCGGGCGAACAGAGCTGAATCAGCCGGCCGTCCTTCATGATTCCGATTCGGTCGGCGAGGCGAATCGCCTCGGCGAAATCGTGGGTGATGAACACGATGGTCTTGGCGAGCAGCCTTTGAAAGCGGAGGAACTCGTCCTGCATTTCCCGGCGGATCAGGGGATCAAGGGCCGAAAACGGCTCGTCCAGGAACCAGACATCGGGTTCGACGGCGAGGCTGCGGGCGAGGCCTACGCGCTGCTGCTGTCCGCCTGACAGCTCGCGCGGGTAGTAAGTCTCGCGTCCCTCCAGTCCCACGAGTCGGATCATGTCGCGGGCCCGAGCCCAGCGCTTCGCCCGTTCGATGCCTTGGACCTCGAGCGGGAAGGCCACGTTGTCGAGGACCGTGCGGTGGGGCAGGAGGCCAAAGTGCTGGAAGACCATGCCCATGCGATGACGCCGAAGTTCGATCAGCTCCCTTGGGCTGGCCTTCAGCAGGTCCTTTCCATCGAACAGTATTTCGCCAGCCGTCGGCTCCACGAGCCGCGATAGACAGCGGACGAGGGTGGATTTTCCGGAACCAGAGAGCCCCATGATGACCAGGATTTCCCCAGCCTTCACGTCGAAGCTCACGTCACGGACCGCCCCGATGTAGCCTTCGGCGGAGAGTTGTTCCACGGTGGGTTGGTCACCATGGCGCGCCAGGAATCCGACGGGGTCGGACCCGAACAGCTTCCAGACGTTGCGGCAGACGATCTTCGCGTCGGGGCTCATCTTGCCTCCGGGACGTTCCGCGACATTCAGCCCACCAGGGGACAGTCTGTCGAGCGATACGAAAAGGGGCCGGATCCGTCTCCGGACCCGGCCCCAGACGTCATCTCATGTCGAGGCTAGTGCTTTGACTCCGACAGATCCTTCACGATCCGTCGGGCCAAATCCCTAGGACGATTCTCATTTTGTGGTCCGCCCCAAACACGACGATGAATCATGCGTTTGTGTCGGACCACTAAGAGGCGAGCTCCACGCCTTCCGGGATCCACTGCTGCCAAACGGACTCATTGACCTTGATCCACTCGGTCGCGGCCGCCTCGGGCGTCATGCCCTGGGAGTCGACCATGTCGGCAGCCTGCGCGATCTGCGCGTTGTTGAAGCTCAGGTTGGACAGGAACTCCCACGCCTTGGGGAACTTGTCCTTCATGCCGGCCCAGGCCGCCTTCTTAAGCCAGCCGCTCTTCGGGGCACCGCAATCGAACACGGCGTCCGGGTTCATGCCCCATGCCGGATCTTCATGACACGCTGCGTCGAACTCGGGGAACTCGACGAACTTGCCTTCGAACTTGGCCTCGATGAAGTTCGGGGTCCAGTTGAAGAGAACGATCGGCTCCTTACGCTCCACCGCAGCAGTGAGCTCGGCCCATAACGTTGCGGCTTGGCCGACCGCGACTTCGGTGAAGTTCATGTTCAGGGCCGTGATACGCTCGCTATAGTGCTTGCCCCAGTCGGCGGGTGGGCCGACGAAGCGCCCCTTTGGCGACGTCTCGGCAGTGGCGAACTTGTCGGCGCAGGCGTCCAACGCCTTCCAATCCGGCAAGCCCGGGCACACCTCCTCGACATAGGTCGGATACCACCACTCTTCACGAGTCACGGCGTCATGGGATCCGGCATCGACCATCCCGCCGGTGTCCAGCGCTGCCTTGAAGGTCGGCCACATGCTGCCTTCCCAGACCTCGACCTGGAAGTCCATGTCGCCATTCGCCATGGCGGTAAACTGCAACTGCGTGTCGGAGGGCTTGTACTCGACGTTGTAGCCCATGCGCTGGAGCAACTGCCCCGCGACGTTGGCGAGCACGAGCTGACTCGTCCAGTTATTGAGGACGATGCGGACAGGATCCGAGGATTCAGGGACCTGAGCCGATGCGGGTGCGCCAAGAACGATAGCCCCGAGGACAATCCCGGAGACCGCCGAAAGCCAAACTGTTCTCATGAAGGATACCCCCAATGGATGACGACAACGAAAACGTCCTTCCAGACTGCCTTCCAGGCAAGCTGCTGACACCAACATAACAAACATCATTTAGCTTTTGAGAACAACTCATTTTCGCCCCTGACGGTTAGCGAACCGCCCTGCGTTAGGCTGCATGCTGGCGAATCTCGGGGTCATATGGGCTGGGTGCGCGATCGTTGGACCGGCGCGCGGCCTTGGCTGTCTTCGGTGGGGCACTATTGGCGCCCGATCGCACCCTGACGCGCGGCGACGGCGCCGATGTCGCCATGGTGGCGGGCGAGGACTTCGACGCCGTTGCCAGGCACGCGACGTTGGCCAACATCCCGTTGGCCGCTCTGCCCAATCTCGCCGACTACCTGCCGGGGCTGCACCACGCGCCGGGCATCGGCGATGGCTCGGCGATGCGGTACGTTCCGATCGAGTGGTTTCCGATCTCGGTGGTGTTTAGGGCGGACCTGGCGCCCGCGTATACCGCCCGCGAGAGCTGGGAGCTGCTGTGGGATCCGACGTTCGTGGGCCGGATCGCCATGCCGCGCGATGCGGCGACCAGCGTACTGATCGCCGGTGTCTACGCCGGCGTGAATGTCTACGCTCCGAGCGAGCTCGAGCAGGCCAAGATCGGCGAGGCTTTGGCGCGTCAGCGTGGCCTTGCCGTGCGCTATGAGGACGATTTGGCGGTTCTCGTGGCCGCCCTCGCGAGAGGCGAATTGGTTGCCGCGGCTGGCCCCAACGCCCTGTTCGCGGCCCTTCGCCCCGTGTCGGGTTCGGCCGCCTTCATCCACCCGCGTGAGGGTCTGATCGTTCGCGTGCGTGGCGCGGTCGTGCGGGATGGAAGCGAGCGGAGGCCGCGGACCACCGAGATGGTCGACGCCTTGCTTGATCCGCGCTATGTGGTCTGCCGCATTCGACGGGACGGTATCGCGGGCGCCAATCAGCGGTCATTCGGCCTGGTCGAAGGCGCCCTGCTCGCGGCCAACGGCCTCGATCGCGACATCGGCGCCGAATTGGACTGAGCCGTGTTTCAAATGGGCCAGGCCCGGAGTTGGTCCGTCACCAACGTCTATCGCGAACTCGCCACGGTCGATTGATCGTCGCGGGTAGGAGTAAATCCATGGCTGCGGAAGCAATCGGCTGCGACATTCTGATCCTCGGTGGGGATGTGATCGACGGAAGCGGTGCGATGCGCCGGCGCGCGGACGTTGCGATCACGGGTGACAGGATCGCCGCGATCGGAGAGCTGTCCGGGTATCGCGGCGCGCGCGAGATTGACGCGAAGGACAGAGTGGTCTCGCCCGGCTTCATCGATACCCACACCCATGACGACCGGCTCCTGGTGTCCGACCGAAGCATGGCGGCCAAGGTCAGCCAGGGCGTCACCACCGTCGTGGCGGGCAATTGCGGGATCAGCCTGGCACCGTTGTCGCCGTCGAGCAGGCCCGTGCCACCACTGGACCTGCTTGGCGGCGAGGAATGGTTCCGCTATCCGACCTTCGGCGCGTACGTCGCGGGGCTGGGTCGCCAGCCGCCCGCCACCAACGCGGCGGTCATGGTTGGGCACATGACCCTCCGGGCGCGTCACATGGACCGCTTCGACCGGGCTGCATCGGCGTTGGAGATCGACGCCATGCGGGCGGACGTGCGCGAGGCCCTCGGCTCGGGCGCGATCGGGTTCTCGACCGGGCTGGGGTACCGGCCGAGCATCGACGCCCCAACCGACGAGGTCGTGGCGCTCGCCGCCGCCGCCGCCGAGGGCGGCGGGCTCTACGCGACCCATATGCGCAGCGAGGCCGACGACATCGACGGGGCGATGGAGGAGGCGTTCGCGGTCGGCCGGCGCGCCGGACTCCCGATCATCATTTCTCACCACAAGGTCGCGGGCCGACGCAACTTCGGGCGCAGCCGGGCGACCCTCGATCGCATCGCGGCCGCAAGCACACAGCAGCGCGTAGGGCTTGACGCCTACCCTTACGTCGCCGGGTCGACGGTTCTCCTGCCGAGCGACGTCGTGGAACGCGACGGCCGCATCATGGTCGCGTGGTCGGTTCCCCACCCGGAGGTCTCGGGGCGTGATCTCGATGCGATCGCCCGGGAATGGGGCGTGAGCCCGCGCACGGCGATCGAGCGTCTGCAACCGGCCGGCGGCATCTTTTTCATCATGGACGAAGCGGATGTGCGGCGGATCCTCTCCTATCCGGACACGATGATCGGGTCCGACGGCCTGCCGCACGATAGCCATCCCCACCCGCGGCTTTGGGGCGCCTTCGCCCGGGTGCTGGGGCACTACGCCCGCGACGTGGGCCTGTTCACCCTGGAGGAAGCCGTGCGGCGCATGACGAGTCTACCCGCCAAGACGTTCGGATTCGCCGATCGCGGCGTGCTGCGTCGGGGAGCGTTCGCCGATCTGGTGGTGTTCGATCCGGCGACCGTCAAGGATTCGGCCACCTTCGACAATCCAAAGGTCCCGGCGGCGGGTATCGACGCGGTCATGGTCAACGGCGCCGTCGTATGGCGCGACGGCGCGAACACGGGCGCGACCCCCGGCCAAGTTCTGCGGCGCGTCGCCGCCTGAACGCTACCAGCGTCCCCGCGCGATTCGCCAGAAGTCCACCACCCTGTCGCCGCGCACGCAGGCGTAGCGGTCGTACAGGTTGATCGTCGGGTCGCAGTGCGGCGTCAGGCATTCGACCACGGTCCCCGGCGCCGGCTTGTCGGCGGGATCGGCGGTCGTGATGCGCCCGTGCTCGTCGCCCATGAACGAATAGGTGGCGTCGGCAGGCACCCCGCGCCACAGGATCGGCGGGCCGCTGTCGGTGGCAAACGCCTTGAGCCCGGCGTCGGTGGTGACGAACCCCGGATGGCTCGCGCTCGTCACCGTGGTGGCGACGAACAGGGCCGGCACGAACGGATGGGTCCGATCATGCCATAGATGGCCGGCGTGGTAGATCGCGTCGAGGACGACGTAGGACCCGGCCTGAACCTCGGTGAACACGCCGGAAGCGCGGTCGATGTCGTGGCTTCCCGTGCCGCCCCCCGAGACGATGGGCGGTGGCAAACCGAGCGCTGCGAGCCGCTCCTTGAGGGCACGCAAATATCCGTGCCCGGCGGTAAGGCTGCCCTGACGCTCCTGATAGGACGGAATAGCCTGAACGCTGCCGTCGTATGCCTGGATGCCGGCGAATCGCACCCCCTCGGTGGCCGCGATCCGGCGCGCCAAGGCACAGGCCTCGTCGATCGATACGACGCCGCTCCGCTCGCACCCGACCTCGATGTCGATCACCAGGCCAAGGTTGGCGCCGACGGCTCGCGCGGCCGCGGCCTGAGCCTCGGCGTTGCCGGCGTCATCGACGATGATCATGAAGCCCTCGGCCCGGGCGGCGATGCGCGCGACTCGCTCGACCTTGGCCGCGGTGACCATCGGGGAGGAGACCAGGACACCCGCGATCCCGGCCTCAACCATGGCTTCGGCTTCGCCGAGGGTGGCGCAGGTGATGCCGAGGGCACCGGCCTTGACCTGAAGCTGGGCGATGTCCGGCGACTTGTGCGTCTTGGCATGGGGCCGCAATCCCAGCCCCGTCTGGTGGCTGTACGCCGCCATGGTCGCGACATTGGCCTCGAGGGCGTCAAGATCGAGGATCAGGGCCGGCGTCGTCAGCCGCGCGCGTGAGCCGGATTGGCCGAGGAGCACGGCCTCGTGGTCCGCGTTCATGATACGGGTGCCAGGATGAGGTCGAGCAGAGCCGCGGTCGATCCGCCCTGCGACAGCGCTGACACTGCCTCCAGGATGGCCTTGCACCGGGCGGCGCCGAACCGTGGTTCGCCGATCGCCTGGAACTTGTCGACGATGTCGGAGTCCGGCAGCGGCGCCTCGGGGTCGCCCCGCGCCGTCATCGGCCGCGAGGCCAGGGACCGCCCGTCCGTGGTGGTTATCGTTACGTGGGCCCAGCGCTCGGCTGGGAAACGCGCGTTGTAGTCGGCGCTTTCGGCCAGGGTGGTTGCCCGACTGACCCGCAGCACGTGCGGATGGCGCAGACCCTGACCCGTCACCTCCTCGGGGCCGAGCCGGCCGTGCACGAGTGCCGCCGCCACCGGGAACGGAAGACTGTACTGCGCCGCCTCGGTGGAGGCGGGTTCCCGCTCGGCGAGCCGGGTCCCCTCGTGGAACGTGACCACTTCGATGGCCGCGATCTCGGCCGCGGCGAGTCCGCTCTGGCGCTGCAGCATGAGCGCGGCCTCCACGGCCGGTTGGGCCCAGCGGCAGACGGGATAGAGCTTGAAATACTGCTCCATGATTTGCCACCGGCGGCCGAGATCCCGCCACACTTCGGCGACGTCCGGCCCTTCCGCGGACACGGCAGGCGCGCCGGTGAACCCGTCCGCCGCCAGCAGGGCGGCGGACGCCCCCGCCATGGCGCCCCAACCGGAGCCATCCTTCACCATGGTCGGATAGTCGATGCAGCGCATCATCTGGCTGCGCGGTCCGTGGTACTCGGCGATGCCGAGGGCATGGCGGGTCCGCTCCGCATCGAGGCCCATCACCCGCGCGCCTAGGCCGGCGCACGCCAGGGCGTTCCACGCGCCGGACGTATGGTAGTCGGGCACCGACCCATGTAGCGCGATCCCGGCACGGGTGCCGATCTCGTAGCCCAGCACCAGGCAGGTCAGGAACTCATGCCCATCGATCGGGTAGCCGGCGTCGACAAAGGCGAGCAGCCCGGGCAGGACGGCGACCCCGACGTGACCCTTGGTCAGCTTGTGCCCGTCGTGACCATCCATGCTATCGATCGTCATGCCGCCCGCCATGGCAGCGCCCAGCACGCTCACCCGGCGGCCGTCGACCAGCATGCGGGCGCTGCCGGCGACCCCGCCGAATTGCCGCGCCGCATGGTCGCGGATGATCCGCGACAGATCGGTCAGGGTGCCACTGCCGGCGATGCCGATCAGATCGATCAGGCAACGCTTCGCCTGAGCGATGACATCGCCCGGAAGGTCTTCGTAGCGCAGGCCGTGGATGAACCCGGGCAGGCGACCCGTGTCGGCGAGTTCATAGCGATGCCGGCCTTGGCCGTTCTGAACGTCCACTGGCTGCCGCGCGCCAAGCATCACACCCCTCCTTCGGATACCAGACCGCTCCGGTAAAGCCCTTCGCGCCGCCCGTCAATCCTCGGCCGTTCGCTCGAGGACCACGGCGATTCCCTGGCCAAGACCGATGCACATGGTGGCGACGGCGTAGCGCGCGCCGCTGGCTTCGAGCTGGCGGACGGCCGTGAGAGCGAGTCTGGCACCCGAAGCTCCCAAGGGGTGTCCGATGGCGATGGCGCCGCCATTGGGGTTCACCCGTGCATCGTCGTCGGCAACCCCCAAGAGCTTTAGGCAGCCCAGGACCTGACTCGCGAACGCCTCGTTGATCTCGATCACGTCGACGTCGGCGAGGGTGATGCCGGCGCGCTCCAGGGCCTTCCGGGTCGCCGGTACCGGCCCCAGTCCCATAAGGCGCGGCTCGACCCCCGCGACCGCTCCGGCGACGATGCGCGCTCGGGGTCTGATGCCGGCTTGCGTGCCGATGGCACGGGACCCGACGACCAGAGCGGCGGCGCCGTCGTTGACGCCGGAGGCATTGCCCGCGGTCACCACACCACCCGCGTTGAGAGGCTTCAGCCCAGCAAGGGCCGCCAACGTCGTGTCGGGCCTCGGGTGCTCATCGTCATTCACGGTGGTGACCTCGCCGCGCCCTGCGGCGGGAACACCGACGCCCAATATCTCGGAGCGAAAGAAGCCGCGTTGCTTGGCGGCCTGATAGCGGTCCTGGGACGCGGCCGCGAAGCAATCGCTGGCCGCGCGGCTGATGGTGAGTTCCCGGGCCACGTTGTCGGCGGTCTCAGGCATGGTGTCGGCCCCAAACGTCGACGTGAGCGCCGGATTTGGAAACCTTGCGCCCATGGTGGAATCGAAGATCGCCGTTGCACGGCTGAAGGCTGCCTCGGACTTGCTGAGCACGAAGGGCGCCCGGCTCATGCTTTCCACCCCGCCCGCGACAAGAAGGTCGCCCTCACCGCAGGTAATGGCGCGCGCGGCGTCGAGCAGGGCGGCCAGGCCACTACCACACAGGCGGTTGACGGTTTGCCCGCCCACCGCGACCGGCAATCCCGCGAGCAGTCCGGCGTTACGCGCGACGTTGCGGCAATCCTCGCCGGCCTGGTTGGTGCAGCCCGCGATCACGTCCTCGAACGCGTCGGCTGGGAAGGGGCTGCGCTCGACAAGGGCGCGTACGACTCCGGCGAGAAGATTGTCCGGGCGAACGCGGGCGAGTGCTCCAGCATGCCGCCCGAACGGCGTGCGAAGTCCATCGTAGACGTAGGCGTCCTGCATGGCCGTTCCCCAAACTCGTGAACGACGATCAGCATAGCTCGGTGCACGCCGAACCGGCCAGCGGGCTCGCGGTCCCCTGGAGAGCCTGCTAGAAGAAGGCCGAGGAGGGACCCATGATCCGCGATCAAAAGGCGCTCGACCAGCTCCTCGATACCCTTGCGCGGTTCGTTGGTGAACGCTTGATTCCACTTGAGGCGCAGGTCGCGCATGACGAGGCCGTGCCGGACGCGATCGTCGACGAGATGCGCGGCCTCGGGCTGTTCGGCCTGTCCATTCCCGAGGCGTATGGTGGCCTCGAACTGACCATGGAGGAGGAGTGTCTGGCTGTGCTCGTCCTGGGCCGGACATCGGCTGCCTTTCGCGGTGTCTTCGGGACCAATGTCGGGATTGGGTCCCAGGGTCTGCTGGTCGACGGCACCGAGGAACAGAAGCGGCGCTATCTGCCTAAGCTGGCAACCGGAGAGATCATCGGCAGCTTCGCGCTGACCGAGCCCGATGCCGGCTCCGACGCGGGCTCGCTGAAGACGACCGCCAAGCGCGACGGCAACGGTTATGTCATCAACGGCACCAAGCGGTTCATCACCAACGCGCCCCGTGCCGACCTTTTTACGCTGTTCGCCCGGACCAATCCGTGCGAGCCGGGTGCGAAGGGTGTCTCCGCCTTCCTGGTCGCGGCGCCGACGCCGGGGCTCCGTCTCGGGCCAATCGATCGCAAGATGGGACAGGCGGGTACCGTCACCTCGGACGTGATCCTCGAGGATTGCCGGGTGCCGGCGGATGCGCTGCTGGGTGGCAAGGAAGGGCTGGGGTTCAAGACCGCGATGAAGGTCCTCGACCGAGGCCGGCTCCACATCGCGGCGGCGTGCACCGGCACGGCCGAACGCCTGATCGCTGACGCGCTCTCCTACGCGACGACGCGGCAACAGTTCGGCAAGCCGATTGCCGAGCACCAGCTGGTACAGGCGATGCTGGCGGACTGTCGGACCGAGGCATTCGCGGCCCGTTGCATGGTCCTGGAGACCGCCCGGGCCAAGGACGAGGGCAAGGATGTCGCGACCGACGCGTCGTGCTGCAAGTACTTCGCGAGCGAAATGGTCGGCCGTGTGGCGGATCGCGCCCTGCAGATCCATGGTGGCAACGGTTACATGGCCGCCTATGCCGTCGAGCGATTCTATCGCGATGTGCGGCTTTATCGGATCTACGAGGGCACGTCGCAGATTCAGCAGCTTGTCATCGCCCGCAACATGATCCGCGGAATCGCGCCATGACGTCGTTCGATTCCGAGACCGAGCCGAAGCGGATCAGTTGGCTGCCGTTCGCCGCCGCGCTTCGGCATCC
This sequence comes from Alphaproteobacteria bacterium, assembly GCA_009694045.1. GTDB lineage: Bacteria > Pseudomonadota > Alphaproteobacteria > SP197 > SP197 > SHVY01. The sequence continues at coordinate 11,909 of SHVY01000014.1, read as the reverse complement.
CGAGTCTCCGGCTCTCGCCGAGGGCGATACAGTCTGGTCCTACGCCCGCTATGCCGCCGCGATCCGAGGAACGGCGGCACTGTTCGATCGGGCAGGCGTGCGTCCCGGTGACCGGGTGATGATCGTCGCTGAGAATGGGCTGGCGGCAGCGACCGCAATCATGGCGGCGAGCGAACTGGACGCCTGGGCGGTCGTGGTCAATGCGCGCTTGGCCGCGCCCGAGATCGACGCGATCCGCGATCACTGCCGGCCCCGCCGCATCATCTATACGGTGGCCAGCTCCGAGGACGCCGCCCGCCACGGCATCCGTCATGGTGCCCAGCCCGTGACCGATGCCGAACTGCCGGGATTGGCCCTCGGCCCACTGCACGAGGTGGAGCCGGCGCCCATCGAGAAGACGGCGTCCCGCCTGGTCGCGGCGCTGATCTACACTTCGGGAACGACGGGCAAGCCCAAGGGCGTGATGCTCAGTCATCGCAGCCTGCTATTCGCCGGCAAGGTGGCTGCCGAGGCCCGCCAGTTCTCCAGGACCGATCGCCTGTTCGCCGTCCTGCCGCTGTCGCACAGCTATGGCATCTCGTCGGTGCTGATCGCCGGGCTGATGAGCGGTGCTTTCGTCCGCTTGGTGCCGCGCTTCACGCCGGAGTCGCTCGTGCGCTACCTGGCCGAGGACGGGTTGACCGTCGTGCAGGGCGTGCCGGCGATGTATGCGCGACTCCTCGAGCACCTGAGTGTCACGGGTCAGGTGCCCCACGCACCCAACCTTCGCTTCATGTCGGCCGGCGGTTCGCCGCTCGAGCCGGCGCTTCGTGCGCGCGTCCAGACAATGTTCAACACATCCCTGCACAACGGCTATGGCCTGACGGAGGCGGCGCCGGTTGTGGCGTTGACCCGCATGGACCGAACCTATCCCGACGGCTGCATCGGCGAACCGGCAGACGGGGTCGAGGTACGCGTCGTCGGTCAGGACGGCGAGAACGCCCCCGTGGGCGATGTCGGTGAGCTGTGGGCGCGCGGCCCAAACATCATGCTGGGCTACTACAAGGAGCCCGGGTTGACCCGCCAAGTCCTCACCGAGGATGGTTGGCTCAAGACCGGCGACTTGGCCAAGGCGGACGCGGAGGGCCGCTACTACATCGTCGGCCGGGCCAAGGAGCTGATCATCCGTGCCGGGTTCAACGTCCATCCCGAGGATGTCGAGGCGGTCCTCAACGCTTGTCCCGGCGTGACGCTGTCTGGTGTGGTAGGCCGCGCCAACGGCGTCGACGAGGACGTCATTGCCTTCGTCCAGACGGTTCCGGGAAGCGAGCCGACGCCGGATCGCATCCAGGCTTACGCCGCCGAGCGTTTGGCGGGCTACAAGCGGCCATCGCGGATCGTCGTGATGCCGGTGCTACCCGTGACGCTCGCCGGCAAGGTGAAGAAGGCGGCGTTGCGCGAGATCGCCAAGACCCTGCCATGACGGGAGATCGCGACCCATGGTTGAGCTGACGCTTGAACGAGTCGATCGCGCCTTCGACCAGGTCGTGGGCAGGTCGCTCGACGCTTGCGTGATCGCCGAAGGGCTCCGCTTCACCGAGGGCCCCGTCTGGCACCCGCGCGAACGATGGTTGCTGTTCAGCGACATTCCGGCAAACCGGCTCTATCGCTGGTCCGAAGACAAAGGCCTGGCGGTGTTTCGCGATCCGACGAACATGACGAACGGCAACACCCTCGATCGTAAGGAACGGCTGCTCTGCTGCGAGCATGCGGCGAGCCGCGTCACTCGGACCGGCGCCGACGGGCAGGTGACCGTGCTGGCCTCGCACTTCGATGGCAGGTCGCTCAACAGTCCGAACGACATCGTCGTTCGCCGTGACGGGCGGATCTACTTCACGGACCCGACTTATGGACGCATGGCTGCCGACGACGGCGTGCAGCGAGAATGCGAACTTCCGTTTCGCGGTGTTTTCCGCATCGACCCGGATGGCAAGCTCGTTCTGCTTGTGGACGATTTTCGCCAGCCGAACGGGCTGTGCTTTTCCCGCGACGAGTCCAGGCTGTTCATCAATGACTCGGAAACGGGGACGGTCCGCGTCTTCGCCGTCGCGGCTGATGGAAGCCTGTCCGGCGGGGCCATCTGGGCGTTCACCGGAGTCGACACCAGTGGATCGCCGGACGGCATGAAGATCGACGGCGCGGAGAACATCTACGGGTGCGGGCCCGGCGGCGTCTATGTCCATGGGCCGGCGGGGCAGATCCTGGGCAGGATCCGATTTCCCGAACCCGTTGCGAATCTGGCTTTCGGCGATGATGATTTCCGCAGCCTCTATGTAACCGCGACGACGCGGGTGTGGCGCGTCCGGGTTCAGACGCCGGGTCTGCCAGTGTTCTAGCGACCACCGGGTCAATGGCGGTAGGATGCGTGAAGGCCGTCCAGACTGGAGCGCAACCGTGGTCAAGACCAGCGAACTTCCGGCGTTTCGTCGTCCGCTCACCAACGATCCGACTGGCTCCTACACGCTCCCCGCCCGCTACTACACCGACCCCGCGATCTTCGAGCGGGAGAAGACCGCGATCTTCTACCGCACGTGGCACTACCTGGGTCACCGGTCGCAGGTTGCCAACCCAGGGGACTATGTGACGGGCCGGGTCGCCGACCAGCGGGTATTCGCGCTTCGCGGACGCGATGGGTTGCTGCGCGGGTTCTACAATACCTGCCGGCACCGCGGCCACCATTTGCTGACCGGTGCCGGCAACGTCGCCCTGTTCATTACCTGTCCGTATCACGCCTGGGCCTACGACACCGAAGGCCAGCTCCGCTCCGCCCGCAACTGCGACCACTTGAAGGACTTCCGCAAGGAGGACTTCGGCCTGCCGACGATCCGGATCGAAGAGTTCTGCGGCCTGCTGTTCGCCAACCTCGACCCGAAGGCCGCGCCGATGGGGGAGATCTTCGTCGATCTGGCCGCGGACCTTCGTGCCCGGGTTCCGGCCATCGAAACCATGAAGCTCGCGCGCGATTTCGCGTTCGGCGGACCCTCGATCAAGGCCAACTGGAAGGTGGTCGTCGACAACTTCGTGGAGTGCTACCACTGCACCCCGTCGCATCCGGCCTTCGCCGAGATCCTGGATATGAGCAAGTACCGCCAGGACGACCACGGGTTGTGGTCGCGCCAGCTCGGCGTCCGCACCCAGGCCAACCGGACGATCTACGACATCGCGGCGGACGACCCGATGCAGGACGCCGGCTTCTGGTTCATGTGGCCGACGACGACAATTAACTATCTGCCCGGGAAATCCGAGATCAACGTCTCGACCATCGTTCCGCAGGGGCACGAAGCCTCGGGGTTCGTTGGCCACCAGTACTCACCGACGGGCGAGGTGGACGAGTCTCGATTCGACTACATCGCCAACATCCTGGGCGTCGAGGACAAGGATCTCTGCGAGTCCGTGCAGGAGGGCCTGCATTCTCTGGGTTTCGATCAGGGCCGCATCGTTGCCGACAAAGCCCGCTCGGGGATCAGCGAGCACGCCCTGCACCGCTTCCACCTGCTGGTGCGGGAAGCGCTGGACGCCTAGGGTCCAAATCCGCCGGCGATTCGCAGATCGGTGTCCGTCCGGCCCAGACGGCGACCGATCAGCCGTAGTTGGCTGTGGAAGCTCTCGCGATCGACGTAGCAACTCCGGATGTGACGCATGCCGGCGTCCGGGTCGAAGGCAGTCCGCCCGTGCAGGACCCGCTCGTTGTCGAAGAACGCCATGTCGCCGCCCGCGAGCGGCACCGTGATCCGCAAGGTTGGGTCCCGCACGATGCGCGCGAAGGCTCCGATCGTCCGGTAGTAGCCATCGACCAGGGCTGCCGGCAGGTCGGGAGGACTCGCGTTGATACCGGCGAAACGGATCGCGGCTACCTCCCCGTCGACATCCAAGGCGATGGCGCGACCCTGGGACCTCAGATCGGCCCCGGTGTGCCTGGGCGGCAGCAGACCGTCGGCCGGCGCCGTCGTGCCCTCGGGCCCCGGCTGGATGCGGTGGTAGGTCACGGGCACGCGGGTGAGAAACGCGAAGTCCTCGGGGCTTCGGGCCTTCAGGCGCGCGGCGGCCATGAACCCGTCGACGAACAACGAGGCGCCGCCGCCATCCGGACTCTGTTGGATTGCATGGAAGAGCGCGATTTGCGGCGGCCGATGGCGATAGGCCTCGTCCGTATGCAGGGTGAGATCGTGGGCCGCATTGGCCTGGGTCGAGGGGGTCGGATCGGCGTAGTAGTCGAAGATGCGGCCGTAGTTGGTCTCCGGGATGTAGCCGATCAGCCCCGCTACCCGCTCGACCAGATCCAGGTCGGATGGCGCGCCCCTGACGAAGGCGATACCATAGTCGCGCACTAGGGCAAGCAGCCGAAACATCCCCGCGTCGCTCCCCATCACGGTCGCGAAGTCGAGTTCGATGGCGGTCCGCGCGAGCGTGCCGTCCCACAGCGCCGGGCGGTGACGGCGTCGATCCCTCTCCACCGACGACGGACAATGGTCGCGCAGCCACGGCGCGTCGTAGGTACTGGCATGATCGTCGGGCGACCAAGTCACGCGCAGCGCACCTTCGTTGTCGATCCAGGCCTTCGCCGGACGTATCCCCGGATCAAGATCGCCGAGTGAAAGCGACCGTAGTCCCCGCCAAGGGTCCCCGCACGCCGGGCAACGGCACGCGTCGCGCAGCCATAGGGGGTGAAAGGCACTGCGATGGCCATCATCCCAGGCAACGACAACCCGAACTCCGTCGATCCACGCCTGGCCCATCCTTATCCGCGGATCGCTCACGGCACCGATCCGAGGAAGTCCGTCACCGTGGCGAAGTAGCGCTCCGATTCGTCGGTGGCCGGGTCATGCCCGCTCTCGGCGAACAGTGCCAGGCGCGCATCGGGAAGACTGGCGTGGATCAGTCCGGCGCTGCGCGGGGTCAGGTAGTCGTAGGCGCCCACGGTGACCAGGCACGGGACCCTCACCCGGGCGAGATCCGCCAAGCGGTTCCAATCCTTGAGCTCGCCGGTGACCCGGAACTCGGCCTTGCCCCACAGGGCCTCCTGGATCTGCAGGTTGACGTCGCCCGCCTTCCACAGGCCGCGCAGATAGCCGCGACGCGAGGAATGGCGTGCGTAAAACAGGGTGGAGATCGCCGCGTAGAGCGGGCTTGCGAGGTTGCCCTGATCCTCGAGACGGTCGACCATGGCAAGGGTCTCGGTCCCGAACTCGGAGAGGAGCCGGCGGAGCTCCTCGATATGGACCGACATGTGGGCGCCGGTACTGGAGAAGATCGCGCTTCTGAGCTTGTCGGGGTGAGTCACCGCGTACTCGATGCCGAGCCACCCGCCCCAGCTGTGTCCCAGCAGGTGAACCTTGCCGCCGCCCAGAACGTCGCGAACCGTTTCGACCTCGGCGACATAGCGCCGCAAGGTCCATAGCCCTGGGTCGTCGGGTCGGTCCGAGGCTCCGGTGCCAAGCTGGTCGTGAACCACCAGGCGATAGCCGGCTCGAACCAGTGGCTGCAACGCTCGCCGCAGGTACTCCGATGCGACGCCGGGCCCGCCGTTGATCGCCAGCACCGTTTCCGCGCGATCTTCCCCGTAGACATACGCGGCGACGTGCCCGCCAACGACCGGGATCCGGACCAATCGGTCAGGCCTCGGTCCGGTCACGTCGAGGTCGGAAGCGTCGTTCACTTTCCGGCTCCCGCGGCATCCTGGGTGTCCCGCGTTAGATAGTACGCCCCGAGAATGGGCAGGAACGTCACGGCGACGATGAATACGGCGACGACGTTGGTTACCGGCCGCTGGCGGGGGCGGACCAATTCCGTGAGCATCCAGATCGGCAACGTCGTTTGCTGTCCGGCGGTGAACGTCGTGACGATCACTTCGTCGAACGACAACGCGAACGACAACATTCCCCCGGCCAGCAGGGCGGTGGCGATACTGGGCAGCACCACGTAGCGGAAGGTCGCGAACCCATTGGCACCGAGATCCATGGACGCCTCGACCAGCGAGGTTGACGTCCGGCGCAGGCGCGCGATGGCGTTGTTGTAGACCACGACCACGCAGAACGTCGCGTGCCCGATCACGATGGTCCAGAAGCTGAACGGCAAGTCGCCGAAGTTCAGGGCGGCACGCAGCGAGATGCCGGTGACAATGCCGGGCAGGGCGATCGGCAGGATGAGCATCAGCGAGATCGCTTCTCGACCGAAGAACTTGGCGCGATGCACCGCCATCGCCGCGAGCGTACCCAGGACGAGGGCGATCAGCGTGGATATCGCCGCCACCCGCACCGACAGCCCGATCGCGCTCCAGATGTCGTCGCGCCCCCAGGCGACGGCGAACCAGTGCAGCGTCAGGCCCGGCGGGGGAAAGGCGTAGCTCTTCTCCTCGGTCGTGAACGCATAGAGAAGGATCAGGGCGAGCGGCAGGTGCAGGAATAGGAGTCCGCCCAGGACCGCGAGCCGAAGGCCCAGGGGCGAGCGTTGATTAGAGCGCATCGAACGCACCGAGCCGATGGGCGAAACTGAGGTACGCCGCCATGACGACGATGGGCACGACCGAGAACGCGGCGGCCAGCGGGATGTTCCCCGCGGTTCCCTGATGGGCGAAGACCGCCTGGCCGATGAACAGCTTCGAGGAGCCGATGATTCCCGGGATGATGTAGTCGCCCAGCGTCAGGGAGAACGTGAAGATCGAACCCGCGACGATGCCGGGGAAGGCGAGGGGAAAGGCGATCCTGCGAAACGTGGCGCCCGGCGGCGCCCCCAGGTCGCCCGACGCCTCGATAACCGAGCCCGGCACACGCTCGATCGCCGCCTGGATCGGCAGGATCATGTAGGGCAGCCAGATATAGACGAACACGATGAAGGTCCCGAGATAGGAAACCGAGAGCGAAGCGCCGCCCACGACCAGAAGCGCAAGGATGGTTTCGAGCAGCCATCCCATCCCCAGCCGCTCGAACAGCCAGGTAAGGATGCCTCCTTGGCTAGGATCAGCTTCCAGGCGTAGACGCGAACCAGGTAGCTCGACCACAGCGGCAGCATGACGGCGAGGTAGAGCGCCGCCTTCACCCGCGTCGTGGCGTAGCGCGCCATGTAGTATGCAATGGGGAAGGCGATCAGTCCGCAGGCTATCGTGACGATCATCGCCATGCCCGTCGTGCGGACGAGAATGTCGAAGTTCGCCGGCGTGGCGAGTTCGCCATAGGTCCGCAGGGTGAACGAGTAGACGACGACCCCACTGTAGGGGTCGATCGAGAAGAAGCTCTGAAGCAGCAGGGCGAACAGCGAGCCCAGGTAAATCACGCCGAGCCAGAGCAGGGGCGCGATCAGCAGCAGAACCAGAGTCAGCCCCGGACGGCGGAACAGCGCGGTGGAAACCCGCCGCGTGAGCGACGGGGGTGGCAGGGGCAGGGCAGCGGCCAGATTCACGCGCCGACGCCGATCGGCTGCGCGTGGTGTCGCAGCCAGGCAAGCCGCACCGGCTGGCCGATACGGGACCAGGCCGTCGCCGGATCGGCGTGCCGGTTCTGCTCGATCACCGTCATCTCGCCGCCCGGGATCGCGACCACATGGCGGATCGCGGCGCCGAGGAAAACGATCACCCTGACCGTCCCGTCGACGCTGCCGTGATCCGCGTCGACCGGGGTCCCGGCCGCCAGCAGCTTGATCTTCTCGGGCCTGATGGATATGGCCACGACCGAACCGGTGACGCGCCGCGCCAACTCGCCCGACAGCAGGTTCGATTCGCCGACGAACCCGGCGACGAAGGCGGTGGCGGGGCGCTCATAGATCTCGATCGGCGAGCCTATCTGCTCGATCCTGCCGTCGTTGAACACCGCGACCCGATCGCTCATGGTCAGCGCCTTCTGCTGGTCGTGGGTCACATAGACGAACGTGATCCCGACCTGGCGCTGGATCGCCTTAAGCTCGACCTGCATCTGCTCGCGCAACTTGAGATCGAGCGCGCCCAGTGGTTCGTCCAGCAGCAGCACCCGCGGATGATTGATCAGCGCGCGCGCCAGCGCCACCCGCTGCCGCTGCCCGCCCGAGAGTTGCGACGGGCGGCGGTCGGCCCGATCGGCCAGCTTCACCATTTCCAGCATGGCGATCGCGCGCTTGCGGCGTTCGGCCTTGGCCACGCCGCGGAAGATCAGGCCGTAGCCCACGTTCTCCGCCACCGACATGTGCGGGAACAGGGCGTAGTCCTGGAAAACCGTGTTGACGTCGCGCTCGTAGGGCGGCACCCCGGCCATCGGCTCGCCGTGGACGAAAACCTCGCCGCCGGTCGGCTGGTCGAAGCCCGCGATCAGGCGCAGGCATGTCGTCTTGCCCGAACCCGAGGGGCCGAGCATCGAGAAGAACTCGCCGTCCTCGACCTGGAACGAGACTTCGTCCACCGCGGCCAACGCGCCAAAGCGTCGGCTGACCGATTCAAAACGTACGGCGGGTGTGCTGCCCTTGGCTGACACGGCTGCCATGATGACGGGCAGGGACCGCGGGTCCCGCCCCTCTCAGGTCAGCGTCCGCCGAGAACGGCGATGTAGTCCGACACCCAGCGGTAGTAGGGCACGCATTCCCGGCCCTCACCGCAATTCGCGACCGGCGTCCGCCAGAAGGCGATCCGGTCGAAGTTGCCGAACCCGTTGGTCTCGCACCCGGCGTCGGTCAACAGGGCGTTGCCGGTGCAGGCCGCCGGGACAACCGGAACGGAGCCGAACCAAGCCGCCAGATCGCCCTGCAGCTTCGGACTCAACGAATGCTCCATCCACATGTACGCGCAGTTTGGATGGGCAGCCTCGGCATGCAACATGGTCGTGTCGGCCCAGCCCGTGGCCCCTTCCTCGGGGATCGTGCTGGCGATCGGTTGGCCCTCGGCCACCAGCAGGTTGACCTGGAACGGCCAGGAGCCCGAGACGGCGACGCCCTCGTTCTTGAAGTCATCCATCTGGATGAAGGCATCATGCCAATAGCGGTTGACGATCAACCGTTGGCCCCGCAACAGCGTGAGCGCCGCCTGATATTGGTCTTCGGTCAGCGTGTAAGGGTCGGCGATCCCCAGCTCGGGCTGGTGCTTCATGAGGTATAGCGCCGCGTCGGCGATGTAGATCGCTCCATCGTACGCCTGCACCCGGCCCTTGTTGGATTGTCCGTCGGGCAGATTGGTCTCGCCAAACACTACCGACCAGCTCGTTGGCGGGCCGTCCTTGAACACGGTGGTGTTGTACATCAACACGTTCGGGCCCCATTGGTAGGGCGTGCCGTAGTGCGTGCCGTCGACCGTGTGCCAGGGTGAGTTCTGCAAACGCTCGTCCACGGTGCTCCAGCTCGGGATCAGGTCGACGTTGACCGGCTGCACCCGCTTGCCGGCGATCAGCCGAAGGCTGGCGTCGCCCGACGCTGTCACCAGGTCGAACCCGCCCTCGTTCATCAGGGCGACCATCTCGTCCGAGGTGTTGGCGTTCTTGATGTTGACCTTGCAGCCCGTGGCTGCCTCGAAGCTGGTGACCCAGTCGTAGCCCGGATCGGTCTCGCCGCGCTCGATGTAGCCCGGCCAGGCGTCGATATCGACCTGTCTCTCGCCGGCGCCCAGGCTGGTGAGCATGTCGGCGGTGGCAGACCCGGCCGTACCCAGCACGATCGCCGCAGCCGCGGTCAAAAGTCGTGTGAGCTTCATTCGGTTGTCCTCCCCTTGAGTTGCGTCTCGCGACGTAGCCATCACCCTAGCAACGGCCGGGCACGGCGGCAATCGAAGGCTGGGTCTACTGTCGGTAGCACATGATGTGACCAATCCTAAAAGCCTTCAAACGAGGGCGTTTCGCTGGGCCGACGGCGGGTGTATTCAGGCTCGCGGCAGGGGAGGATCGAACCATGGGTACGTTGGCGGGCAAGACGGCCGTCGTCACCGGCGGCAATCGCGGCATCGGGCGAGGTATCGTCGAGCGTTTCACGGCCGACGGAGCACGGGTGTTCGCGTGCGGCCGCTCGGCGCTGGCGGAGCCGTTCATCGGTGCCGCCAAGGGCACGACCTACCGGCAGGTCGATGTCTCCAAGGCGGCGGACGTAGCGGCGCTATTCGCGGCCGCCAAGAACGAACTCGGCCGCATCGACGTGCTCGTCAACAACGCCGGCATCCTGATCGAGCGCACCATCGCCGAGATGAGCGAGGCGGAGTGGGACCAGCTCATCGACATCAACCTCAAGGGCGTGTTCCTGTGCAGCCGGGCGGCGATCCCGCTGATGGCCGCCCAGGGCGGTGGGTCGATCATAAACATTGGCTCGATCAGCGGGTTCTTCGCCGATCCGAAGGCCGCCGCCTACTGCGCCTCCAAGGCCGGGGTGCACATGTTGACCCGGGGTGTGGCACTCGACCACGGCCGCGAGGGCATCCGCTGCAATGCTGTCTGTCCGGGCTGGATAGCGACCGACATGCTGGCCAGCATGATCCAGCCGACGCCCGAGGGCGAGGCGGTGCGCAAGCTGGCGCTGGCCGCGCACCCGCTGCCGCGGATTGGGGAACCGAAGGACATCGCGTCGATGGCGGCCTGGCTCGCGTCGGACGACAGCGCCTGGGTGACGGGGCAGTACTTCACGATCGACGGTGGCCTCACAGCCCGCAATCACGTCGTCTTCTAAGATGTTGATAAAGAGCGTATATAAAGATCGCGATCGAGGTTTCCACCGGACAGGATGACGCCGACACGGCGGCCCTTCCAGCGTTCCTTGGTCTTCAACAGTGCGGCCAGAGGGGCGGCACCAGCGCCTTCGGCAATATTGTGGATATCGCTGAAATAACACTGCATTGCCGCCAGGATCTCAGCTTCACTCACGGCGATGATGTCGGCGGCGCCGCGATTGATCGCGGCGACCGCCTCCGCGACCGGAACCCGGCACGCCATGCCGTCCGCCAAGGTGTTGGCGCTGTTGGTGGAAACCGGTCGCTTCTCACGGAATGAATGAAGGTAGGCTGGGGCGTTCTCGGCGACCACCCCGATCACCTCGGTCTTGAGTCCCAGCGCATCGCGCGCGGCGATCATGCCGCAGATACCCGATCCGAGCCCGATGGGGACGAACACGACGTCGAGATCGGCGACAGCCATCAGCAATTCCCGGGCGTAGGTGGCCACGCCCGCGATCAGCAGCGGGTGGAACGACGCCACGAGATGCAGCCCGCGCTCGCCGGCCCGTGCCTGCGACGCCTCGTACGCCGCCTGGAAATCGTGGCCGGTTTCGATCAGCTCCGCCCCGAACGCCCGCATCGCCCGGTTCTTCTCCACTGAGTTCCCATGCGGCACGACCAGGGTACAGGGGATACCATAGGCCCGGGCGGCGAGGGCGAGGCTCTGCCCGTGGTTGCCCCGGGTCGCGCCAATGATGCCGGGTAGCTCGGGTTCGCGCCGCTTCAAATCGTCCAGGTAGACCAGCCCGCCGCGCACCTTGAAGGCACCGATCGGGGTGTGGTTCTCGTGCTTGACCCAGACCTCGCAGCCGGCCCGCTCGGCCAGCAGCGGCCAGGCGATCTGGGGCGTGGGCTGCATGTGCCGATAGACGATCGCGGCGGCGGCGTCGATTTCGGCGAGGTTGGGGAGGTTCATGGGATCGGGACCCTGGGATGGCGGCACCGGGCGCAGCTTACGCGCCCGCGCCTTGTTTCGCACCCGATCGACCGCCGGAAAAATTTTCAACCTGGGGCAACGACGTTAACTGTCTAATTTCAGGACGTTTTCCGTCACGAATCGATTTGCTTCACGGCCCAGGGTGTCAACGCCGGAGTAAAAATGCCTCGGCGTGCCGGAGTAAAAATACATCACGTCTGATGGCAGGCAGGCGCCCCGCGGGGGGCTTGCCTGCGTTCTGGGTCATGGCTCGGGTGGGTTCTCCGGCGGGTTTGCGGCTCGGGAACCGCG
>SHVY01000066.1 GCA_009694045.1 Alphaproteobacteria bacterium | reverse complement strand
AGGCCAGGATTTCGACGGGATGATGAGGATCATCACCGAGGTCGAGGCCGGGGCCTAGCTCATAGCTCAGCCGGTTCGTTCGCGGCACGTGTAGGGGCGGGTCAGAGACCCGCCCCTATTTGTCTCTTGCGCCTACCGCGTCTCCCCCGGCACCCCGTAGGACGGCGCGGCGGCGGGGTCGAGGGCGCGGGTCAGGTACTCGGGCATCTGCGGCTGGTACATGCCCCAGATGCGGCGGAGCTCCGCCACCGGCGCGTCGTGCCAGTCGACCCGCAGGTCGCAGATCGGCCAGGGATGCCGGTCGACGACGTAGAGCCCGGCGGAGCGGACCTGCCGGACCTCGCCGCCGGCGTTGAGCCCGGCCTCCAACCCCTGCAGCAGCCGCTCGGCCAGATGCTCCTCGGGCTCGCGCAGGAAACCCGCGACCATCGCCTCGGGCACGGTGGTCGACTTCAGCAGGTTGCCGGCGGCCACGCAGCCGTCGCCCACGACCACGGTGTTGGTGCCCAGCGTCTTCGCGCCGCTGTGATGGGCAATGCCCCATTAGATGTCGGCGCGGCGGAGCCGAAGGGCGTTGCCGACGACGCTGACCGAGGACAGCGCCATGGCGGCGGCGGCGAACACGGGACTCAGCAGCAGGCCGAACACGGGGTAGAGCACTCCAGCCGCCAGGGGAACGCCGGCGGCGTTGTAGACGAAGGCAAACACCAGGTTCTGCCGGATGTTGCGCATGGTGGCCCGCGACAGACGTCGGGCGCGCACGATGCCGCGCAGATCGCCCTTCACCAGGGTCACCCCGGCGCTCTCGATCGCCACGTCGGTGCCGGTGCCCATGGCGATGCCGACGTCGGCGGCGGCGAGCGCGGGCGCGTCGTTCACCCCGTCGCCGGCCATGGCGACGATCCGGCCCTCCCCCTTCAGGCGCCGGATGATGGCGCCCTTCTGGTCGGGCAGGACCTCGGCCTCCACCGCGTCGATACCGAGCCGGGCGGCCACCGCCCGGGCGGTCGTCAGGTTGTCGCCGGTCACCATGACGACCCGAACCCCGGCGGCGCGCAAGGCGGCGAGGGCCTCGGGCGTCGAAGGCTTGATCGGATCGGCGACCGCGATCAACCCGGCGAGGCGGTCGTCGATGGCGACGAAGACGACGGTCGCGCCGTCGTGGCGCAGCTCGTCGGCCTTGGCCGCCAGCGGCTCCACCGCGATCCCTAACTCGCCCATGAAGGTGGCGGTGCCGAGGGCGACGCGCCGGCCCTCCAGGGTGCCGCGCACGCCCTTGCCGGTGGGTGCCGTGAAATCGGCGACTGCGCCGAACGTCAAGCCTTTCGCGAGCGCGGCGGAAACGATCGCGGCCGCCAGGGGATGCTCGCTCGCCCGCTCGAGACCGGCGGCGAGGCGGAGGAGTTCAGCCGCGGATATGCCGGGCGCGGGCACCACGGCCGTCACGGCAGGCTTGCCCTCGGTCAGGGTTCCGGTCTTGTCCACGACCAGGGTGTCGACCTTCTCGAACCGCTCCAGGGCCTCGGCATTGCGGATCAGCACGCCCGCACCCGCGCCGCGCCCGACGCCCACCATGATCGACATCGGCGTCGCGAGCCCGAGGGCGCAGGGGCAGGCGATGATCAGCACCGCGACGGCGGCGACGAGGCCGTTGGCCAGGGCGGGGTCGGGGCCCCAGAAGGCCCAGGCCGCGAAGGCGAGGATGGCGACGCCCAAGACCGCCGGCACGAACCAGCCCGACACTCGGTCGGCAAGCCGCTGGATCGGCGCGCGGCTGCGCTGCGCCTCGGCCACCATGCGGACGATGCGGGCGAGCACCGTATCGGCCCCGATCGTGTCGGTGCGCATGACGAAGCCGCCGGTGCCGTTCAAGGTGCCGCCGATGACGCGATCGCCGACGGCCTTGGCGACGGGAATGGATTCGCCGGTGACCATCGACTCGTCGACTGCGCTTTCCCCCTCGAGGATCACCCCATCGAGCGGCACGCGTTCGCCGGGGCGAACCCGCAGCCGGTCGCCGACCCGCACCTGGTCGAGGGCGACGTCGGTCTCGCCGTCCGGCCCGACCCGCCGCGCGGTGGTGGGGGCGAGATGGAGGAGGGCGCGGATGGCGCCTCCGGTGCGCTCGCGCGCGCGGAGCTCGAGGACCTGACCCAGCAAGACCAGAACGGTGATGACGGCGGCGGCCTCGAAATAGACCGCGACCGATCCGCCGGCCGCCTGGAACGCCGGGGGAAAGGCACCGGGCAGGACCGTCGCCACGACGCTGTAGGTCCAGGCGACGCCCGTGCCCATGGCGATCAGGGTGAACATGTTCAGGTTGCGGGTGCGCAAGGACGCCCAGGCCCGCACGAAGAACGGCCAGCCCGCCCACAGCACGACGGGGGTCGCGAACGCGAGTTGGAGCCAGGTCGACGTGCCGGGTGCGACCAGCCGGTGCAGGCCGGTCAGGTGGCTGCCCATCTCCAGGGCGACGACGGGGAGGGTGAGGACCAAGCCGATCCAGAACCGTCGCGCCATGTCGTTGAGCTCGGGGTTCACTCCGGTTTCGGCCGCGGGGTCCTCGGGCTCCAACGCCATGCCGCAAATCGGGCAGGAGCCCGGGCCGGTCTGGCGAACTTCGGGGTGCATGGGGCAGATGAAGATTGCCCCGGGCTTTGCCACGGGCGCGGGCACCGGCTTGCCGAGAAACGCTTCGGGCTCCGCCAGGAACCGCTCCTCGCAACGGGCCGAGCAGAAGTAGTGACGCTGGCCTTCGTGCTTCGCCATGTGGCGGGCCGTGGCGCGGTCCACGTTCATGCCGCAGACCGGATCCTTGGCCGACAGGTAGGTCCCAGGGTCGGCCATGAACTTGTCGTGGCAGCGCGGGTTGCAGAAGTGGAGCGTCCGGCCCGCGTGCTCGGCCCGGGGCTTGCCGGCGGTCGGATCGACGGTCATGCCGCAGACGGGATCGCGGACGATAGGTTCCTGGTCCATGGTGCCTACTATATAGGTTGGTAAGCCCGATTGACCCAGGGCCGCCGTACCGCCAAGGTGGCACACCATTCCCGAGGGAGGCCGTCATGCAGATCAACCGGACCGAGCTTTTGGAAGCGTACCGCAAGATGCGCACGATCCGCGTGTTCGAGGAGCGCGTGCACGAAGAGTTCGCCACCGGCCAGATGCCGGGGTTCGTGCATCTCTATGCCGGCGAGGAGGCCTCGGCGGTCGGCGTCTGCTTGAACCTGAGCGACGACGACAAGATCTGCTCGACCCACCGGGGCCACGGCCACTGCATCGCCAAGGGCTGCGACGTGCCAGGCATGATGCTGGAACTGTACGGCCGGCGCGATGGACTCTGCGGCGGCAAGGGCGGGTCCATGCACATCGCCGACCTGTCGAAGGGGATGATGGGGGCGAACGCCATTGTCGGCGGCGGCCCGCCGCTGGCCTGCGGTGCCGCGTTGGCGGCGAAGACCCTGGGGACGGGAAAGGTCGCGGTCACCTTCACCGGCGACGGCGGGTCAAACCAGGGGACGACGTTCGAGAGCATGAATTTCGCGTCGGTGCTGAAGCTTCCGGTGGTCTTCGTGTTCGAGAACAACGGCTATGCCGAGACGACAGGATCGAGCTGGTCGGTCGCCTGCGGCGACATCGTGAACCGGGCGCCGGCCTTCGCCATGCCGGGCGTGATGGTGGACGGGCACGACTTCTTCGCGGTCCACGAAGCGGCCAGCGAGGCGATCGCGCGGGCGCGGGCGGGCGAAGGTCCCACCCTGATCGAGGTCAAGGTCGATCGTTACTTCGGGCACCACGAGGGCGACAGCGAGAAGTATCGGGCCCCGGGCGAAGTGGCCAAGCTGCGGGCGGAGAAGGATTGCCTCAAGCGCTTCCGCAAACGGGTGACCGAGGCGGGGTTGTTGCAGGCCGGGGAACTCGACGCCATCGACCGCGACGTCGGCGCCCTGATCGACCGGTCGGTCAAGGCGGCCTTGGCCGCGCCGATGCCGACCGCGGCCGATCTCATGACCGACGTCTACATCAGCTACTGAACGGGAGGCGACGATGGCGCGCAAACTCACTTTCCGGCAGGCGGTCAACGAGGCGCTGCGTCAAGAGATGCGGCGCGACCCGACGGTGATCCTGCTGGGCGAGGACATCGCCGGCGGCAAGGGCTCGCCCGGCGAGCAGGACGCCTGGGGCGGCGATATGGGCATCACCAAGGGGCTGATCGGCGAATTCGGCGAACGCCGGGTGATAGACACGCCGATCAGCGAATCGGCCTTCATCGGCGCGGCCGTGGGTGCCGCGACCTCGGGCCTGCGGCCCGTGGCCGAGCTGATGTTCGTCGACTTCATGGGGGTCTGCTTCGACCAGATCTTCAACCAGGCCGCCAAGTTCCGCTACATGTTCGGCGGCAAGGCGAAGACCCCGGTGGTGATCCGCACCCAGATGGGGGCCGGCTATCGGGCGGCGGCGCAGCATTCCCAGTGCCTGTACCCGCTGTTCACCCACATTCCCGGGCTGAAGTGCGTGGTGCCGTCCGGCGCCTACGATTGCAAAGGGCTTCTCACCCAGGCAATCCGCGACGACGATCCGGTGATCTTCTTCGAGCACAAGCTGCTGTACGACGTCGCCGAGGACGTGCCCGAGGAGCAGTACACCATCCCGTTTGGGGAGGCGAACGTGGTGCGCGAGGGCAACGACGTGACCATCGTTGCGCTTGCCCGGATGGTCAGTTTCGCGAAGACCGCCGCCGAAACCCTGGCGAAGGAGGGCATTGACTGCGAGGTGATCGATCCGCGCACGACCTCGCCCCTGGACCTGGACACGATCCTGGAGAGCGTGCGGCGCACCGGGCGGCTGGTGGTGGTCGACGAGGCGCATCCGCGCTGCAACATGGCGGCCGACATCGCCGCCCAGGTGGCCGAGCAGGCCTTCGGCGCCCTGAGGGCGCCGCCCCGCATGGTCACGGCGCCCCACACCCCCGTGCCGTTCTCGCCGAGCCTCGAGGACCTCTTCGTCCCCAGCCCGGAGAAGATCGCCACGGCTGTGCGCGAGGCCCGGGCGTATAAGGCATGAACCCTTCGATCCGCGCCGTCACCGTGCCGAAGTGGGGCATGGCGATGTCCGAGGGCAAGGTCACCCGCTGGCTGGTGGCGGAGGGCGCCGCGGTCGGCCCCGGAGTAGAGATCGTCGACGTGGAATCGACCAAGATCGCCAGCGCGATCGAGGCGCCGGTCGTCGGTGTGCTGCGCCGGCGCGTGGCCACGGAGGGAGCGACTCTGCCGGTCGGCGGTCTCTTGGGCGTGATCGCGGATGCGAGCGTCGCGGATGCGGACCTCGATGCCTTCGTGGCCGGGTTCAAGGTCGAGGCCGTGGCCGCGGACGATGGCGCGGGCGCGCCTGCCCCGACCTACGTCGAGGTGGGCGGCAACCGGCTGCGCTACCTGGCGATGGGCGACGGCGGTATTCCGGTGGTGCTGATCCACGGCTTCGGCGGCGATCTGGAGAACTGGCTTTTCAACCAGCCGGCGTTGGCGGCGTCGCGCCGGGCCATCGCGCTGGATCTACCGGGTCACGGCGGGTCGTCCAAGGCGGTGGGCGCCGGCGACGTGGCGACCCTGGCGGCGGCCGTCGCCGGATTGCTCGTGGCCCTTGACGTAGGCAAGGCCCATCTGGTCGGCCATTCGCTCGGCGGCGCGGTGGCGGCGCGGGTGGCGATTGACCATCCCGAGGCCGCCGCGGCGCTCAGCCTGATCGCCTCCGCCGGGCTCGGCCCCGAGATCGACGGCGCCTACCTCCAGGAGTTCATCGCCGCCGGCCGCCGGCGGGAGCTGGGGGCGGCACTCGGCAAGCTGTTCGCCGATCCCGCCCTGGTGACCGGCGACATGATCAACAACGTGCTGAAATCCAAGCGCCTGGACGGCGCGACCGAGGCCTTGACGGCGATCGCGGTGGGGTCCTTTCCGGGGGGGCGCCAGGCCTGGGTCATGCGCGACCGGCTGGCCGGGCTGACCATCCCCGTGCAGGCGATCTTCGGGGCCGAGGACCGGATCATCCCGACGGCCCACGCGGCCGGCCTGCCCAGCCACATCATCGCCGGCGCCGGCCACATGGTCCACATGGAGAAGGCCGCCGAGGTCAACCGGCTGATCGGGGGTTTGGTCTGACACCAAGGTGCCGCGCGATTGACGCGCGAGACGCGCGGACGCGCTACCCCTCACCCCGACCCTCTCCCGCAAGGGGGAGAGGGAGCTATCAATGTCATGGCACCGACCGGTCGGACGATTCGCGATCGGGCCCTACTGCGGCCGGCGGCGATCCAGGTAGGCGTCGATGAGTTCGATGTGGCGGTCGCGGGCGAAGCTGGGGTCGTGGCCGGCGTGGACGACGCGGACCGGCAAGGCGCGCAGCCGTTCCATGGTGCGGACGTAGGCGGGGATGTCGCAGCCGGCGAGAGTGTCGATCAGCGGACCGTCATAGAGGGCATCGCCGGAGAACAGCGTGCCGGTCGACGCCTCCCACAGCCCGATGCTGCCGGGCGAATGGCCGGGCAGGTGCAGCACCTCGAACCGGCGGGAGCCGATGTCGACGATATCGCCATCATCCACCACCCGCGTCGCCTTGGCCCCGGGCAGCCGGTAGTCGTCGAGGTCGTAGCCCTTGTGGGGCAGCGCGGTCACGAACAGGGCGGGGACGTCGTAGCCGGTTGCCCGCAGGGGCGCGAGCCAGGGTCCGTAGGCCTCGGCGCGCAGGCTGAGGACGCCGTCGGGCGCGGCCATGTAGGCCGCCTCCGCGCGGTGGACGATGCGGTCGTCGAACTCGTGCAAGGCGCCAACATGGTCGAGGTGGGTGTGGGTGGCGACGGCGGTGACCGGCTTGTCGAACAGGTGCCGGGCCGCGGCGTGCAGGCTGGCGATGCCCATGCCGGTGTCGATCATCAGGTCGCGATCCCGGCCGCGCACATGCCAGATGTTGCAGCGGACCAGGGGGATCGTGTGCGGCTCCCAGATCAGGGTGATGGCGTCGTCGATGCGGCGGAACTCGAACCAGCGGTCGGCGACCGGAAGGCTGGATGGCCGCGGCATGAGACCTCCGATCAGGACCGGGCCGCCATGCGGCGGGCGGCGGCGGCGATGGATGCGGGACCCGGCAGCACGGCTTGCTCCAGTGCGGCGGCGGCCGGCACGGGAACGTCCGGGTTGGCGTGGCGGGCGACCTGGCGGAGCGCGGTGGGGCCAAGTTCCTCGACCGCGCGCGCGACGATCTCGCCGGACAGTCCGAAGCTCACGTAGTCCTCGTCGACCACCAGAAGGCGGCTGGTGCGGGCGAGGGAGGCACAAACCGTGGCCATGTCGAGGGGCACGAGGCCACGCAAATCGATGACCTCGGCGTCGATGCCTTCACCCGCGAGGGTCTCGGCGGCTTCCAGGGCATGCTCGACGCAGGCGCTGAGCGTGACGATGGTAAGGTCGCGGCCCGACCGGACCACGGCGGCCTGGCCGATCGGCACGGTGTAGCGCTCGGCGGGGACCACCGCCCCTGCTCGGAACGTCGTCGCCTTCTTGCCCATCTGGCTCTGGTGTTCGATGTAGACGACGGGGTCGTCGGACGTGAGCGCCGAGGCCATGAGGCCCTTGTAGTCGTACGGATTTCCCGGCACCACCACCTTCATGCCCGGCAGGTGGGCGAACAGGCCCCATAGGCACTGGGAATGCTGCGCCGCCGAGCCGATGCAGCCGCCGGCGGTCTTCACCACCATCGGCATGCGCACCGTTCCGCCGGACATGTAGGGGATCTTCGCCATGGCGTTGTACACCTGCTCGAGGCAGACGCCGACGAAGTCCGCGAACATGATCTCGATGATCGGGCGATAACCGGCCAGCGCGAGGCCGACGCCCATGCCGGTGAACGCCATCTCGGAGATCGGCATGTCGCGCACCCGCTTGTCGCCGAAGCGCTCCTGCAGGCCCCGGGTCGCACCGAACACGCCACCGATGCGGCCCACGTCCTCGCCCAAGACCAGGATCCTGGGGTCGCGCTCCATCTCCAGGCCGATCGCCTCGGCGATCACCTGGGAGCAGTTGAGGTTGCGGATGTTGGCGGTGGCCATGGCTCAGCTCGCGAACCGGTAGCGCAGGGCGTCCGCCGCGTCGGGTCGCGGCTCGCCCCGCACCCGCTCGAGGATGCCCGCCATCTCGGCCTTGGCGGCGGCGAGGATCGCATCGAGATCCGTGGCATCGCCGGCCGCGACTAGCTTGCGCCGGGTGATGGCCAGGGGATCGTGCTCTGCCTTCATGCGGCGCTTCTCGTCGCGGCTGCGGTAGCTGTCGTGGTCCCCCTCGTAGTGGCCCTGGAAGCGCTGGCAGGTGGCCTCGACGATCGCCGGGCCGCGGCCCGCGCGGGCGTGCTCCATGGCGCGAGCGAAGGCCTCGGCGACCGCCTCCGGGTCGGTTCCGTCCACCCGCCAGCCGGGGGCGCCGTAGGCCGCCGCGCGCTCGGCGATGGTGGGGGTCGCCAGCACGTGCCGGATCGGCACCGAGATGGCGTAGGCGTTGTTCTCGACGACGACGACGAAGGGCAGCTTCCACGCCCCGGCGATGTTGAGGCACTCGTGAAAGGCCCCGGCGTTGGCCCCGCCGTCACCGGTGATGCCGATCCCGACGTTGGCCCGGCCCTCCATCCAGAAGGCGTAGGCATAGCCCAGCGCCACCGGCAGCGATGCGCCGACGATGCCGGTCGCCGAGAAGTTTTGGCCCAAGTCGAACGGGTGCATGTGGCCCCCCCGCCCCCGGCACAGCCCGGTCTCGCGGTGGAAGATCTCGGCCATGAGCGCGTGGGCGTCCACCCCCTTCGCGAGCCCGTGCATGTGGTTGCGATGGGTGGACACCAAAGCGTCGCCGGCTTCGAGGCTGGGGATCATGCCGGCGGCGATCGCCTCCTGGCCGATGCCGGTGTGCAGCTCGCCGTGGATCTCGCCCTTGTGGAACCCGTCCAAGCAGGCCTCGTCGAAGGCACGGAGCCGCGCCATCGCCTTGAAGTGCTCGAAAAGTGATGTCATCGGGGCTCCTCGAGTTCCACGAACACACCGCCGGGGACCCGAAGGTAGGCGGCCCGGCAATCAGAGAAATCCGTGATTGTGCCGAGCAACCGCGCGCCCAGGCCGACGATGGTCGCCAGCGCCGCGTCCAGATCATCGACCTGGAAGGCCACGTGCGCGGTACCGGGTCGGAACGGGCGGTCATCGCCTTCGGCCGCGCCGTCGAAGGCGATCAGCTCCAGCACGTGGCCCGAGGTCGGGTTGCGCAGCTGCGCGATGTCGCAGACGAGCCCCGGAACCCCGGCGATGGTGGCGATCTGATCGGCCATGCGGTCCTCGCGAAAGGCGACCTCGAACCCGAACGCGTCGCCGAAGAACGCGATCGCCACCGCCAGATCGTCGACGGCGAGGGACGAATGGTGCCAAGCCCGGATCGCCATGGTGTAACCGCTACCATCCCCCCTTTGTCGCGCGCAAGCGAGTGGTGCATAGTACCGCCCGATCACAAGGGTCGAAGCCATGGAGCGACGCGACCGCGCGGCAGTCAGCGCCCGGCGGAGGGAGCATCAGGCCGAACGCCGGGAGCTGAACCAGATCCCCTGGCGCCAGCCGAGGAATCCCTACGCTCCGACGGAAATCCTGAGCGCCGACCAGATCGAGAGCATCCATCTGGCGTCGCTTCGCATCCTCGAGGAGATCGGCGTTCGCATCCTGCTGCCCGAGGCGCGGGAGATCTACGCCGGCGCCGGCGCCGACGTGGACGAGGGCACCCAGCAGGTGCGCTTCGACCGGGGGCTGATCCTGGGGGCGATGGCGACGGTGCCGCCGGAGTTCACGCTGCACGCCCGGAACCCCGCGCATGACGTCATCATGGGCGGGTCGTGGGCGGCGTTCGCGACGGTTGGCGGCGCGCCCAGCGTTTCGGACATCGAGCGCGGGCGGCGGCCGGGTAATTTCGCGGATTACAGCGACATGCTGCGCCTTGCCCAGAGCCTGAACGTGGTGCACGTCCTGGCGGGCTATGCCCCGGAGCCGATCGACGTGCCCGTGCCCGTGCGCCACATGGTGGCCATGGAGGCGATGATCCGGCTGACCGACAAGGCCTACTTCGGGTTTTCTCTCAGTCGGCAGAGGGTGCTCGACAACATCGAGATGATCCGGATCGCCCGTGGCCTGACGCCCGCCCGGCTCGACCGCGAGGCGAGCTTCTACACCGTGGTCAACACCAACTCGCCCCTGCAGCTCGATCGGCCGATGCTGTGGGGGATCATCGAGATGGCGAGGGCCAACCAGGTGACCTGCGTGACGCCGTTCACCCTGGCCGGCGCCATGGCGCCGGTGACGCTCGCGGGCGCGCTCGCGCTGCAGAACGCCGAGGCGCTGGCCGGAATGGCGCTGGCGCAGATCGTCCGCCCCGGTTCGCCGCTGATCTACGGCGGGTTCACCTCGAACGTCGACATGCGCTCGGGTGCCCCGGCGTTCGGCACGCCGGAATACATCAAGGCGGCGCAGATCGGCGGGCAGCTTGCGCGGCGCTATCGCGTTCCCTACCGGTCGTCCAACGTCAACGCCTCGAACGCGCCCGACGCGCAATCGGCCTACGAGGGCGCCATGTCGATCTGGGGCGCCCTGACCGGCCATACCAATCTGTTGATCCACGGCGTGGGCTGGCTCGAAGGCGGGCTGTGCGCGTCATACGAAAAGTTCATCATCGACGCCGAGATGCTGCAGATCATGGCCAAGTACTTCGAGCCCGAGGTGATCGACGACGCGACCCTTGCCATCGAGGCGATCCGCGAAGTCGGCCCCGGCGGCCATTTCTTCGGCAGTCCGCACACGCTGGAGCGCTACGAGACCGCGTTCTACACGCCGCTGTTGTCCGACTGGCGGAGCTTCCAGCAGTGGGAGGCGGACGGGTCGGTCGATGCGACCCGGCGCGCGCACCGCATCTACCAGCGCATGCTGGCGGAATACGAGGCGCCAGCGCTCGACCCGGCGATCGCCGAGGAGCTCGGCGCCTTCATCGCCAAGCGTACCGAGGAAGGCGGGGCGCCCATCCAATGAGGCGGCCATGCGCATAACGGTCCTGCCGCGGGACGATCGCCCCAGCGGCTGGTACGCGAACCTGCCGGACGCGCCGCCGGCCCGTCGCCTGGATGGCCGCCAGTCCGCCGATTGGGTGGTGGTGGGCGCGGGGTTCGCCGGCCTGGCCGCGGCCCGGCGGCTGGGCGAGCTCCTGCCCGACAAGCGCATCGTTCTGATCGAGGCGCTGCGCGCGGGGCTGGGCGCGTCGGGGCGCAACTCGGGTTTCATAATCGATTTGCCGCACAACTTCGACTCGAAGGACATGGAGAACCGCGAGCTCAACGATCGGGTTACGCGGCTCAATCGCGCCGCGATCGACTGGCTGGCCGGGCTGGTCGAGAAGCACCAGATCCAGTGCCAATGGCGCAAGCGTGGCAAGTACCAGGCGGCGGCCACGCCCGCCGGCGAGCGTGCCAATCGGCCGTTCGCCGCCTGGCTCGCGAAGATGGGCCTTGAACACGAGGTGCTGGGACGCGACGCCGTGGCTGCCCGCCTCGGCACGGCGCATTTCCGCCAAGCGGTCTACACGCCGAACGGCATCCTGATGCAGCCGGCCGCCTTGGTCCGTGGTCTCGCCGGATCCATGCCGCCGAACGTCGATGTGTTCGAGGAATCCCCCGTGACCGACGCGGAGTTCGGTACGCCCAGTCGGCTCACGACCCCGAGCGGCTCCATCACGGCCCCGAAGATCGTGCTGGCGACGAACGGGTTCACCGACGGCTGGGGTTTCCTGCGCCACCGCCTGATCCGCATCGTGGCCTGCGCCAATCTTACCGGGCCCCTCACGGATCAGCAGCTCGCGACCATGGGCAGCGACGAGAACTGGGGCGTGACTCCGGTGGACCTGGGGGGGGCCACCTTGCGCCGCACCGCCGACAACCGGATCCTGGTCCGGACCTACATGCGCTACGGCGGCAACGTCCGGATCACGGCCACGGACCATGCCCGAGCGCGCGCCCGGGGCGAAGCGTCGTTCCGCGCCCGCTGGCCCCAGCTCGGCCCACCCCGGTTCGAGCACACCTGGGGCGGCATCGTCTGCCTGTCCCGCAACCACGCGCCCTATTGGGGCGAACTCGCACCGGGCGTGCTGGCCGCCGTCTGCTGCAACGGCGTCGGCGCGGCCAAGTGCACGATCATGGGTCGGGCGATCGCCGAATGGGCGGCAGGCGTGGACAGCGAAATCGTCCGCGACATGGCGACGTTGCCCAAGCCCGACGACCATCGTTTGGGGCCCCTGATCGGCGCGGCGGTCAACCTGCGTCTCGCCTGGGCCCAAGCCACCGCCGGCGCGGAGCGCTGAGGAGACCCCGGATGAACGACACGACCTTGCCGATCCATGATCCCATGTTCCGGCCTCGGTACACCGAGATCGCCACGTTCATGCGCGCGCCGCTCGCCAGCGACCTCGCCGACGTGGACATCGCGCTGGTCGGCGTGCCCTTCGACGGCGGTGTCACCAACCGCGCCGGGGCGCGGCATGGGCCGCGCGAGATGCGCAACATGTCGAGCTTCATGCGCGCCATTCACCACGTGACGCGGGTAAACCCCTACACCCTGGCGCGCATCGCCGATGTGGGCGACGTACCCTTCACCAAGGGGTTCGAGCTGAAGGGCTCCCTCGACGACATCGAGGGGTTCTTCCGGCGGCTGCACCGGGCCGGCTGCGTGCCCCTGGCGGCCGGCGGAGACCATTCGATCACCTATCCGATCTTCAAGGCGATTGCCGCCCAGCGACCCGTCGGGATGGTGCACGTCGATGCCCATACCGACACCTGGGACGAGTTCCTGGGATCGAAGTTCACCCACGGCGCCCCGTTCCGGCGCGCGGTGGAGGACGGGTTGCTCGATCCCAAGCGGACGGTGCAGATCGGCATCCGGGGCGCGCAAAACACCGCGGATGGCTGGGACTTTTCGGCGAAGACCGGCATGCGGGTGATCTTCATCGAGGAGTTCAGCCGCCTGGGCGTGGACCGGGTGATCGCCGAAGCGCGACGGGTGGTGGGCGACGGACCGACCTACGTCTCGTTCGATGTGGATGGCCTGGACCCGGTCTACGCCCCCGGCACGGGGACCCCGGAGATCGGCGGGCTCACCACGCTCGAGGCGCTTGCCCTGCTTCGGGGACTCGCGGGTCTCGACCTGGTGGGCGGCGATGTGGTCGAGGTGGCGCCGCCGTTCGACCCCACCGGCAATACGGCGTTGGTCGGCGCGACCATGATGTACGAGATCATGTGCCTGCTGGCCGGAGCGGTCGCGCGGCGCAAGGCGCGCGCGTGAAGGTCGATTTCGATTTCACCAGCCAGCGCGTGTTGGTGACCGGGGCCCATCGCGGGATCGGGACAGGCGTGGCGGAGGCCTTCGCGCGGGCCGGGGCCGAGGTGATCGTGATCGGCGAGGCCCGCTGGTGCACGAGCGCGCGGGCGAACTGGGCGTCGCGAGCCACGGGATCGACATCACCGACTGGGGCGCGGTGCGGGCGACGATTGGCGGACTGGGTCGCCTGGACGTCCTGGTGAACAACGCCGGGGTCGAGCTGGTGACCCCGATCCTCGACCGCAGCGACGCGGTCGATCACGATTTCGCCGGACCATCGAGCTCAACGTGATGGGGACGTTCCACGTGACCCGAGCGGCCTTGCCGTTGATGGGACGGGGCGGGCGTATCCTGTTCACGGCCTCGACCTGGGGCAAGATGGCGGAGCCGTTGTTCTCCGCCTACAGCGCCTCGAAGCACGCGGTCATCGGCTTCATGCGCAGCATCGCACGCGAACTGGGCCCCCAGGGCATCCGGGTGAACGCGGTCTGCCCCGGTTGGATCGATTCGCCCGCCTTGGGGGAAACCACGGCTTCGCTCGCCGCCGCGACGGGGCAGGGACAGGCCGTGATCGTGGAGCTGGCCGCGGCGTCGGCGGCGCTGAAGGAGGCAATGGTCGCCAGTGATCTGGCCGCGACCTACCTGTTCCTTGCGTCGCCGGCGGCGGCGCACATCACCGGACAAGCGTTGAACGTCGATCGCGGCGAGGTGATGCTGTGACTTGAGAAGGCCGACAGGCCCGGCGGTCTTTGGCCGCCGGGCCTGTGCCTCGGAGTGGGTGGCGCAACGAACCCACCCCGAACGGTGCGACCCAGGCCGCTAGGCCGCACCGGATCCGGTCAGAGGCGGTTATGCGGCGCGGACGTTTCGCAGGAACTTGTCGACCTCAGCCTTGAGCGCCTCGGACTGTTGCGAGAGTTCGCCGGCGGCTTGGCCGGTCTCGCTCGCCGCCTGGGTGGCGCCGGCGATGTTGGACGAGACCTCGGTGGTGCCTTGGCTCGCCTCCTGGACGTTGCGGGCGATCTCTTGGGTCGCGGCACCCTGTTCCTCGACCGCGGCCGAGATCGAGGTGGCGATGGCGTTGATCTCGCCGATCGTCTTGCCGATCGCCTGGATCGCCCCGACCGCGTCGGTGGTGGAGGCCTGGATCGCGCCGATCTCGTCGGTCGCCTTAGCGGTCTGGTTGGCCAGGGACTTGACCTCGGAGGCCACGACCGCGAAGTCCTTGCCGGCCTCGCCTGCCCGCGCCGCCTCGATCGTGGCGTTGAGGGCGAGCAGGTTGGTCTGGGAGGCGATGTCGGAGATCAGGCGCACGACCTCGCCGATCTTGGTCGAGGCTTCGGCCAGACCCTGGACGGTCGCGTCGGTCTTCTTGGCGTCTTCCACCGCCTGGCCGGCGATGGTGGCGGCTTGCGCGACCTGCCGGCTGATCTCGGTGATCGAGGCCGACAGCTTCTCGGCCGCCGAGGCGACGGTCTGGACGTTGGCGGTGGCCTGCTCGGAGGCAGCCGCCACGGCGCCCGACTGCCGATTGGTCTCCTCGGCGGTGGACGACATCGCCTGGGCGCTCGACTGCAACTCGGTCGAGGCCGACGACACCACGCCGATGATGCCGCCGATGCCGGTCTCGAAGGTGTCGGCCAGGGCGAGCATCGCCTTGCGGCGATCCTGTGCCGACTTGATCTCGGCGGCCTTGGCGTCCTCCTCCATCTGCTTGGTGCGGATCATGTTCTCCTTGAACACCTGGAGCCCGTTGGCGACGGCGCCGATCTCGTCCCGGCGGCCGACGCCGAAGACCGCGACGTCGAGGTTGCCCTTGG
>SHVY01000065.1 GCA_009694045.1 Alphaproteobacteria bacterium | reverse complement strand
AACGTGCCATGGTCCATAACCCGTTGACAAAACTCGATTCATCCCGAGTGCGTTAGGACACGGTTCGCTGAATCCGTAAACTCGCTCGACAATGGGCCGTGAATCTGGGCCTTTCCGCTCAGCGCACCGCCGGCACGGTCTCGCGGTGGTAGATGGTGTAGCCCTCGTCTCCGGGGTCGTCGAGATCGTGCAGCGGGGTAAGTCCGAACACGCCCCGGGACGCGCCCTCCCGCAGGACCGAATCCGCCAGCCGCTGGATCGGCTTCGGCCTGTGGTGGTCCTGGCCCGCGAACCCGGGCGCGTTGACTAACGCACGATCCAGTGAGATGGAATCGGGGAGCCCCCCCAACCCCCTCCCGCGAGGGGAGGGGAAGTCCGAAGCGGACCCGTGCGTCCCGCTCTAGCGATCCGGCCGCCAGGCGTCGCGCAGGTGGCGGGGCAGGCGCCAGGGCAGGACGATGATCACGTCGAAACGGACGGCCGCGTTCGCGAGATCGCGGCGACGCCGCAGCAGGGCGCCGGCCGCCCGCTCGATGCGATGGCGTTGCCGGGCGCCGACCAGCTCGCCGGCGCCGTCGGTTCGGGTCTTCACCTCGACGACGGCGACGATCCGCCCGCGCCGGGCGACCAGGTCGATCTCGCCCACCGGGGTCTTGTACCGCCGCTCGAGCACGGCATATCCCTGGGCGCGCAAGGTCCAGACTGCCGCCATCTCGCCCCACCGGCCGCGGCGCTCCGACGCGGCCCGGGCGGACCGCGTCATGCGGACCCCTTGACCAGCGCGAGCGCGCGCGCATAGACGGTCCGCCGCGGCAGGCCGGAGGCGGCGGCGACCATGGCGGCCGCCTCGGCCGTGCGCATGGTGGCGAGCGCGTCGGTCAGCGCCGTGTCCAGGTCGAAGGCCGGGGCGTCGGCGGCCCCGGGCGGGCCGACCACGACGGCGATCTCGCCGCGCGGCGCCACCGCGCGGTAGCGCTCGGCCAGCTCCGCGAGGGTGCCGCGCGCCACCTCCTCGTGCAGCTTGGTGAGCTCGCGCGCCACGGCGGCCGGCCGGTCCCCCAGAACCTGGGCCATGGCGGCGAGGGCGGGCCCCAGCCTGCCCCCCGTCTCGTAGAACACCAGGGTCGCCGGCACGGGGCTGAGCTCCGCCAGGGCCTGGCGACGCTGGCCCTCCTTCGCCGGCAGGAAGCCCGCGAACAGGAACCGGTCGGTCGGCAGGCCCGCGACCATCAGGGCCGCAAGCAGGGCCGAGGCGCCCGGCAGGGGAACGACGGGAAAGCCGGCCGCGACCGCCGCCTGGACCAGCTTGTAGCCCGGGTCGGACACCAGCGGCGTGCCGGCGTCCGACACCAGGGCGATCGCCGCGCCGCCGCCGAGCCGGGCGAGAATCCGCGGCCGCATCCGTTCGGCGTTGTGATCGTGATAGGCAAGCATGGGGACCCTGAGGTCGTAGCGGGCGAGCAACTTCGCCGTCACCCGGGTATCCTCGCAGGCGATCGCCGCGACGGCCCCCAGGACCGCGAGCGCGCGCAACGTCACGTCACCGAGGTTGCCGATCGGGGTCGCGACGATGTACAGGCCGGGGGCGAGTTTACTGGCCTCGGGGTCGGGGCTAGGGTGGGCCGCCGTTGGCGCCCCTGTCCCGGAGGACGATTTTGCTTCGCCGCGTCGCATGGATCGCCGTCCTGCTCCTGGCCGTCGGGTGTGGCCCGGCTAAGGTAACCGCGCCGCCGCCGGGTGACCAGCCCGCGACCTCGATCCCGGCGTTCGAACCCGACGTGATCGCGACCGAGCGTCCGCTGCCCGAGGCGGCGGCGCCGGCGGCGGCCCCCCTGGAGCCGGACGTGCCGGCGGGTCCCATGTCGATCGCCATCCTGCTGCCCTTGACGGGGCGCAACGCTGAGCTCGGGCAGTCCCTGCTCGATGCCGCCACCCTCGCCCTGTTCGACATCGCCAACGACGGCGTGGTACTGCTTCCCAAGGACACCGGAGAGGATTCACCCGCGACCGTGCGGGCCGCGGCCGAAGCGGCGCTCGCCGAGGGTGCCCGGATCATCCTGGGCCCGGTCTTCGCCGACTCGGTCGACACCGTCGCCGCCATCGCCAAACCCGCCGGCGTGCCCCTGATCGGCTTCTCGTCCGACCGGCGGGTGGCCCAGCCCGGGGTCTATCTCCTCGGCCACATGCCCGAGCAGCAGGTGGACCGGGTGATCGCCTACGCCGCCCACCACGGCATCGACCGGGTGGGGGTGCTGGCGTCCGACGATCCGCAAGGGGCCGGGTTGTCCACCGTGGTGCGCGATGCCGCGACGGCGCGTGGCGTCCTCATGGCGACCCCGGCGTTCATCGCGCTGGACGCCATCGACCTGTCGGCGGCGATGCGCGCCGCCGCCGATTTCGCGACGCGGCCGTCCCTGGTCGCGATGCAGCTCCAGTCGCTCGGCGACCGGACCGACGACGGGGCCTTGCGCGCCCGGGAGAAGCTGGCGGCCTTGGACGCGGCCGGAGCCGGGGGATATCAGGCCCTCGTGCTCGCCCTGTCGGGCGACCGGTTGCGCGCGGCGACGGGCCTGTTGCCGTACTTCGGCCTGCAGCCGCCGGCGGTCCGTGTGCTGGGCACGGCGGCGTGGAACCAAGCGGCGATGCTGGCCGATCCCAGCCTGCGCGGCGCCTGGTTCGCGGCCCCCGCCAACGACCTTCGGGAGCGCTTCTTCGCCCGCTTCCGCGACGCCTTCGGCCGTGACGCCCACCCGATCGCGCCGATCGCGTACGACGCCATAGCCCTGGCCGCCGCCCTGGCGCTGGGCGGCGCCGATTTCAGCGCTGAGCGCCTGACCCAGCCGGCGGGGTTCACCGGCGTGGACGGCGTGTTCCGCTTCATGGCCGACGGCGGCACCGAGCGCGGCCTCGCGGTCTATGAGATCGGCGACGGCCAGGCCATTCTGATCGACGGTCCACCGCCGGCCTTCGGGGCGCTGACCCAGTAAGGTCTCGGCATGGACCATTCCCCAGCGCGGTGGCGGCGGCGCATCGGCCGCCTTGCCTTTCCGCTCATCCTGTCGAACATCACGGTGCCCCTGGTCGGCGTCGTCGATACGGCCGTGGTCGGGCATCTGGATTCCGCGATCTACGTCGGCGCCGTGGCCGTGGGCGCCCTGATCTTCGACGCCGCCTATTGGACCTTCGGGTTCCTGCGCATGGGCACCGGCGGCCTCGCGGCCCAGGCGTACGGCGCCCGCGACGGCGACGAGCTGCGCGCGACCTTCGCCCGCGCCCTGCTGCTCGGGCTCGGCATCGGCGTCCTCCTGATCGCCGCGATCCGGCCGCTCGCGGCCCCGCTCGTCGACCTCGTCGGCGCGAGCCCCGAGGTCGCGCGGCTCGTCGTCGTCTACGTCGGGATCCGGGTCCTGTCGGCCCCCGCCGCGTTGGCGAACTACGCGCTGCTCGGCCTGCTGCTCGGGGTCCAACGCACCCGCGGCGTCTTGGCGCAGATGGTCGCAACCAACCTGGTGAACATCCTGCTGTCGATCGTCTTCGTCGTGGGACTGGGCTGGGACGTGGCGGGGGTTGCCGCCGCGGCGGTGATCGCCGAGTACGTCGGCGCCGGCGTGGGCGGGCTGTTCGTCGCGCGCGGTCTGGCGGCCGTGCCGGGGCGCTTGCGGCGCCGCGCGCTGCTGGATCCGGCGCCGCTCCGCCGCATGGTCGCCCTCAACCGCGACATCCTCATCCGCACCGTCAGCCTGATGGGCGGGTTCACGTTGTTCACGGTCTTGAGCGCTCGGCTCGGCGACACGACGCTGGCCGCCAACGCCGTGCTGATGAACTTATTCGCCCTGATGGGCTACGCGCTGGAAGGCTTCGCCAACGCGACGGAGGCCCTGGTGGGTCAGGCGGTCGGACGGCGCAGCCGGCGCGAATTCGATGCGGTCGTGGGTGCGTCGATCACTTGGACCGCGGTGGTCGGAGTCGGCTCGGCCCTGGGCTTCGCCCTGTTCGGCGGCCTGCTGGTCGACCTGATGACCGACTTGCCCGACGTGCGCGCGGAAGCCCGGATTTATCTGGTGTTCATCGTCCTCGCCTCGCTGATCGGGGTGTGGGCGTTCCTGCTGGACGGGATCTTCATCGGCGCGACCGAAGGGCCCGCCATGCGCAACGCCATGCTGGGTTCGTTCCTGGTTTTCGCCTTGGCCGCGTTCCCCCTGGTTCGCGCGTTCAGCAACGTCGGGCTGTGGTCGGCCCTGACCATCTTCATGCTGGCCCGTGGCATCGGACTGGGGCTGTACTACCCCCGCCTCGCCGCCCGGGTGGGCTGAGGTTCGGCCGGCGCGAGCAGCAGCCCGACGAAGCTCCGTTCGTCGGCGCCCGCGACCCCGATCGGCATGGCAGGCGTGCGCCGCGTGGTGCTGCGGGTGCCAAACAATGGGTCCCAGAGCGACAGGATCGTCCCATAGGTCGAGTCCGTGTCGGCCTGGACCCGGTGATGATGCACCCAATGCAGCGCGGGGGTGATAACGATTCGGGACATCAGGGATTCGAGACCGGCGGGGATCCACAGGTTGGAGTGGTGAAACAGGGTTGCCCCCAGCAACAAAGTTTCGAAGGCCAGGATCGAGGCGAGGGGAAACCCGAACAACCAGACGACGCCGGCGCGGGCCGTGGCCGACAGCGCCACCTCGCCCACGTGGAAGCGCAGGGCCGAGGTGGTGTCGAGGAACCGGTCGTAGTGGTGGACCGCGTGAAACCGCCAGAGGAACGGGACCGTGTGGTTCGCCCGGTGCCACCCGTAGATCAAGCCGTCGAGGACGATCAGATCGAGGGCGAGACCCGGCCAGCCCCGCCACCAATCGGGCCGCCAGTCGAGCCGCGCCTCCACCGCCCAGGCCGTGAGGGGCGCCACGAACCCGATCGACAGGGCGGCGGCGAGAAGCCACAGGCCCCCATTCCGCGCCACGCGCGCCCACCGCGGATCGGGGCGTGGCGCCGCCGGCCAGATGCGCTCCGCCACGAACAGGCCGACGAGGGCCAGGGCGACGACGGCCGCCTTCCAGGCGATCAGGTGTTCGAGGGTCACGCGGCCACCGCATCGACCGTGAGCCAGGGCCAGCGTAGCCGATAGCTTTCAGCCTTGGCGAAGAACAGATCCGGGCGTTGGTTGGCCGGGTTCGGCCGCAGTTCTCCACGATGCCGCTCCTCCAGGCCATAGGGCGCGTAGACATCGAAGGTCCCCGACCCGTCGGCGCGGACGGCCACGCAGGTGCAGCGCACCAGAAACCGATCGATCCCATCCTTGCTGGAACGCAGCACGGGATAGCCTGGACCGAATCGCTTGCCGTACCAGAGATGAACCCGTGCCTGGTTCTTGACCTCGACGACGGCGGGAACCTTCGAGAAGTCCCCCTGGACGCGTCGGATCTCCCGATCCTCGGCCTCCCACGACAGATCGCGATCGTCGAAATAGAAGATATCGTAGTCCTTGATGTCCGCGGTCGGGTTGCGCTTCGCCGCGATGTTCCACACCGTCTGGAAGAGGCACCCCGCGACGAGCCAAGAATCGGGCAGGCCCAGACGCGGGAGCCGTTCCAGCAAGGCTCGATTGATCGGGTTGCGCAGGACCAGCCGCAGAAACGACGATGCATCCTGGTCTACGCTCATGCGCTAGTGTCCCGATTCCGGAAGCGAAGGGACACTAGCAAATTATCGATTCTAGAGCACGTTCCGACCACGTAGACTCGGTCGGATCGGCCCCCTCCCGCAAGTGGAGGGGAGAAGCAAGACATGATCCGTGCGTCCCCCTCCCCTTGCGGAAGGGGAAGGGGGAGGGGTGGGTCAACATGAACGGAACGTGCGCTAGGATATGCTCCTTGACAGGCTCGGGCTCGAAGGCAATCTGCTGGGCCGAAACTCGAGGCAGCGCATGACCTTACCCCTGATCGGCATCCCCAGCGACGTGTACGACATCGGGATCAACCCGTTCCATTGCGTCGGCGAGAAGTACATCGCGGCCGTGGCCCGGGCGGCCCACGGCCTGCCTCTTCTGATCCCCTCGTTCGGACCCGGCCCGGACATTCCACCGCCGGCCGAACTGTTCGACCTCGACGCGCTGGTCGATGCCCTGGACGGCCTGCTGGTCACCGGCAGCCCATCGAACGTCGAGCCGCACCACTACGGCGGCGACCCCAGCCGCCCCGGCACCCACCACGATCCGCAACGCGACGCGATCACCCTGCCCCTGATCCGCCGGGCGCTGGCCGAGGGCCTGCCGGTGTTGGCCATCTGCCGCGGCATCCAGGAGCTGAACGTGGCGCTGGGCGGCACCCTGCACCAGCTCGTGCACGAGGTGGAAGGGCTGGCCGATCACCGCGGTCCGCCGAACGAGCCGCGCGATGTGAAGTACGCCCCGGCCCACGAGGTGACGCTCACCTCCGGCGGCGCGCTGGCGAGGCTTTCCGGCATGCAGACCTGGCGGGTCAACTCGCTGCACGAGCAGGGGATCGACCGGCTGGCGGACGGGCTGGCGATCGAGGCCCGCGCCCCCGACGGGATGATCGAGGCGGTGCGCGTCAAGGATGCCAAGGCGTTCGCGCTCGGCGTGCAGTGGCACCCCGAATGGCGCTTCTGGGACGACAGGCTGTCCACCGCCCTCTTCGCCGAGTTCGGGACCGCGGCGGCGGAACGGTCCCGGGCTCGTTCATCGCGGGTGGTCCATGGACGCGTGGCTTAAGGAGCGCCAGGTCGACGAGGTCGAGTGCCTCGTCCCCGATCTCGCCGGCATTCCCCGCGGCAAGATCCTGCCGGCGGCCAAGTTCATCAAGAGCATCGCCGGCGGCACGCTCAGGCTGCCCGAGGCGATCCTCGGCCAGACCGTGACCGGCGATTCGCCCGACACCGACGCGGTCGACGCGACCGACCCCGACATCCAGCTCGTGCCCGATCCGCGCAGCCTTCGCCTGGTGCCCTGGTATCAGGAGCCGACCGCCCAGGTGATCTGCGATTGCACCTATGCGGACGGACGGCCCGTGGACATCGCGCCGCGCTACGTGCTGCAGCAGGTGGTGGAGCTGTACGCGGCACGCGGCTGGCGCCCGATCGTGGCCCCCGAGCTGGAGTTCTTCCTGGTCGCGGTCAACACCGATCCGGACTATCCGCTGGAGCCGCCGATCGGGCGGTCGGGCCGGGCCGAGACCGGCCGGCAGGCCTATGGCATCGACGCGGTCAACGAGTTCGATCCGCTGTTCGAGGAGGTCTACGATTTCTGCGAGGTGGAGAACATCGACATCGACACCCTGAGCCACGAGGCCGGCGCGGCGCAAATCGAGATCAACTTCAACCACGGCGATCCCATTCTCCTGGCCGATCAGGCGCTGCTGTTCAAGCGCACGGTCCGCCAGGCGGCGCTCCGCCAGAAGATCTACGCGACCTTCATGGCCAAGCCGATGGAGCGCGAGGCTGGCTCCGCCATGCATCTGCACCAGAGCGTGGTCGACGCCACGACCGGTCTGAACCTGTTCGCCGACGACGACGGCAACGACACGCCCCTGTTCCACGCCCACATCGCCGGGCTGCAGAAGTATCTGCCGGCGGCGATGCCGCTGCTGGCACCCTATGTCAATTCGTACCGCCGGCTGATGCGCCACTCCGATGCGCCGATCAATGTCCACTGGGGGGTGGAAAACCGCACCGTGGGCCTGCGCGTGCCGCGCTCGGGCCGCGAGGGCCGGCGGGTCGAGAACCGGGTCGCCGGGGCCGACGTGAACCCCTACCTCGCCATCGCCGCCAGCCTCGCCTGCGGCTACCTCGGCATGGTGGACAAGCTGGAGCCGTCGAAGCCGATCACCGGCTCCGGCTACACCCGCGCCCACGGCCTGCCGCGCTACCTGCCCGACGCCCTGGACAAGCTAGCGGACAGCAAGCCCCTGAAGCGCATCCTGGGCGAGCGCTTCGTCCAGCTCCTGCTGGACGTGAAGGAGGCCGAGCACGACGCCTATCAGGCCGTCATCAGCTCGTGGGAGCGCGAGCACCTGCTCCTGAACGTGTAGGGGCGCGCTCCCTCGCCCATAAGGGGCGAGGAGATACCGGGATGCCGGCCGCTACTTCAGCAGCGAACGCCGGACCGGCAGGCTTTGGACGTTGGCGGCGGGGGCACCCTCGCGACGCGGCTGGGCGAGCGGGCCCAGGCCGTCGAGATAGGCGGTGTCGAAACCGTCCCGGTCATACACCGGGAAATCCACCGGGCGGTCGCGGAAGCTCTTCAGCGGCTGCCCGAGCCCGCGGATGCCGTTCTTGCGCTGCCGCCGCACGGTATCCAGATCGATCTCGATGGGGATGATCTGCTCCGACACGTCGCCCTGGTACAGGGCGCGGCCGTTCGAGTCGTAGACCGCCGAACGACCGTTGCCTCCGGCCCCCAGGCCGTTGATGTCGAAGATGTAGGTCTGGAACATGGCCGACGAGGCCTGGGCGACGGCGAGATCCAGGTCGCGGTCGATGGTGTGGGTCATCACCGGGTGCAGGATCACCTCGACGCCCGAGGCCGTGAGCTGACGCGCGGTTTCGGGGAACCACAGGTCGTAGCAGTTCAGCACGCCAAACTTGCCGACGCCCTCGACCTCGAAGGCGAAGAACTCCTCGCCGGGGGTGACGCCCTGCTCCAGGGGCGTGAACGGGAACATCTTGCGATAGCGCCCGACGACCCGGCCGGATGGATCGATGATCGAGGTGGTGTTGTGGATCGCCCCGTCCTTGCGTTCGTACATGGAGCCGTTGAGCAGCCAGATGCGGTGCCGGGTCGCCATCTCCTGGAATGCGGCCTCGGCCTCGCCGGGCAGCGGCTGGGCATGGCCAAGCAGGGGCCCGAAGCAGGCAAGCTCGCTGAACAGCACCATCTGCACCCAGGGATAGAGGTGCATGGTGAGGTCCAGACGCTGGCGCATGACCTCGATATTGTTGCCGACCGTCAGGTACATCTGAATGCCGGCGATCGCGAACGGCGTCATCGTTTATCCTGAACCAATGTATGCGACTCGAACCTTGTCGCAATGTTATAGTATCGCACGCCATAGCTAGGAAACCCTAAGCGAATCTGCCTCTTAGCCCGGTTGACGCGGCCCCGCCCCTTGGCCCAGCATAGGCTTGCCATCAGGAGAGGGCGATGCGCGAACCGATCTTCGAGGCAACGGCGGGCGCCGACGACGTGGCGGCCGCCGTGGACGAATCCGGCTATGCGATCGTGCGCGATCTCGCCGACGACGCGACGATCGACGCGATCAATCGGGACTTCGATCCCCACCTCGCGCGCGTGCCCCTTGGCACCACCGAGTTCGCCGGCTTCCGCACCCGGCGCATCAACAACCTGATCGCCAAGTCGGCGGCGTGCGGCCGGCTCGCCCTGCATCCCCTGGTCATGGCCCTGTGCGACCGGGTGCTGCTGCCGTACTGCGTGCGCTATCACCTGCACGTCACCGCGGTGATCGAGTTGCAACCCGGCGAACACGCCCAGGGACTGCACCGCGACGGCGGCATCTATCCGGTGCGCTTCCCGACGATCCCCATGACCTGCGCCACGATCTGGGCGCTCTCGAACTTCACGGCGGAGAACGGCGGCACCAACCTGGCGCCCGGCAGCCATCGCTGGGACCACGACCGGGTGGCCGGGCCGCACGAGATCGTGCCGGCGGTGATGCCCAAGGGCTCGGTGCTGATCTACACCAGCAATTTCCACCACGGCAGCGGTGATAACCGCTCGAACGGGGTCCGCCGTGGCATGGCCCTGCACTACAACCTCGGCTGGCTCCGGCAGGAGGAGAACCAGTACCTGTGCCTGCCGCCCGAGGTCGCGCGCACCCTGCCGCCCGAGCCGCAACGTCTGGTCGGCTACGACTTCGGCGGCCCCTACCTCGGCTTCGTCGAGGCCGGCAACCCCCAGGCCCTGCTCGACCCGGCGGCGCAGCACGACATGGCCCGAACCACCCCCGCCAGCAACGCCGCGGCGGCGAAGATCAGGCCGATCTCCGTGGGCTGAGCGTGCGCCGCTTCCCGCGCCTGTTGTCGCCGCTCGATGTGCGGGGCGTCACCTTACGCAACCGGATCGTCTCGACCGCGCATGGCACCTTCATGTCCGAGGGAGGGCTGCCGACGGGGCGCATCGCCGCCTATCAGGAGGCGCGGGCGAGGGGCGGCGCCGGTCTCATCATCCACGAGGCCTCGTCGGTGCACTGGACCGCGGTCGGCGCCGGGCGCTACGCCACCTGCCACACCGACGCCTGTATCCCCGGCTATCGCGCCATCGCCGACGCCGTTCACGCCCACGGCGGGGTCGTCTTCGGCCAGCTCTATCACCCGGGGCGGGGCGATATCGCCGGATCGACCAGCGACGGTTCCATCGCCGTCTCCTGGGCGCCATCGCCGGTGCCGTGCGAGCGGTTGCAGCTCATGCCCCGGGCCATGCCGACCGCCCTGGTCCGGGAGGTGGTGGCGGCCTACGGCGACGCCGCCCGCCGCTTGCGCGCGGCCGGCATGGACGGCATCGAGATCATGGGCCACCACGGCCATCTGGTGTCGCAGTTCCTCAATCCGCGCACCAATCTCCGCACCGATGTCTATGGCCAGGACCGCCTGCGCTTCCTCATGGAGATCATCGAGGACGTGCGCGCCAAGATCGGCGATGCGGCCCCCCTCGGCCTGCGCATCGCCGGCGACGAGCTGGGGTTTCTCGGTCTGCCCAACGCCGAGACGGTGGAAATCTGCGCGGCGATCGATCGGCTGGGCCGGATCGACTACTACAACGTCGTCGCCGGCTCCTGCTCCAGCTTCGACGGCGGCATCCACGTGGTGCCGCCGATGGCGATCGCGCCCGGCTACGTGGCGCCCTTCGCCGCGGCGATCAAGGCAAAGGTCACGAAACCCGTCATCGTCACGGGGCGCATAAACCGGCCCGAGGTGGCGGAGGCGATCCTCGCCGCCGGCCAGGCCGATCTGTGCGGCATGACCCGGGCGATGATCTGCGACCCCGAGCTTGCGCGCAAAATCACCGAGGATCGGATCGCCGACATCCGCGTCTGCATCGGCTGCAACCAGGCCTGCATCGGCCACGGGGCCAAGGGCGCCGCGATCTCCTGCATCCAGTTCCCGGAAAGCGGCCGCGAGACCGGCCTCGGGCGGCCGAAGACCAGGGCCGCGCAAGCCAAGCGCGTGCTGGTGGCGGGCGGCGGCCCGGCCGGATTGAAGGCCGCCGCCGTCGCCGCCGAACGCGGCCACTCGGTCACCCTCTACGATCGTCGCGCCCGCCTCGGCGGCCAGGTGCGCCTCGCCGAAACCCTGCCCGGCCGCGCCGAGTTCGGCGGCCTCGCCGATAACCTGATCCACGAAGCGGAACGGGCAGGTGTCGCCGTGGTCCTCGGCACCGCGGTGGACCGCGACCTCATCGACCGGGTGCGGCCCGACGCGATCGTCGTCGCCACCGGTGGCCGACCCTACTGGCCGCACGTCGACGGCCGGGACTCCGGCCATGTCGTCCATGCGCTCGACGTGCTGGAGGGCCGCGCCAACGTCGGTGCTTCGGTCGTCCTCGTGGACACCCGGCTGGATTGGACCGCCATGGGGGTGGCCGAGAAGCTCGCCCGCGACGGCCGCCGGGTGCGCCTCGCCGTCACCGGCCACATGGCGGGCCAGAACATTCAGGGCATGGTGCGCGACCACTGGGCCGGGGTGCTGCACGGCCTGGGCGTCGCCGTCGCGCCCTACATGCGCCTGAGCGGAATCGACGGCGCGGCCGTCGTCCTGCAGCACATGGTGAGCGGCGCCGTCGAGACCTGGGCAGACGTCGACACCGTGGTCCTCGCCGCCGGCCAGATCCAAGCGACCGAACTTGAAGACTCGCTCGCGGGTTTCAACGGCGACGTTCACCTCGCCGGCGATTGCCTAACCCCCCGCACCGCCGAGGAGGCCGTCCTCGAAGGCCTCCAGGCCGGCCTCGCGCTTTAACCAGGGAGCCCATCATGCCATTCGCCGAACCCGACGTGACCCGCTGGCTCGCCACCTACAAGCGCGCCTGGGAGGGGCAGGACGCCGACCTGTTCGTCACCCTGTTCACACCCGACTGCGAATACCGCGACACCCCTTGGATGGAGCCCGTGCCGGGTCGGGAGTTCCACGCTTTCTGGCGGGCGCTGGCCAAGCTGCAGCGCGACAATCACATCGACTTCGAGATCCTGGGGGTGAAGGGCGACCGCGCCGTGGTCAACTGGAAGGCCCGGTCCACCCGCGCCGCCACCGGCGAGACGCGCCTGGGCGACGGCGTCTTCCTTCTCACCTTCGCCGCCGACGGCCGCTGCGCCGATCTGCGCGAATGGCAACACTGGGCCCTCAAGGGCGCTCCGCTGGAAAAACGCCAGTTCAGTTGGGATATGATCTGACGTCCCAGCTCACGTCGCCCTTCGTGCGAAGGGCCAGCGGACCCGGCTTTCCAGCACGAGGACGCCGAGGATGACGATCGCCCCGCCCAGTCCCTGCATGAGCGTGAGCGTCTCGCCGAGGATGATGGCGGCCAACACCACGGTCCACGGCGGCCCGATGGTGGAGATCAGCGCCGCCCGGGCCGCCCCGATCCGCTTGATCCCCTCGGTCATCATGAACATCGGCACGACGGTCGAGAAGACGGTCATCACGGCGAGGTAGAGGTACGCGAGCGGGGTCATGACCAGCGTGGAGATCGGCGCCGCGGCGAGGAAGTAGACGAAGATCGCGGCCCCGCCCGAGGTCATCGCCAGCGCCGTGAAGCGCAGCGCGCCGAGGGTTCTCCCATAGGTCTGGTTGACCATCAGGTAGATCGCGAACAGGGCGGCGGACAGCACCGCCCAGGCCGCGCCCTCCAGGTTGCGCAGCACCTCGGCGACGTTGAACCCGCCAACCACGAAGACGATGCCTATCTGGGTGGTGCCGAGCGCCGCCCACTGTCGCCCCGTGGGTGGCCGCCGCTGCCACAGCGCATCGAACAGCACGACGAAGGCCGGGAAGGTGAACAACAGCACCCGCTCGACCGAAACGGCGATCAGCTCGAGCGCGATGAAGTCGGCGATCGGGGCCGCGCCATAGCCCAGCGATCCGCCGATCGCGATGGCCAGCAGCTCGCGCCCCGTCGGTGGCCGCTTCGCCATGCCGAGGCCGAGCGCGATCGCCCAGGTCAGCGGCACGGAGAGCGCGAAGCGGACCGCCAGCAGCGCCGGCACCCCCACACCCTCGGCGTACACCAGTTTCGCCAGCACGCCCTTGAACGAAAAGATCGCGGCGGCGGCCAGGACCATCAGGACTCCGCGCCGCGCCGCGCGTTCGGCGTCAATCACGTCGAACGAGCAAGGGCCCGAGCGGCCGACCTCCCAAGATGTGGACGTGAAAGTGCGGCACCTCCTGGTGGCTGTTCGCGCCGTGGTTGGCGATCAGCCGATAGCCGTCCCCGTCCACTCCCAGGTCGCGCCCGATGCGGCTGACCGCGCGCCAGAATGCCGTGATCTCCTCGGGCGTCGCCGCCGCCCCGAAGTCGTCGGCCGAAACATAGCGGCCCTTGGGGATGACCAGGGCGTGCACGGGCGCCTGCGGCCGGATGTCGTGGAAGGCGAGCGCGTGTTCGTCCTCGTACACGGTCTTGTTAGGGATTTCCTGGCGCAGGATGCGGGCGAACAGGTTGCCGGCGTCATAGCTCATGACGGCTTCACCGCCTCGTTGACCTTCGGACCATGGCGCGCCGCCAGATTGGCCATTACCTTGGCGGGCTCCACACCCACCTTGGCCCACAGGACGAGCAGGCGAAAGAGCAGATCCGAGCTCTCCGCGATCACCTCGGCCTTGGTCCCGGCCACCGCGGCCATCACCGTCTCGACCGCCTCCTCGCCCAGCTTCTTGGCGATCTTGCGTACATCGTCGCGCAACAAGACGGCGACCTTCGATCCGTTCGCCCGTTCCGCCTTCTGCTTTACGAACGAGGCGTACAGCGATTCGAGCGTCGCCATCGCCTCACGCGGGACTCCCACCATACCCGATCTCCAGAAACTCAATTCGAGGATACCAGATATAGCGCCATTACTTAATTGATGGCCTTATTCTTGTGTTTTCTGGCTAGCTTTTTCACGTAGAACCGGCCCGCGACCATGCGCCCGTCGATCTTGGCGTAGGCCGGCAGGGTGCCCCAGTGCTTGAATCCGTTCGCTTCGTAGAGTTGGATCGCCGCGTCCTGGCTCGCGCGCACGTCGAGCTTCAGATGGGTCATCCCCAGGGCTTGGGCGCGGGCCTCGACCGCCTGCAGCAGCAACCGGGCAAGCCCGTGGCCGCGCGCCCAGGGCGCCACCCAGTGGGCGGTCAGGGTGCCGGAGAACCCTTGCGCCTCGTTGTTACGCGGGGCCCTCCACAGTTGCGCCGAGGCGACGATGGTCCCGTCCAGCCGGCCGATGAACAGCTCGCGCTCGGGAATCAGCAGAATGCCGCGATAGTACGCCCTGAGGCGCGAGCGATCCGGTGGCCGCAGCCAGCCGAAGCCGTTGCCGTCCAGGATGGCGGCGTCGGTCGCGTCGCTGAGGTCGCCAAGATCCTGATCCGAAAGCTCGCCGACCCGTTCGACCACGACCGCGGTCATGGCGCCGGCCGGGCCAGCGCGCGGCGCTCGGCTTCCTCGCCGCTGGTCGCCAGCACGATCGCCGCCAAGCGATAGCCGTCCCGCTCGAGGCGCCAGACCCTCAGGTCGAGGGCATGCCAGCCGACCAAGGCGGCTTGCGCCACGGCCGCCGCCGCCGCGACCACGGGCCACGGCAGCAGGGCGATGAGCGCCTGCAAGGCGATCAGCGCCAGCGCCGCGATCCACAACCCGTGCCACAGGGCCCAAACCGGGCCAAGCACGGCGGCCGGCCACGAAAATCCGTCGCGAATCACGATCTCGTCCGTGCCGTCCGGCCGCCGGTAGATGCAATAACTCGCCATGGCTCCCGCCCCTCGCGAGGGGCGCCTTGTACCAGGAACCCCCCGCCCCACGCTACTGCCCGTGTGGCCGGCTCGCGTTCCATACCCTAGAATGGTTCCTTGGAGGGTCCCGTGATGGCGAACAACGAGCTGGTCGTCCTGTTGCGCGAAGGATCGATGGCCGGCTGGAACCGGTGGCGGGTCGAGAACCTGGACGTCGCCATCGATCTGACGGAGGCGGACCTGCGTGGCGCCAACCTGACCCGGGCCAACCTCGCCGGCGCCGATTTGACCGAGGCCAATGTTTCCGAAGTCAGCTTCGCCCGCGCCGATCTCACCAAGGCCAATCTCCGCGGTGCCATCCTGTGGCGGGCCAACTTCAACGGTGCCGCGGTGCGCGACATCAACGGCAAGTACGCCGGCCAGCGGATGGCCCACTTCAATGGCACGGATCTGGAAAACCCGAACCTGGAAGGCCCGATCTCCAGGGCGCCATCATGCACGGCACCAAGCTCGGGAACGCCCGGCTCGCCTGGGCCGACCTCGGTCAGTCGGACATCGACGGCGCCAGCTTCGCCAACGCCAACGTGACCAACGCGAACTTTCGCAACGCCCGCCTGGTGGGCACCGCCTTCCGCGACGCCGACCTGTCCGGCAGCGATCTGACCGGCGCGTTCGAGCGCGGCTCGAAATCCGAGGGCGCGCGGGAGGAGGGCCTGGTGGCCGACGTCCGCGACGGCGTGCGCGTCACCGCCGATGGTCTCGGCCTCGCCCGCCTCGTCGCCCTGATGCTCGACAAGGCGGCGATCGCTGACGTTCTCGGCATACACCACACCCGTCTTGCCCTGATCATCGGCCGC
The DNA here is from genome assembly GCA_009694045.1 of Alphaproteobacteria bacterium. Lineage (GTDB taxonomy): Bacteria > Pseudomonadota > Alphaproteobacteria > SP197 > SP197 > SHVY01. Next base: position 11 of record SHVY01000065.1, on the reverse strand, counting down.
TTCGCGCCGAA
>SHVY01000064.1 GCA_009694045.1 Alphaproteobacteria bacterium | reverse complement strand
ATGGTGCTGACATTGGAGCGTGCGGGCCTGATCCGACGACAGCCCGGCGTCGCACGCAGCGTCGAACTCCTGGTCGATCCAGAAGCCCTGCCAATCCTACGCGCAAGACACCATCAACCCGTCATATCCTCTCAGTGCAGAGGTGCTAGTACCGATTTTCGCGAGTTCCGGAGTCGCCGAAGGCGACTCCGGGATCCGCGAAATCGGTACAGATTCACCAGATCGGGTACTAGGCGAATTCGAAGCCTCGGGCGAGGTCCCAGTCGGTCACCGCCAGCCGCGCCGCCTCACGCTCCCGCTTGGCCAACGCGACGAGGTGACCCTGCACGTCGGCACCAAGCGCCGAACGAGCCACATCGGACTCGGCGAAGGCGGCGATCGCTTCGGTGAAATCCCACGGCAGGGGATCGGGCGGCAGGCGGCTCGCATCCCCGATGATCGGCTCGGGCGGGGTCAAGCCCCGCGCCGCGCCATCCAGACCCGCCGCGATCATCGCCGCGAAGACATGGTAGGGGTTCGCGTCGGCGCCCGGCAGGCGGAACTCCAGCCGAATCCCGTCGGGGTCTTGCAGCGCGCGCGCCATCACGGTGCGGTTGTCCCAGGCCCACAAGGCGTTCATCGGCACGTAGGAGCCGGGCGCGAACCGCCGATAGGAATTCGCGTACGGCGCGTACAGCAGCATGAAAGCGCCAGCCTGCCCCAGCAATCCGGCGAGGAAGCCGCGACCCCAGGCGCTCAGTCGCCCCCGCTCTCCCAGGGCCGACCGACCCTTGCGCCGCCGCAGGGAAAAATGAACGTGGAACCCAGATCCCACCTGATCGTCGTGGGGCTTGGCCATGAACGTCACGGCGACACCCGCGGCCCGCGCGGTCGCCTTGACCAGGTGCTTGAAGATCACATGACGGTCAGCCATGCCCATGGGATCGGCTGGGGCCAGGTTGATCTCGTACTGACCCGCGCCCCCTTCGCCCTGCGTCCCCACCGCCTCCATCCCGGCCTCCGCCATCGCCTCGCGCAGGGCGGCGATGATGGGCTCGGCCACGCCCGCGGTCAGAATGTCATTATCGGCATGCCCCGGGTGACAAGGCACGAGATCGCGAAACCCGGCGTCATAGGCCTCGGTGTAACCGGTGCGATAGAGGTAGAACTCCAGTTCGCTGGCGAAACGGGCCTCGATTCCCTCGGCCTCCAGCCGCGCGACTTGGCGGGCAAGAATCGAACGAGGTGCTTCGGGAATCCGCTCCGTGCCCCCCCGCGTGGAATCACACAGCACGAACGCGGTTCCAGGTTCGCTGGGCAGGCGAAACGCGGTCTCGCGGATCGGTCGAATCACGCCGTCGCGGAACCCCACCATCGTGGCGCCGGCCACGGCCATGTCCCGGTGCGGCACGTTGGTGACGCCGGTGATCAGGTAGTAGTCCGGCATCGCCAATCCGCGCGTCAGAACCTCTTCCAGCCGGCTCACGGGCAGGCGCTTGCCGATCAGCCGGCCGATGTTGTCGGGAACGCAGAAGGCGACCTGGGTCGCCCCTGCCAGCGCCGCCTCGCCCTTCATGCCAATTCTCCGCCGTCGATCATGATCCCAGTACCGTTGACGTAGCTCGCCTGCTCCGAAGCCAGGAAGACGCAGACCGAGGCGATCTCCTCCGCACGGGCGAGGCGCCTCAAGGGCACGCCCTGCGCATAGGCCGCGCGCACCGCGTCGGATGACGTTCCCTCGATCGCCGCCTTCTGATCGATCGCCTCGTCCAGCATGGGCGTGTCGACCCCGCCTGGGCAAAGCGCGTTCACCCGGATCGACCGGGGCCCCAGCTCATGGGCCAGGGATTCGGTCAGGCGCAACACGCCCGCCTTGCTCGCGCAGTAGGCGCTCCAGTTCGGCGACCCCTTCACGCCCGCCTGGGACGCCAGGAACGTGATGGTCCCGCCCGGGCGCAGGCAGCGCGCGGCCACGCGCCCGACGACGAAGCTACCCACCAAATTGATGTCGATGATCCGCCGCACTTCGGCGATCGACGTCGCGGCCACCGAACCCACGAACACGACACCGGCGGCATGGACCACGTCATGGATGGCGCCGGCCTTCTCTGCCGCGGCGAAGGCCCGCTCGACCGATGCCTCGTCCGTCACGTCACAGGCGAGTAGCGCGCCCGAGCCCTCGAGGTCCATGCCGTGGCAGCGCGCCCCCGCCTGCTCGAAGGCGCGGATCACCGCCGCCCCGATCCCGCCGGCCGCACCGGTGACAACTGCATGGCGTCCTGCAAGCATCGCCCTTCGCTCCCTCCGTACGCGGCCGCTACCCTAGTGTCCCGATTCTGAAATTCGCTCCGAGGATTGCCGCGCGATAGGGCGAACTTCGAAACCACGACACTAGGCAACCTGGAAGCGTCTGTCGATAACGGCGGGAATGGAATCGTTTACCAATCCGTTGTCTGATGGAGATAGGCTATTGTCTCTATCTGTGGGGGGATGTGAATTCACCGCGTCGGAGCCGCGATGTCAATGCAGCGCCGTGATGCCTACCTTGAAGGGCAGATGTTGATCGCCATGCCAGCCATGAGCGATCCCCGATTTCAACGCACCGTCATCTACATGTGCGCCCACAATGCCGAGGGCGCCATGGGGTTGGTGGTCAACAAGGCGATCGACAGCATCACCTTCCCCGACCTGCTTCGCCAATTGCACATCGAGCCCGCGACGCCGTTCGAAGGAATCCTGGTCCATTCCGGCGGGCCGGTAGAAACCGGGCGCGGGTTCGTCCTCCATTCCGACGATTACCGGCAGGACGCGACCCTGGTGATCAATGGGGGTTTCGCTCTCACCGCCACCATCGACGTGCTCCGCGCGATCGCCGCCGGGGGCGGGCCGAAGCAGAGGCTCATGGCGCTCGGCTACGCCGGCTGGTCGGCCGGCCAACTCGACGCCGAGATTCAGAACAATGGGTGGCTCGTGTGCTCGCCCGACGAGGACTTGGTCTTCAGTCGCGATCTGCAGGGCAAATGGGACCGTGCCGTCCACAAAATCGGTGTCGATCCGGCTAAGCTCTCGACCTTCTCCGGCCACGCCTGATCAGCCTGTCATACCCGCGGTTCTTGAACTCGACCCTTCCCCGTCGGCGTTGGGGCGGATGTACGACCGGGTCAACATCGACGACCGCTGGTATTACTCCGCGGCGCGGACGGCGCGCTCCGTCGCGGTGCGGTCGTTCGCGATCATGGCGAACAGGACATGGTCCTGCCAGCGGCCGTCGATCCGCAGGTACTCGCGCGCGAACCCCTCCTCCCTGAAGCCGGAATGGCGCAGCAGCGCCTGGCTGGCCCGGTTGGACGGCAGGCAGGCGGCGTTCACGCGATGCAGACCCAACTCGTCGAACAGGTAGTCGAGCACCAGGGCGAGCGCCTCGGTCATGTAACCCTGACGGGCGTGTTCCTGGCCGATCCAGTAACCGAGGGAGCAGCATAGCGCCACGCCCCGCTGCACATCGGCGACGGTGATGCCCCCCAGCAATGTGCCGGATTCCCGGTGGAAGACGTAGAACGCATACCCCGTCCGATCGCGGGCGTCCTGCATCTGCTGCCTCACCCGGCGGCGAAACGCCGTGCGCGTCAGGGCGTCGGCTGGCCAGGTCGGTTCCCATGGGACAAGAAAGTCGCGCGACCGGGACCTGAGCATCGCCCAAGCCCGCCAATCCGCGTGTCGCGGCATCCGGAGCATGACCCGTGGACCCAGCAGCGGGGCAATCCGCTCCCGCCGCGCTCCGGGATGGAAGAAAGAGAACATCGGTCTCAGCCTAGGCGCGCCGCGAGCCGGTCGTAGGCCGCGACGTTGGCGAGCGGGCCCAACGCGGTCAGCGTCATGCGATCGCCGCGAAAAATCGTGGCCGCCAGGTCGCCGACGTCCTTGACGGTGACGGCGTCGACGCGCGCCACCATCTCGGCGGTCGGAATCGGTCGGTCGAAGACGAGAAGATGCCGCGCCAACTGCTCGGCACGGGACGAAGAACTCTCCAGCGCCATCAGCAACCCGGCCTTGAGTTGTGCCTTGGCACGATCGAGCTCGGCCGCCGTCACGCCGGAACCCGAGCGGCCGAGTTCGTCGCAGACCACAGCAAGAAGTTCGCCGGCTTGCGCCCCGTCGCACCCGGCGTAGACCCCGATCAGCCCGCCATCAACATAAGCGGACGAGAACGAATGGATGGCATAGGCAAGCCCCCGCTTCTCCCTGACTTCCTGGAACAGGCGGGACGACATGCCGCCACCCAGAAGGGTCGAGAGCACCTGCAGCGGGAAATAGCGGGAGTCGTGGTAACCGACCCCGTCGAACCCGAGCACGAGATGGAGTTGCTCCAGATCCCGTTCCTCGCGTTGATCCCCGGTCCGGTACACCGGCTGCTCGCGGGATCGCTCACGCGGCGGGGCCAGGCGATCGAACGCGACTGCCGCCAGGTCGACGACCTGCCCGTGATCGATGCTGCCGGCCCCGACCAGAACCATGCGATCGGCGCGGTACTGCTGGCCCATGAAGTCGCGCAAGGTCGGCGACGCGAAGCGGGCGATGCCGTCGGCGGTGCCGAGGATCGACCGGCCCATGGCCTGCCCCGGGTAGGCGACCGACTGGAACTGATCGAAAATCAGGTCGTCCGGCGTGTCGTCGACCTGGGCGATCTCCTGGCTTATCACCCGGATCTCGCGTTCCAGCTCGTCGGCCGCGAAGACCGATCCCTGGAGGATGTCGGCGATGATGTCGAGAGCCACCGCCACGTCGGCGGCCAGCACGCGGGCGTAGTAGGCGGTCTGTTCGCGGGATGTATAGGCGTTGAGGTGGCCCCCGACGGCTTCGATTTCCTCGGCGATCTGGGTGGCGCTCCGCCGCGCCGTGCCCTTGAAGGCCATGTGCTCCAGCAGATGCGAGATGCCGTTCAGATCAGCAGTCTCGTCGCGGGCACCGGCGTCGACCCAGACGCCCAGGGTGGTGGATTCGATCCCGTCCATGCTGTCGGTGGCGACGCGCAAGCCGCTGTCCAGCCGAGTGATCGCAATGGCCATGGTCCGACTACGCTCCGTCGACGAAGGTCGCGACGCGGGGATCTAGCGGATTTCCGCGCGTTCGCGAATGAAAGCTTGCACGGTCGCAAGGTCGTTTGGCAAGCCATGGACGCGCTCGGGGAGCCCCATGAGATCCGCCATGGCCGGCGGCAGGGGGATGTCCCGACCCAGCGCCCGTCGCACGGCCTCCGGAAACTTGGCCGGATGGGCCGTGCCGAGGACGACGGTCGGGGCGCCGGCGGCGGCGCGCGCGGCCGCAATCCCGCAGGCGGTGTGCGGATCGACCGTGACCCCCGACGTCCGCGCCACCCGGGCAATGGTTTCGAGCACGTCCCGGTCGTCCACCCGGTGGCCTCCGAACAATCCCCTCGCCTCGGCCAGGGCGTTGGCGGACACCTGGAATTCGCCCTTCGCGGCGAGCTCCCCCATCAGGCGGGCGACCGCCGCCGCGTCTCTTCCATGACATTCGAACAATAGGCGCTCGAAATTGCTGGCGACCTGAATGTCCATGCTCGGGCTGAGGGTCGGGACCACGCCCTCCGGCTGGTAGCGGCCGGTCGCGAGGAACCGGACCAGGATGTCGTTGGCGTTGGTGGCGACGATCAGCCGGTCGATCGGCAGGCCCATGCGCCGGGCCGCGTAGCCCGCGAACACGTTGCCGAAGTTGCCGGTCGGCACGGCGAAACCGACGGGGCGATGCGGGGCCCCGAGCGCCACGGCCGCCGTCACGTAGTAGACGATCTGCGCCATGACCCGCGCCCAGTTGATCGAGTTCACCGCGGCGAGCCGCTGCCGCTCGCGAAAGTTCGCATCGGCGAACATCCCCTTCACGAGAGCCTGGCAGTCATCGAAGCTGCCCTCGATCGCCAGGTTGTGGACGTTCTTGCTGGTGACCGTCGTCATCTGCCGGCGCTGCACCTCCGAGACCCGCCCCTTCGGGTGGAGGATGAAGACCTGCATGTTCGGGCGGTCGCGGCAGGCGGCGATCGCCGCCGATCCGGTGTCGCCCGATGTCGCGCCGACCACGGTGACGGCCAGACCCCGCCGCCCGAGCTCGCGATCGAGCAGCCGCCCCAGCACCTGCAGGGCGAAATCCTTGAAGGCAAGGGTGGGTCCGTGGAACAGCTCGAGCAGCCAGAGCGACGCGTCGAGCTGGCGGAGCGGCGCCACGGCCGCTTGGTCGAAGCCCGCGTAAGCCGCGGCCACGAGCGCCGCGAATTCACCCGCGGGGATCGATCCGGCGACGAAGGGTTGCATGACCGCCGCCGCGACCTCGGCGTAGGCGCGCCCCTGGAATCCCGCCAGCATCTCGGGCGTCAGGCGCGGCCAGGCCCGCGGCAGATAGAGCCCGCCGTCGCTCGCGAGGCCGGCCAGCAGCACGTCGCCGAAGTCGAGCTCCGGCGCCCCGCCCCGGGTGCTGACGTAGCGCACCCCCTACTCCAGGTAACGGGTTTCGAGATGGGTCTTGAACGCCCCCGCGTCGAGCGGCCGCCCGGTCGCGTTGGTCAGCAGCGCATCGGTGGACAGGAACGATCCCTGGCCATGGACGTGGGTCCGCAGCCAGCGGAACAGGGGCGCAAAATCCCCCCGCGCGATCGCCGGCATGATGTCCGGGTCGGCGGTCCGGGCGGCCGCGAACAGTTGCGCCGCGGTCATCGCGCCCAGGGTGTAGGTGGGGAAGTAGCCCCAGGCTCCGTCCGGCCAGTGGATGTCCTGCAGGCAGCCCAGCCGATCGTCCGGCGGCACGATCCCAAGCAGCCGGCGCGAGGCGTCCGCCCACGCCCCCGGCAGGTCGTCGAGCGCGAGGTCGCCGGCGATCATCGCCCGCTCCAGCCGATAGCGCAGGATAACGTGCGCTGGATAGGTCACCTCGTCCGCCTCGACCCGGATGTGGCCAGGCGCCACCCGCGTGTAGTGGCGGTAGAGATTCTCGTGGCCCCAGGCCGGCCCATCCGCCGCGAACGCCTCGCGCATCAGCGCGGCCGCGAACGTCAGGAACTCCCGGCTGCGGCAGGCCTGCATCTCGATCAGCAGCGACTGGCTCTCATGCACGCTCATGCCGCGCGCCTGGCCGACCGGCTGGGCGCGCCAGGCGGCGGGCAGGCCCCGCTCGTACAGCGCGTGCCCGGTCTCGTGCAGCACACCCATCAAAGACGAGGTGAAGTCCGCCTCGTCGTACCGGGTGGTGATGCGCACGTCGTCGGGCACGCCGCCGCAGAACGGATGGTTGCTGACGTCCAGCCGCCCATGGTGGAAATCGAACCCGAGAGTCCGCATCAGCCGCACGCCGAGATCCCGCTGCCGCGCGATGGGGAAGGGCCCGGTCGGCACCGTGGCCGCCCCGCGCGCCGCTTGTCGTTCCATCACCCGGCCGAGGAACCCGGGCAGGAACCCTTCGAGGTCGGCGAAGATCGCGTCGATCCGCCCCGCGCTGCCGTCCGGTTCGTACTCGTCCAGGAGCGCGTCGTAGGGCGAGCAGCCGAACGCCGCCGCCTTGGCCGCCGCGACCTCGCGCACCAGGGCGAGCACCCGCGCGAGATAGGGCCGCAGCGCCGCGAAGTCGTTCGCCGGGCGAGCCGTCCGCCAGCATTGCTCCGACGCCGACACCGCCTTGGAGAGCGCCTCGACCAGGTCCGCGCCGATCGCCGTCGCGTGCCGCCACTGCCGCCGCATCTCTCGCAGGTTCGCCTCCTGCCACGGTTCGAGCGGCTCCGACCCCGCTCGATCCATGAGTTCGCCCAGCGCCGGATGGGTGATCATCTCGTGGGCCAGCACGCCAAGCAGCGCCGTCTGCTCGGCTCGCGCCGCCGCACCCCCTTCCGGCATCATCGTCTGGTTGTCCCAGCCCAGCACGGCCCGGGCCCCGCCCAGGTGGTGCAACCGCTCGAAGCGACGCTCGAGCTCGCGGTAGGGAGAGTTGGGGCTGGTCATGGGCCGAGTGGTCTCCGTTGCGGGCGGCGATACCCGAGATAGATGACGGCGAGGACGACGGCAAGGGCCGACCAGGTGAGCGCGTAGCCGCGATGCATGTTGCGCGCGGCGGTCGCCGTCTGGCCACCCTCGGGCAGCCCGCCCGGCATCGGGTCCGGGCCCGCCTCAACAATCAGGGCGGGCGCCACGATGCCCGCCGCGGCCGCCATCGCCGCGGGATCGAGCCAATACCATGCGACGAGCGCCGGATCGTTCTCCGGCGTGAAGGGTCCCGGGTCATCGCCGCGACGCAGAATCCCCTCGACAATCACGGTTCCGTCCACCTGCCCGGCGGCGCGCGATCCGGCATCGCGCCGCTCCAAGGGGACCCAGCCCCGGTCGACCAGAACGGCGCCGCCCCCGTCGATCCGCAAGGGCGTCACCACGTGATAGCCGCTGCGACCGTCCATCGCCGGCTTCAACACCGTCATCTCGCGCGCGTGGTCGAACCGGCCCACGACCCAGACCCGGCGGAACTCCCACCCGTCCAGGTCCGCCAGGTCCTCCGGCAGGGCAACCGGCGGCTGCACCAACCTTGCCGTTCGCCCGGCGATGAGCGCGTCCTTCCACGCCGCGCGCTGCACCTGCCACACCCCCAACCCGAGCAAGGCGGCGACGCCAATCAGCGCGAACGAGGCCACCAGCCAGGGCGGCCGATCAGGACTTGGCATCGCGCGGCCGCCGGTCGTCGTCGAAATCGATGCGATGGCGATACTGCAGGGCGATCAACAACGCCTTGCACGGCCGCAGCAGAAGGGCGGCCCCTCCCAGGATCGCGGGCAGCCACAGGACGGCGTGCAGCCATAGGGGCGGGGCGAAGAGGATTTCGGTCAACCCGGCCAGCACCGCGACGATCGCGCCAACCGCCCACATCACAAAGAAGGCGGGCCCGTCGGCACTGTCGGACGGCGCCAGGTCCAGGCCGCAGACCGAACACGCCGGTCGGACCGTCAGGTAACCGGCGAACAGCCGGCCTTCGCCACACCGGGGGCAGACGCAGCGCAGGGCCGCGTCGATCGCCGAAACCGGGCCCCGTGTCGCATAGTCCAACCGGGGCGTCGCCTAGGCCGAACCCCACCAGTAGATGCAGACGAACAGGAACAGCCACACCACGTCGACGAAGTGCCAGTACCAGGCCGCCGCCTCGAACCCGAAGTGGTGATCGGGCTTGAAATGCCCCTGGTACAGCCGCCAAAGGCAGACCGAGAGGAAGGCCGTGCCGATCAGCACGTGAAAGCCGTGGAAGCCCGTCGCCATGAAGAAGGTCGAGCCGTAGATCCCCTCGCGGAAGCCGAAGGCGGCGTGACCGTACTCGTAGGCCTGAACGCCGGTGAAGCAGGCGCCGAGGATCACGGTGAGCCACAGCGCGATGATCGCCTGGCCGCGATTGCCCTCGCGGATCGCGTGATGGCACCACGTCACGGTCGTGCCCGAGGTAAGCAGGATCAGGGTGTTGAGGAACGGCAGGTCCCAGGCCTCGAACGTTTGAATTCCTTCCGGCGGCCAGATGCCGCCGACCGCCGGCGTCGGGAACAGAGCGGCGTTGAAGTACACCCAGAACCACGCGACGAAGAACATCACCTCGGAGGCGATGAACAGCACCATGCCGTAGCGAAGACCGACCTGGACCACGGGGGAATGGTGGCCCTGCACGGTCGCCTCGCGGATCACGTCGCGCCACCAGACGAACATCGTGGCAAGGACCAGAAGCCCGCCGACCGCCGGAATCGCCCAGGTGCCGCCGTGCATGAAGTTGATCCCGCCCCCCGCCAGGATCAAGGTGGCGAGCGCGCCCATGACCGGCCAGGGGCTGGGGTCGACCAGGTGGTAGGAGTGTCCCTTCGCGTGGGTATCGGCCATCATCGCTCTCCTGGAATGCCGCCGTCGCGTCCACGTCGCGGCGGCGGTCGGGGGTTCACTCGGTCTCTCTCTCGAAGAAGGTATACGACAGGGTGATGGTCCCGACGCCCTTCATGTTGGGATCGTCGAGCATCGCCGGATCGACGAAGAAGCTCACGGGCAGCTCGGCGCGGGCGCCCGGTGCCAGCGTCTGGTCCTCGAAGCAGAAGCACGCGAGCTTCGCGAAATACGGCCCCACCTTGTCCGGGGTCACATTGAACGTGGCTGTTCCCGTGATCGTCCGCGCCGTGGGGTTTTCGACGACGAAGGTGGTCAGATTGGTCTCGCCGATCCGCACCCGCATCTCGCTCTGCGATGGGAAAAAGGCCCAGGGCATGCCGCGCCCGACGTCGGCGTTGAAGCGCACGGTCACCATCTCGGCGACGGACGTGGCACTGTCGGCCGTCGCGATCCGCGTCGTGCCACCGTATCCCGTGACCTGGCAGTACAGCCGGTAGAGCGGCGCGCTTGCCAGGGACACGCCGGCCATGCCGGCGATAACGCCCAGCACGATCAGTGCGGTCAGTCGCTTGCGGCGTTCCAGGACCACGGCGCTCATGACGCGCCCCCCAGCCGGACGAAGGTCATGACGTAGAAGATCACGACCAGGCCGATCAACACCGCGCCGAGCGCGAGATTCCTTCCCCGTCGGCGGCGCTTGTCGTCGTCGGTCATCAGCGATGCCATGCGATCACAGGTGCCCAGCCGCGCCCGCATCGATCAGCAGGGCGACGAACAGGAGCGCCAGATACAGGATCGAAAAGCCGAACAACCGCTGGGCGGCGGCATCGGTCCGGGTGGTGACGACCCGCAACGCCCCGGCGATGAACAACGCCCCCAACGCGGCGGCGGCGACCCCGTAGATCCAGCCTATGGCGCCAAGCGCGACGGGGATCAACGACACCGGCAGCAACAGGCCGCTGTAGGCGAGGATGTGCCACCGGGTCGCCTCCAGCCCGGCGACGACCGGGAGCATGGGCACCCCGGCCCGGGCGTAGTCGCCCCTGCGTACCAGGGCCAGGGCCCAGAAATGCGGCGGCGTCCACAGGAAGACGAGGAGGAACAACGCCAGCGGCAGCAGGTCGACCCCGCCCGTCACCGCGGCCCAGCCGATCACCGGCGGGAGCGCGCCGGCCGCCCCGCCAATGACGATGTTCTGCGGTGTCCTGCGCTTCAGCCACACCGTATAGACCAGCACGTAGAACAGGATGCTGAAGGCAAGCAGCCCGGCCGCCACCCAGTTGGTCGCCAGGCCGAGGATCGTGACCGACGAGACCGCGAGCGGAGTGGCGAAGGCCACGGCCGTCCCCGGCGCCATCCGGCCGGCCGGGATCGGCCGGTTGGCGGTGCGGCTCATCAGCGCGTCGATATCGCGCTCGTACCACATGTTCAGCGCACCCGCGGCGCCGGCACCCAGCGCGATGCAGAAGACGGCGATGATGGCCAGGGCGGGATGCAGGCTGCCCGGTGCGAGGACCAGCCCGGTGAAGCCGGTGAATACGACCAGGGACATCACCCGCGGCTTCAGCAAGGCAACGAAATCCCCGACCGAGGGTTCGCTCGCGATCTCGACCGATGTCGCTACTCCGATTTGCCCTACCGCCTGGTTCATGGTCCGGGCGGGCTAATGGCCCGACGTCGCACCGACGCGCGGCAACTGCTCGTAGGTGTGGAACGGCGGCGGCGAGGACAGGGTCCACTCGAGCGTCGTGGCGCCGGCACCCCACGGATTGTCCGCGCACTTCTCACCGGACGTCAGCGTGCGGATGACGATGAACACGAACAGGACCGCCCCGGCCGCCGAGATGTAGGACCCGTAGGACGAGATCTGGTTCCATCCGGCGAAGGCGTCCGGATAGTCGGGAATGCGCCGCGGCATGCCGGCAACACCCAGGAAGTGCTGCGGGAAGAACGTCAGGTTGACGCCCAGGAATGTGATCCAGAAATGCAACTTGCCCAGGGTCTCGGGGTACTGCCGGCCCGAGATCTTGCCGAACCAGTAATAGAACGCGGCGAACAGCCCGAACACGGCGCCCAACGACAGCACGTAGTGAAAGTGCGCGACCACGTAGTAGGTGTCGTGCAGGGCGTTGTCGATGCCGGCGCTGGCCAGCACGACGCCGGTCACCCCGCCGACCGTGAACAGGAAGATGAACCCGCAGGCCCAAAGCATCGGCGTCTTGAACTCGATCGAACCGCCCCACATGGTGGCGATCCAACTGAAGATCTTGATGCCCGTCGGCACGGCGATCACCATGGTCGCCAGCATGAAGTAAGCCCGGGTGTCGACGTTCAGGCCGGACGTGTACATGTGGTGGGCCCACACGACGAAGCCGATGAAGCCGATCGAGACCATGGCGTAGGCCATACCGAGGTAGCCGAAGATCGGCTTTTTCGAGAAGGTCGAGACCACGTGGCTGATGGTGCCGAAGGCCGGGACGATGAGGATGTAGACCTCGGGATGCCCGAAGAACCAGAACAGATGTTGATACAGTACCGGATCTCCGCCGCCGGCGGGATCGAAGAACGCCGTGCCGAAGTTGCGGTCGGTCAGCAGCATGGTGATGCCGCCCGCCAGCACCGGCAGCGCCAGGACCAGAAGGAACGCCGTGATCAGGATGGCCCAGACGAACAAGGGCATGCGGTGCAGGGTCATGCCCGGTGCCCGCATGTTGAAGATGGTGGTGATGAAGTTGATCGCGCCGAGGATCGACGAGGCGCCGGCCAGATGGATCGCGAGGATCAGGCAATCCACCGCCCGGCCGGGCGAGCCATAGGTGTTGAGCGGCGCGTAGATCGTCCAGCCGCCGCCGGTCCCGCCGTCGATGAACATCGAGGTGACCAGCAGAATCCCGGCCGGAATCAACAGCCAGAAGCTGATGTTGTTGAGCCGGGGAAAGGCCATGTCCGGCGCGCCGATCATCAGCGGTACGATCCAGTTGCCGAAGCCGCCGATCGCCGCCGGCATGATCATGAAGAAGATCATGATCAGGCCGTGGCTGGTGACTATCACGTTGAACAATTGGCGGTCGCCGCCAAGGATGCCGGGGCCGGGTTCGGCCAACTCGATGCGCATCAGGATCGACAGGATCGAGCCAAACAACCCGAAGGCGATGGCGAAGCACAAGTACATCGTCCCGATGTCCTTGTGGTTGGTCGAATAGAGGAACCGCGTGATGCCGCGCGGGGTGTGGTCGTGATGGTCGGCGTGGGCGTTGGAGGATGTGGTCATGATCCGATCCTCGGGCGAGGGATTCTGTTGCGGCGGCGGTCCGGCACGAACGGCTACGGGACCGCGGATGTCGTGGCGGAGGCCACGCCGACCGTGAACTCGGCCGCGGGCATGGATTCCGCGAATTTGGTCTGCGCTTCGGTCAACCAGGCCTGGAACGCGGCGGGTGAAACGACATCCACCGTGATCGGCATGAACCCGTGATTGACGCCGCAGAGTTCCGAGCACTGCCCGTAGTAAGTCCCTTCCAGCGTCGCCTGGAACCAGATCTCGGTGGTCCGCCCGGGGACCGCGTCCTTCTTCACCCCGAAGGCCGGGATGGCCCAGGCGTGGATCACGTCCTCGGACGAGATCAGCACGCGCACCACCGTGCCCACCGGGACGACGACGTGGTTGTCGGTCTCCAGCAGCCGGAGCTGGCCGGGCTGCAACGCGTCGTCCTCGACCATGACCGAATCGAACACGAAGGCGCCGTTGTCAGGGTACTCGTAGCTCCAGTACCACTGGTGCCCGATCGCCTTGATCGTCAGACCCGCCTCGGGCGTGGTGTCCGAATAGTAGAGCAAGCGGATGGAAGGGATCGCGATCACCACCAGGATGATGATCGGCACCACGGTCCAGGCGAACTCGAGGAAGGTGTTGTGCGAAACCCGCGACGGCGTCGGGTTGCTGCGCGCGTTGAACTTCACGAACACGTAGATCATGAGCGCGAGCACGAAGGCCGCGATCACGACGATGATGGGAAACACCATGTCGTTGAACGCGATGATTTCTTCCATGACGGGCGTTGCCGCCGGCTGGAAACCGATCTGCCAGGGCTCGGGCTTGGCGGCCTCTGCCGCATTCGTCCCCGCCGCGAAGCACGCGGCAAGCAGCGCAAGACCGATTCGATTGGGCTTCGACAGCATGATTCCGGACGACTCCCCCTCAGCTCCCCGTCGCGATCAGAAGGCCCGATCGCGAGCCGAATTTCCCCGAATGCCGCGCCGTTTCGGCCATCACCGACGATGCTATCGCCTCCCGGCGCGAAGGCTGCGCGATTCGCGCGGAACATACACACGGCGCATGGGTTCTACAAGCCCGATGCCGCTGACCAATCCCGCGGCGAAGGGGTCGCAAAGCCGCGCGTGGACGCCTATGTTGCAGGCATCGGACAAGGAGATCGCGATGCCGGGAACGACGGTGGCCCACGACCTGTTCTTCACCAAGGCGGGTCTCGACTCACGTACCGTGGATCGCCTGGTCGGCGACGCGCTCAAGGGCTGCGACGATGGCGAGCTCTACCTCGAGTACCGCCAGTCCGAGGCGCTGTCCTTCGACGACGGACGCCTCAAGAGCGCGAGCTTCGACACCACCCAGGGCTTTGGCCTACGCGCCGTGTGCGGCGAGGCCACGGGCTACGCCCATGCCAGCGAGCTCAGTCAGGCGGCGATCGGTCGCGCGGCCCAGGCCGTCATTGCCGTGCGCGCCGGCCACACGGGCACCATCGCCGAATCGCCGCCGCCGACCAACCGGCACCTCTATATCGACGGCAACCCCCTTTCGGCCCTGCCCTTCGCGGCCAAGGTCGCGCTGCTGCAGGACATCGACGCCTACGCCCGGGCCAAGGATCCCCGCGTCCGCCAGGTGATGGCGAGCCTCAGCGGCGAATGGCAGGTGGTGCTGATCCGCCGCGCCGACGGGCGTGTGGTCGAGGACGTGCGCCCGCTGGTGCGGCTCAACGTCGCGATCGTCGCCGCCGAAGGCGACCGCATGGAGACCGGCTCGCATGGTACCGGCGGCCGCACCCTGTACGACGCCTTCATCGGGCCGGACCAGTGGCGCGCCCAGGTCAACGAGGCCTTCCGCCAGGCCCTGGTCAACCTCGGCTCGAAATCCGCCCCCGCCGGTGAAATGCCGGTCGTGCTCGGCCCTGGATGGCCCGGAATACTGCTCCACGAGGCCATTGGCCACGGTCTGGAGGGCGACTTCAACCGCAAGAAGACCTCGGCCTTCGCCGGCCTCCTCGGCCAGCGGGTGGCGGCTCCCGGCGTCACGGTGATCGACGACGGCACCCTCGGCGATCGCCGCGGCTCGCTTTCGGTCGACGACGAAGGCACGCCGACGTCCGCTACCACCCTGATCGAGAACGGAATTCTCGTGGGCTACCTGCAGGATCGGCTGAACGCTCGGCTGATGGGCATGAAGCCGACCGGCAACGGCCGCCGCGAAAGCTTCGGCCACCAGCCGCTGCCGCGCATGACCAACACCTACATGCAGGCCGGCGACGCCAATCCGGCTGAAATCATCGCCGGGGTCAAGAAAGGCCTCTACGCCGCGAACTTCGGTGGCGGCCAAGTGGATATCACATCAGGGAAATTCGTCTTCACCGCGTCCGAAGCCTACCTCATCGAGGACGGCCGCATCGGCCCCGCCGTCAAGGGCGCAACCCTGATCGGCCACGGCCCCGAGGTCCTCACCCGGGTCAAGGCCGTCGGCACCGACTTCTGCTTCGATCCCGGCGTCGGCACCTGCGGCAAGGCGGGCCAAGGCGTGCCGGTGGGCGTCGGCCAGCCGACCCTCTTGATCGACGGGCTGACGGTCGGCGGCACCGGCGGCTGAGGAGCCGAGAAGCTTATTTTTACTCTGCGCTGCGCCGGCCGGCGTTCGCCGAGACCTTCGGCCATCAGGCTTATGGCGAGTGTATTGAGGCTGACGTGTAAGCGCCGGAGAGAAAATCCCTCAGTGAAGCGGGCGGATTGTCTGGTTGCGCCGGAGCAAAATGCCTCGGCGGATAGCTCTTTGCATGGCGTGCAGAGGGCGGTGGGATGAAGGGCGTGGAACTTTACGGGCAGGTTCCGCCA
>SHVY01000063.1 GCA_009694045.1 Alphaproteobacteria bacterium | reverse complement strand
GACGGACGTGTTCGCTTCCGAACGGCTCACCAGCGCCCTGCTCGACCGCCTCACCCACCACGTCCATATCCTGGAGATGAACGGCGACAGCTACCGGCTCAAGCAGAGCAAGCGCCGCCAGCGCGGTTCCCGAGCCGCAAACCTGCCCAACAACCCACCCGAGCCATGACCCAGAACGCAGGCAGCCCCCCCCGCGGGGCGCCGTCCATGCCATCAGCCGTGACGCACTTTGATACTCCGGCACGCCGATGCATTTTTACTCCGACGTTGACATGCGCCAACGTGCGCGATGGCCTAACCTTGAACTTCGTCTCTGGCTGGCTCGAAGGTCGCGTACGCATGGCCAGGAAGGATCACTACGAGTACCTCTGCTACCGCGAGGCGCCGCGCCACGAAGAGATCATGGACGAGCTTCGCGACACGCTTCGCGCACACCGTGACCGTACCGGCATCGGCCCGGCCATTCTGTTGCGCCGCGCCACCGACAACCCCGATCAGCTCAGCAAGCGGTTCATCGGGTGGGTGCCGGTTAAGAGTCCGTTTGAGAATGCGGCACGAGGCGGCATTTGGGTGAACGGCAAGGTAGAGCATGTCAGGAAAAATCGCAGTTTTTCGCCGTTTCGGATTTCTGAAGGCGCGGCCTGGGCCATCCGATTCGCCCCAAATCCATCACCGACGCGCATTCTCAAACGGACTCTAAGGACGCTTCGAATCGGTGGTACCGAGGTTGCGCCAGAGGGTCGTGCGGGGAGACGCCGAACCGTCGGGCAATCTCGGCTAAGGCCTTCGGCAGCAACCCGGAGACCTGGTTGCGGATGCAGCTTGCCTTCGATCTCGCCGAGGTCGCCAAATGCGCCCGCCACATCAGAGTGGCTCGCGTGACCCTTCTGCCTGCGGGCTGATGGGTCGGACCGGTCTTGGCTATCGGGCGTTCGTCCCGCAGAAGGTCGGCGTCCGGCCGATCACCGATTGCTGCGTCGCCTCGGAGAATACGACGTCCGGCCGTCGGTGCAGCTAAAGACCGCCATGAGGCGCGACTTCGTAGTCTCGCCGATGGCCGTGACCCGGTGCAATGATCGCCGGCCGCGGAACACGGTGAGCATCCCCGGCGCGATCGCGGGGCGCGCCAGCAACGCCGAGGTCCCGGCGAAGACCCGCGCGACCTCCGCGTAGTTCTCGTCGTCCTCGTCGCGTCCATCCGCGCCTACCCTTGCAAGAGTTCGGCGACCGCCGGCCACAGACTGGCGACCAGGAGGAGCGCCATGGTCACGTTGAAGACCCGGACCGTGCGAGGCCGCGACAGGAAGCGCCGCATCCAGGTGCCGAAAAGCGCCCAGCACGAGACGCTGGGAACGGTCACGAGCCCGAACACCAGGGCGACGATCAGGACGCTCAGGGTGAACGCGTCCGGCATCGTATAGGCGGCCGTCGCGGTCACGGCGATCGCCCAGCCCTTGGGGTTGACCCACTGGAACGCGGCGCCCTGCAGGAACGTCATCGGCCGCGCCTTCGCCTCGCCCTCGCGGATCGCGCCGGCGTTCGCGAACGTCCACGCCAGCCACAGCATGTAGACGATCCCGACGATCTGAACGGCCGCGTGGGTCCAGGGAAACCGCACGAACACCTGGCCGAACCCCAGCCCGACCAGCACGATCATCAGCATGAAACCCACGCCGACGCCGAGCATCAACGGCACGGTGCGCGCCCAGCCGAAATTCACGCCCGAGGTCAACAGCAGGACGTTATTGGGCCCCGGCGTGATCGACATCACGAAGGCAAACATCACGAGGGCCGCGAGGGTGTCGGTCGGCAACATGGGTCAGGGCCAGCCGAGCGCCTTGCGGAACTGCCGGCCCTTTTCGCAGTAGTGCTCGACCGCGTGATGGAAATGCTCCAGGTCGCCGGCCCGCAGCGGGCGCAGGAGCTTGGCCGGCGATCCGCCCCACAGCTCGCCCTTGCGCACGCGCTTGCCCGGTGTGACGAGGGCGCCCGCCGCGACCATGGCGCCGGTCTCGACCACGACCTTCTCCATCACCGTCGCCGCCATGCCGACG
Organism: Alphaproteobacteria bacterium; assembly: GCA_009694045.1. GTDB lineage: Bacteria > Pseudomonadota > Alphaproteobacteria > SP197 > SP197 > SHVY01. Next base: position 14,165 of record SHVY01000063.1, on the reverse strand, counting down.
AAGCTGCCGTTCTCCAGCACGCAGGTGTGCAGAAGCGCGTGATGGCCCACGGTCACGTCGTCGCCGACGATGGTCGGTTCGTCCGGCCCGTCGGCGTGGATCATGGTGATGTCCTGGATGTTCGACCGCGCGCCCACCCGGATGGGGCCCACGTCGCCCCGGAGGACGCAGCCGAACCAGATGCTGGCCCCCGCCCCGATCTCGACGTCGCCGATCAGGACGACGCCGGGCGCCACGAACGCATCGGCCGCGATCTTCGGTGTCTTCCCGGCGAAGGGGATGATGAGGGGCGCGCTCATGGAAACAGCGGCGCCTGCTGCAGGCCGGTCGTCTCGCCCAACCCATACATCACGTTCATGTTCTGCACCGCCTGGCCCGAGGCCCCTTTCACCAGGTTGTCGATCGCCGAAACCAGGATCGCCCGGCCCTTGATCCGGTCGTCGAACACCCCGATCAGGCAATCGTTGGAGCCGCGCACGTGGCGGGTCGCGGGTCCCACGCCTTCGGGCAACACCCGCACGAACGGCTCCTGCTCGTAGCGCTCGAGCAGGGCGGAGCGCAGCGCGGAGGCGTCCGCGCCACGATCGAGCCTCACATAGATCGTCGCCAGGATGCCGCGATTCATCGGCATCAGATGCGGCGTGAAGTTCACGGTGACCGCAGCCCCAGCCGCCCGCGTCAGTTCCTGCTCAATCTCGGGGGCGTGACGGTGGTTGCCGATGGCATAGGCATGCACCCCCTCGCCCACCTCGGCATAAAGCGAGGATTCCTTCGCCGTCCGCCCGGCGCCGGTGACGCCGGACTTCGCATCGATGATGATGTCCTCCGCCGCCACCAGCCCCTCGGCAAGCAGCGGCACCAGGGGAAGCAGCGCCGCCGTGGGATAGCAGCCCGGGTTCGCCACCAGCCGCGCGTCCCTGACGTTGTCGCGGGCGATCTCGGTGAGGCCGTAGACCGCCTCCACCTGCAGGCCGGGCGCGCGGTGGGCATGGCCGTACCAGGTGGCGTACGACTCGAGGTCGGCGAGCCGGAAATCGGCGGACAGGTCGATCACGCGCACGTCGCGCGGCATGCCGGCGATTAAATCCTCCTGGGTCTCGTGCAGGAGCTCGTCGATCAGATCGTGCCCGGTGCGATGCAACAGGCCGGCCACCACCTCCTGGGTGGTGCCGTGGGGCAGGGCACAGAATACCACGTCCACGTCCAGGCCCGGCCACTCCACCTCGTCGAGCGCGATCAAGTCGGGCAGTCCCAGGCCGCCCAGGTGCGGGAACACCCGCTCCAGCGGCTGGCCGGCGTTGCGGTCGGCCGTCAGGACGGCAATCTCGACATCGGGGTGTCGCGCCAGGATTCGCACCAGCTCGGCGCCGGTGTAGCCACTGGCACCCAGGATCGCGCAGCGAATGCGATTGCCGTCCACGGCCATGGTCAGGACCCTCACGGTCCCCTAGTACCCGAACTCGGGGCTGCGCGCCACGGGCGCGAAGCCCCGAGTTCGGGTACTGGATTTTGAGTGTGTTGGATTGATTCCTAACATATTGTTCTAACGAGTTAATTGGCCACACATTCGTATGAATGTGTACGAAACTGTGGATGGCTGCGGCCAATTCCATGCTTTAGCCTCGACGGCGACTCTACCGGATCGCTGAAGGCTACGATCGAGACCTTCGTCGAGCGTGCGGCCCGGCTTCATGAGCAGGAGCGGGAGCGACCGCGAAGTCCCTCCGCGCGAGGGCGCGTATGTAAGGCGCTGGATCGGCTGGGTGACGGACGGGTTGGGGATGCTTGACGTGTCAGGAGCGGACCCGGTTCCCGGCGCGCCGCCGGAGCACGGGGCGGCGACTCCGGAACTCGCGGAACTCGGTACTATACCGCTGGGCGATCTTAGCCCTATTCGAGCCGGGCCGGGAAGCCTGGCGCCCTGAGGTCGGTCTTGAGCGCGTCCTCGAGCAGCTTCACGACCTGGGTCGACCAGGCCCGGCCACCGTACATTTCCTTCGCCCGGACAAAGGTCTGCATCGTCAGGCCGGCGAGATCCAGGGGCACCCCGAATTCGCGCCCGAATCCCAAGGCGAACCCCAGATCCTTGAGCGCCAGGTCCATGGTGAAGCCGATGTCGTAGCTGCCGTTCAACACCAGCTGACTCTCGGTCTCGTGCACGAAGCTGTTGCCCGAACTCGCCTTGATGGCGTGGAACGCCTGGGCCAGGTCCAGGCCGCCGCGCTTGGCGAGCATCAGCGCCTCGCCCGCCGCGACCAGGTGAACGAACGCCAGCATGTTGGTGATCACCTTGATCACCGCGGCGCTGCCCAGCGGTCCGATATGAAAGATCTCGCCGCCAATGGCCTCCAGGGCCGGCCGGTGGCGCTCGAACAGCGCCTTGTCGCCGCCGGCCAGCACCGTGATCTCGCCGTGCGCCGCACGATGGACCCCGCCGGTCACGGGGCTCTCCAGGGTGTCGACGCCTTTGCTCCGCGCCAGTCCAGCGAGCCGCAGCACGTCGTCGCGGCCCAGCGTGCTCATTTCGATCCAGGTCCCGCCGGCCTCGAGTCCGGCGAGAATCCCGTTCGGTCCGGCGAGCACCGCCTCCGAAACCGGCGGCGACGGCAGGCAGGTGATGACGGCGTCCGACAACTCGGCGACCGTCCGGGGGCTATCGGCCCACGTGCCGCCGAGTTTCAGGTGCCGCTCCGCCAGGCCCTTGTCCAGGTCATGAACCGTGAGCGGGAACCCCGCCTCGAGCAGGCTGACCGCCAAGTGCCCGCCAAGGTGGCCGAGACCGACGTAGCCGTAGCGGATCGTCATGGAACGGGCTCGTTGTCCATTTCGAAGTGGAGCTGCGTGCCGGTGTAGGGGTGGCTGCGTGCCACCTCCTCGTCGATCTCTACCCCGAGGCCCGGCTCCGTAGACGGGATCACATAGCCCTCCTCCCAGCGCATCGGCTTCTTCAGGATCTTGGCGTGGAATCCGCTCCAGGTCTCGATGCTCTCGAGGATCAGGAAATTCGGCGTCGCGGCGGCAAGCTGGACGTTGGCGGCGCCCTCCACGGGACCGCAGTACAGATGGGGCGCGATCTGGGCATAGTAAGTCTCGGCCATGGCCGCGATCTTCTTCGCCTCCAAGAGGCCGCCCACGCGCCCGAGCGCCATCTGCAGGATCGATGCGGCCCGGGTCTCCAGCACCCTGGCGAATTCGTACTTGGTCGTCAGCCGCTCGCCGGTCGCGATCGGGATCGACGTCGCGCGGGCGACCAGCGCCATCTCCTCCGGCTTCTCGGGCGGTGTCGGTTCCTCGAACCACAAGGGATCGTACGGCTCCAGCCGCTTGGCCAGACGAATGGCGCCCGAGGCTGTGAACTGTCCGTGGGTGCCGAACAGCAGGTCGGCCTTGGTCCCCACCGCCTCGCGGATCAGGCGGACGAAGCGCGTGCACCGCTCGACCGTTTCGAGCGAAGGCTGCCGTGGGTCGAACGCGGAAAAGGGCGCGGCCGGATCGAACTTGACCGCCGTGAACCCCATGCCGACGTAGTCCGCCGCGCGCTCGGCCGATTGCTCGGCGCTGTGGTAGATCGAGTCGTCCTGCCGCTTGGCGAGATTGGGATAGATGTAGGTGTAGCTGCGCAGGCGTTCGTGCACCTTGCCGCCAAGCAGTTCGTACACCGGCTTGCCGACCGCCTTGCCCTTGATGTCCCAGAGCGCGATCTCGATGCCCGACAGCACGCCCATCAGGGTGACGTCGGGGCGAAGCGTGTAGCCCGAGCCGTAGACCTTGCGCCACAGGGCCTCGATGTGAAACGGGTCCATGCCCTCGACGAAGCGCTGGAACACGTCGCGAACGCCGTGGACCATCACCTCGGGGCCGAAGCTCGCCCCGTAGACCTCGCCGATCCCGGTGATGCCGTTGCTGGTCGTCAGCTTCACGAAGATGAAGTAGCGCCCGCCCCAGCCCGGGGGTGGGTTGCCGACGATGAACGTTTCCAGGCCGGTGACTTTCATGACGCGGCCCTCAGGGTGATCCGGCAGCAGCCCGCGTCGCCGGGCTGCCAGGTGTCGATCTCGTAGCCGAACCCGGCGGCCTCGAAGGTTCCCTCGTCGAGGGCGGACGCCACGTGACACAGCGAAGCGACCCGCTCCGGCGCCAAACCCGCCGCCAGCCAGGCCTCCTTGAGGGGACAGCGCCCCATGCGAACCTCGGCGCCGCCCGCGTCGCAGCGCGGCAGGGCCATATCCCACAGCGGCGCCTCGGCCGGTTCGCCCGCGAAGGCATCGAGAAATCCGTCGATGTCCGGCCGCCGCATGCGCTGGCCGATCTCGCGGCCACGGGCGCGGAGTGCTTCGCGCATCACGGTCGCGGCATCGGCATCGCCCAGGCGTCGGGCGAGCGTCTCGTACATCCGGGCGTAGATCATGGCTCGCTCGCCATGCGCGGCCGCGAGCGCCCGACGCAACGACGCGATCGTCGCGTCGTCGTTCATCGACGACCTAGTGGTCCGACACAATCGCATGATTCCCGATCATTGCGTTTGAGGCGGACCACAGGATTGAGAGTCCCGTTGCGGATTCGGCCCGCCGGATCGGGATCGATCCGGCAGCATCGAACCACTAGCGCTTGGAGAACTGGAAGCTGCGGCGGGCCTTCGCCTTGCCGTACTTCTTGCGCTCGACCACGCGCGCGTCGCGGGTCAGGAACCCGCCGGCCTTGAGCTGCGGCCGAAGCGCCGGCTCGAACAGGCAAAGCGCCCGGCTGATGCCGTGCCGCACCGCCCCGGCCTGGCCGGAAAGCCCGCCGCCGGCGACCGAGCACTTCACGTCGTACTGCCCTTCCCGCTTGACCGAGGCGAAGGGCTGGCTCAACAGCATGCGCAACACCGGGCGGGCGAAATAGACCAACTGGTCGCGGCCGTTGACGGTGAACTGGCCGCTGCCTGGCTTGATCCATACCCGCGCGATCGCGTTCTTCCGCCGCCCGGTGGCATAGGACCGGCCCTGACGATCCTTCTTCGGTTCCGTCCGGGGGTCCCGCGTCTCCGCCGTGGCCTCCGGCGCCCGCCGGATCAGGGTGACCGTGTCGCCGATCGTCGCCATCAATTGCCTCGCTTGTTCTTGCGGTTGCGCGCGCCCACGTCAAGCGCCTCGGGCTGCTGCGCGGCGTGCGGGTGCTCGGCCCCGCCGTACACCTTCAGGTTGCGCATCTGCTGCCGGCCCAGGGGTCCGCGCGGCACCATGCGCTCGACCGCCTTCTCGATGGCGCGCTCCGGGAACCGGCCGCCCAGGGTCTTCCCCATAGTGCGGGACTTGATCCCGCCGGCGTAGCCGGTGTGCCATTGGAACAGTTTCTGTTCCAGCTTATTGCCGGTCACCGCGACCTTCGCCGCGTTGACGATGATGACGTTGTCGCCGCAATCGACGTGCGGCGTGAACGTGGTCTTGTGCTTGCCGCGCAGGATGTTGGCCACGGCCGTCGCCAACCGGCCGAGCACCAGGTTCTCGGCGTCGATCAGGACCCACTTCTTGACGACATCGGCGGGCTTCTCGGAGAAAGTCTTCATGAGCTGCTTCAATCCGGACACGACAGCACGGGACCGGAGGCTTGACGGCTCCTCCGGTCGGAGCGGCGGAGTATGCCCATTCCCCGGCCCCTGTCAACGGCGGGTCAGCACGGAAGCCCCACCCGATTCGCTTGCCGCGCCGTGATCGGGCACGTTAGATGGTGCGAAGTCTAATCGAGGGACGAACCATGAGCCAGCCGAGTAACCAGCCGGTCCTCCTGCGCGACGACGACGGCGGGATCGCCCGGCTGACCCTCGACCGTCCGGCGGCGCGCAACAGCCTCTCGGTCGCCCTGATGACGGCGCTGGAGGAGATGCTGGACGCCATGGCCGCCGACGCCGCGGTCAAGGTCGTCGTCATCGCCGCGAACGGTCCCGCGTTCTGCGCCGGGCACGACCTCAAGGAGCTGCGCGCCAATCCGGGCCATGCCTTCTACGAGGCGCTGTTCACCCAGTGCAGTCGCCTGATGATGAAGGTCGTGCGCCTGCCGAAGCCGGTGATCGCTCAGGTCCACGGCATCGCCACGGCCGCCGGCTGCCAGCTCGTCGCCAGCTGCGATCTGGCCGTCGCCGCCCGCGACGCCAGGTTCGCGACGCCGGGGGTCAACATCGGCCTGTTCTGCTCGACCCCCATGGTCGCGCTCAGCCGTGCCGTGCCGCGCAAGCAGGCGATGGAGATGCTGCTGACCGGCGAGCCGATCGGCGCCGAGGAGGCCGTGCGCGTCGGCCTGATCAACCGCGCGGTGGAACCCGCCGCCCTCGCCGACGAGACCATGGCGATGGCGCGCGCAATCGCGGCCAAGTCGCCGCTCACCCTCAAGATCGGCAAGGAGGCGTTCTATCGCCAGCTCGAACTCGGCCTGGACGATGCCTATTCCTTCGCCAGCGCCGTGATGACCCGCAACATGCTGGCCCGCGACGCTGAGGAAGGCATCGACGCCTTCCTGCATAAGCGCGCGCCCATCTGGCAGGGCGTGTGACGGGCTTGCCGGACCACGACCACTATCCCGACCAGCTCATCCGCGACATTCTGCGGCGCTGCCGCGTGATCGCCATGGTGGGCGTCAGCGCCAACTGGGTCCGGCCCAGCAACTTCGCCATGAAGTATCTCCAGGCGAAGGGCTTCCGGGTGATTCCGGTCAATCCCGCCGAGGATGGCGCGACGGTCCACGGGGAACGCGTGCATGGGTCGCTGGCCAGCGTGCCCGTGGCCTTCGACATGGTCGACATCTTCCGCCGCTCGGCCGCCGCGGGCGAGGCCGTCGACCAGGCGATCGCGCTCGCTCCCGCCAAGGGCATCGCGGTGATCTGGATGCAGCTCGGGGTGCGCGACGATGCCGCCGCCGCCCGCGCCGAGGCCGCCGGCCTCACGGTCATCATGAACCGCTGCCCGAAGATCGAGTACGGCCGGCTCGCGGGGGAGCTGAGCTGGAGCGGCGTCAACTCCGGCATCATCACCGCCAAGCGGCTCAGGATCGGATGAGCGGGAAACCGGACGCCTTCGGCTTCGAAACCCGCGCCATTCACGCCGGCGCGCGGCCCGATCCCGCGACCGGAGCCAGGGCGACGCCGATCTACCAGACGACCTCCTACGTCTTCGACGACGTCGATCACGCCGCCTCGCTCTTCAACCTGCAAACGTTTGGCTTCATCTATTCGCGCCTGACCAACCCCACGGTCGCGGTCTTCGAGGAGCGGGTGGCGAGCCTGGAGGGCGGACGCGCCGCCGTCGCCGCTGCATCGGGCCACGCTGCGCAGTTTCTTGCATTTTTCACATTACTTGAACCTGGGGATTTTTTTGTGGCCTCGCCACAGCTTTACGGCGGTTCCATCACCCAATTTTCGAAGAGTTTCCCGCGCCTGGGTTGGCATTGCCGATTCGCCGACATGGGCGATCCCGGCAAGCTCGAGGCGGCGATCGGCGACGACGCCAAGGCGATCTTCGTCGAATCCCTGGCCAATCCCGGCGGCGTCGTGACCGACCTCGAACCCCTCGGCGAGTTGGCGCGGCGCAAAGGCATCCCGCTCATCGTCGACAACACCCTGGCCTCCCCCTACCTGTGCCGGCCGATGGAATGGGGCGCCGACATCGTCGTCCACTCGGCGACCAAGTTCCTCGGCGGCCAGGGAACCACCATGGGTGGCGTGGTGGTCGAATCGGGACGCTTCGATTGGTTCCAGAACGACAAGTTCCCGTCGCTCGCCAAGCCCGACCCGGCCTACCACGGGCTGACCTTCGGCGAGACCTTCGGCGACTTCGGGTTCACCATGAAGGCCCGAGCAGTGGCCCTGCGCGACTTCGGCCCCAGCCTCGCCCCGATGAATGCCTTTCTGCTCCTGCAAGGGATCGAAACCCTGCCGTTGCGGATCGACCGCCATTGCGCCAATGCCCTGGCGGTGGCCGGGTTCCTAGAGCGCCACCCGCGGGTCGCCTGGGTGTCCTACGCCGGCTTGGCGTCAAGCCCGTACCGCGACCTCGCCCGCAAGTACCTGCCGAAGGGGGCCGGTTCGGTCTTCACCTTCGGCGTGAAGGGCGGGTACGCGGCCGGCATCAAGGTCGTCGAGGGTTGCGAGCTGTTCTCCCATCTCGCCAATGTCGGCGACGCCCGCAGCTTGATCATCCATCCCGCATCGACCACGCACCGGCAACTGACCGAGGAGCAGCGGGCCGCGGCCGGCGCCGGCGGGGACGTGATCCGGCTGTCGATCGGATTGGAGACGGTCGCGGACCTGATCCGCGATCTGAACCAGGCCCTGGCGAGGACCTGACGTGGCAACCCAACGCGCCGCCATCTTCGACGGTCCCGGCGACCCTGCCGAGGTCCTCCGGCTGGCCGAGGTCCCAGTCCCCGCTCCGGGCCCCGGGCAAGTCGCGATCCGGATGCTTCTCCGGCCGGTGAACCCGGCGGACCTGCTGTTCGTCAGTGGCCGTTATGGCGGCAAACCCGCCTACCCTGCGATGCCCGGCATGGAGGGCATGGGCCGGGTCCTGGCGGCCGGCGCCGGCGTCTCGGGGTTCGCTCCCGGCGACCGCGTCGTCCCCCTCGGCGCCCGTGCCACCTAGCAGGATGCCATCGTCCACGACGCCGCGGCGGTCGTACAAGTGCCCGATGCCGTCGCCGACGCAGGCGCGGCCCAACTGGTCGCCAATCCGTTCGCCGCCTGGTTGATGCTCATCGAGGAATTGGCATTACCGCCCGGCGCGTGGCTGGCGCAAAGCGCCGCGTCCTCGGCGCTCGGCCGCCTGGTGATTCAGCTCGCTCGGTTGCGCGGCATTCGCACCATCAACCTGGTCCGCCGCAGGGAGCAGATCGCGACCGTCAGGTCCTGGGGCGGCGACGAGGTGATCTGCACCGTCGACGACGATGCCGTCGATCGGATTCGCGCGATCACCGGCGGCGCCGGCGTGGCCGCCGCCCTGGATGCCGTCGGCGGGGCGACCGGCACCGAGCTTGCGAAGGTTCTCGGCCAAGGTGGCGTCATGCTGGTCCACGGCGTGCTCGACGGCCGTTCGATCTCGGTTCACCCCGGCTGGCTCCTGTCCAAGGGCGCGGCGCTGCGCGGCTTCTGGCTCCGGCACTGGTTCGCGCGCACCACGCCGGCGCGCTGGTGGCCGTGGCGAAGGACTTGCTTGCGCTGATCGCCGGCACCACGACCCTTCCGGTCGAGGCGACATACCCCCTCGCCGAGGTTCGCGCGGCGGTCGCGCGGGCGGAGTCGTCCGGGCGCTACGGCAAGGTCATGATCGCGGAGTAGATGGCGATGATCCGGGTCCTCACGATCGTCGCTCTCCTCTGGGCCCTGGTGCCGGGTCGTCCGCGCGGGCGGGCGAGGACTTGGCGACCCACATCCAGGCGATCGCTGACCGGGCAACGGCCGTCGGCGCCATCGTGGCCCTCGCCCGGGCGAACAAGACAACCATCGTCGCGACCGCGGGCCTGGCCGATGCCGCGTCCGATCGCGCCTTCACCGCCGACACGCCTTGGCCAATCGCCAGTGTCACCAAGTTGTTCACCGCCGTGGTGGCGTTGCAGCCCGTGCGCGAAGGCGCGTTGAATCTGGACGCCCCGTTTCGACCTGGCTGCCCGAGTTCCCGGACGCGGACAAAATCCTGCTGCGCCATCTGCTGAATCATACGTCGGGGATCGCCGATTATGCGAACGAGGTATTCCTGGCGGCGCGCCCCGCGAACGGGTCCCACTTCACGCCCGACGAGCTCCTCGGCTTTCGCGATCCGAAGACGCTACTGTTCGCTCCCGGACTCCAGGCGGTCTACAGCAACGCCAACTATCTGCTCGTCGGGAAGATCATCGAGGCCGTGACCGGCAAGGCGATCGTCGAGGTGCTGCGCGAGCGGCTGTTCCTGAAGCTTGGCCTCGAGCACACCTCGTTCGCCGGTGTCGATCCCGTACCGCCCGACACGGTCGCCCACGGCTATGCCGATCTCGATGGCGATCTCGACGACACCTTGGAGCTTCCCTGGACCATGGGCTGAGCCGACAATGCCCTGTTGTCCGACGTCGCCGATCAGGTGCGGCTCATGCGCGCGTTATTCGGCGACATCCTCTTGGGCGACGATCTGCGCACGGCCATGCAGGTGCCGGTCCTGGAGCGCGACGCGAACGGCCAGCCGATCGCCGCCTACGGTCTGGGCGTCGAGATGATGACCGTGGATGGGGTGACCTGGGTCGGACATTCCGGCTCGACGTTCGGTTACCTGTCCGGCCTATGGCATCAGCCGCAGCTGGGAACGACCGTCGTCGTCGGCCTGAACTCCTATCCGAAGGACAAGAATCTGCTCGGCAAGCTGGTCACGCGCGCCATCCGGGCCGCCGCCGCCAAGGGCGGAGTAGCCGTTCCTCAGGCGACCCCGTGGATCCGGAGCACGCGGGCGACGGCGGGGCGATCCCGTACCAGGCGGGTGCAACGGGCGACGTGGGGAAAGCGCGCCAGCAGATCGGGCAGCCCCCTGTTCCAGACGGTCTGGCAGGTCAGAAAGATGTCGGCGGCGCTGTAGCGTTCGCCCAGCAGATAGGGGCCGCGGGTCAGCGCCGCGTCCAGCTTGCGCCAGGCTTCCTCGAGCCGCGCCGTCGCACGCTCCTCGATCGTCGCGGTCGCGGCCGGATCGCGGCCGTAGCGGTCCGGGTAGTAGATCAGGCTGATCAGGGGCTGGATCATGGCGATCAGGTGGAACAGCCATTGCAGGTAAAGGCCGCGCTGGGCGTCGTCCGCGCCCGGCCCCATGCGGGCCTCCGGGTGACGGTCCGTCAGATAGAGGGCGATGGCGCCGGATTCGTAAATGACGCCGTTCTCGTCGGCCAGGGTCGGAACCTTGCCCCACGGGTTCAGCTTGAGGTAGGCCGGTTCCCGGGGCCGGTCGCGGGTCAGATCCACGCGCACCAGTTCGTAAGGCGCGCCGATCTCCTCGAGCAGGGCGTGCACCGGCATGGCATAGGAGCTGGGCGCGTAGTAGAGCCGATACATGGGACCTCCCGTACGGCCCGGTCGAGCCATTGGCGCGACCCGTGCCGCGTCGCGCGCACAGTACTTTCCCCCGCCTGGTTGCGCTATGGTCCGCACCCGCAGCCAGGAAAGACGCCATGACCGCGCAACCTTCGGCCGTCAGAAGCAAGTACGACTCGCCGATGTTCGCGCAGTTGCCCGAGGTGTGGGAGGGCGGCAACTTCCACATGGCGTGGTTCGAACGCCCCGACGAATCCTTTGCCGCCGCCGCCGATCGGGCGACGGCGATGATGGTGGCGGCGCTGAACCTCGAACCTGGCGCCCGTGTGATCGAAGCCGCGTGCGGTGTCGGAAGCACGGCAAGGGTCCTGGCCCGACGTGGCGCCCATGTCCTGGCGACCAACCTGTCGACGGGCCAAATCGCCCAGGCCCGGGCGTTCGCCGCCGCGGAGGGTCTCGCGGCGAACATCGACGTGGCCGTGGCCGACTATCACGCCCTGCCCTGCGCCGATCGGACGTTCGATGTCTGGTGGTGCCAGGAGGCCCTGCTCTACACCGCCGACAAGGCGCGGGTCCTCGATGAAGCCAGGCGGGTTCTCAAGCCGGGTGGGCGCCTGCTGCTGTCCGACCTGATCGTGACGACGATGGCGCCGGCGCCGGAAATCGCCCATCTCGCGGCCGTGCTTCACGCACCGGGGTTCTGGACGATCCCCCGCTACCAGGCCCTGTTCGCCGAGAAGGGACTGAGGATCCTGGCCCACCGCGATGGTTCGGCCCACGTGGCGCCGTCATTCGCCCGGGTCAAGCAACGCCTGACCGAACGGCGGGAACGGTTCGCCCGGGTGCTCGGCGGCAGCGGGCCGATCGACGAGGTCATTGGCCGCCTCGGTTTACAGCAGGCTCGCGCCCGCGACGGCCACCTGGGCTGGGCCTGGTGGGTGCTGGTGGTCTAGCGCGCTTTCAGGCGAAGTGGGTACCGGTTCGCCGCCCGGGGTCGTGGGAATCCGCGCCCTCCGGCGCAACGCGCCAAACCCCCGGGGTCGTGGGAATCCGCGCCCTCCGGCGCAACGCGCCAAACCAATGACGCAGGGCGGCCTCAACGACTCCGTTTCCGCTGAAACCGCTTTATACCAAGCCTCGTTGAGCTTGACTCATCGAGGCTTGGCCGGCGCGACCGCGCCGCGCCGCGCATGCGGCGGAAGCCAAGCGCGCGGGACGCGCGCGCCCGGCGCTTGAGGGCGTCGCGATGATCGGTTTCGATCATCGCGACTTGGTACAATACCAACGGTTGAAGATGTTGACCCGGTCGCGCCATTGTAGGGGCGGGTCTGAGACCCGCCCCTACGGCAATGGGGATGGGTCAAAATCAATGACCGTTGGTATAATACCACCCTCCGCTGACATCGACTCGTTGCGGGTCGGGTGGGGGATTCCCAACCGGGGAAAAGTCTGAATCACTGTGGCGAACCGAGGAGGTTCGCCATGACGATGCCGTTACCGTTGCGCCGCGACTTCGATGCGGGTGACCTCCGTCGGCTGGCGCGGAGCAGCAAGGACGCCAACCAGGCTCGGCGGCTTCTGGCGGTGGCGACGATCCAGGCCGGCGGCACGCGCACCGAGGCGGCGGCGATGGGCGGGGTGGGGGCGTCAGATCGTGCGGGACTGGGTGGTCCGGTTCAACGCCGAGGGGCCGACTGGGCTGCTCGACCGCAAGGCGCCTGGCCAGCCGGCCCGTCTCGACGGCGAGCATCGCCGTGCCCTTGTCGAGCTGATCGAAGCGGGGCCGATCCCGGCGGTCCATGGCGTCGTGCGCTGGCGGCTGGTCGATCTGGTCCAGTGGATCTGGGACGAGTTCCGCATCACGGTCTCGGAGACGACCGTGGGCCGCGTCCTGCACGCGATGGGCTATCGCAAGCTCTCGGCCCGGCCCCGCCATCATGCCCAGGACCCCGAGGCAGCGACCATTTTTAAAAAGTCTTCCCCGACCGTCTGGCGGAGACCGCGAAGGCCAAGGCGGCGGGCAAACGCCTAGAAATCTGGTTCGCCGACGAGGCCCGGATCGGCCAGAAGAACAAGATCACCCGCCGTTGGGCCCGGCGCGGCACGCGGCCCCTCGCTCCGAGCGACCAGAGGACCCAATCGGTCTACATCTTCGGCGCGATCTGTCCGGCCGAAGGCAAGGCGGCGGGGCTGGTCCTGCCCACGTGCAACACCGCGGCGATGAACCTGCATCTCGCCGAGATCTCCCAGGCCGCCGACGCCCATGCCGTCCTGCTGCTCGACCAGGCGGGATGGCACACCACCGACAAGCTCGATCTGCCCGACAACATCTCCATCGTCCTCCTGCCGGCCAAGTCGCCCGAGCTGAACCCGACCGAGAACACCTGGCAGTTCATGCGTGACAACTGGCTCTCCAACCGTGTCTTCAAATCCGCCGAGGACATCGTCGATCACTGCTGCCACGCCTGGAACAAGCTCGTCGATCAGCCCTGGCGCATCATGTCCATCGGACTGCGCGACTGGGCACACGGGTTCTGATCAGTGGCGGTTGGTATTAGTGGCCCGACACAAACGCAAGATTCATCACCGTGTTTGGGGCGGGCCACAAGATTGAGAGTCGTCCTAGGGGTTTGGCCCGACGGATCGTGAACGATCCGTCGGAGTCAAATCACTAGTTCTTCGACTTCGGCGCATCGACGCCGCACATCACGTCGCGCAGGCGATCGCCCAGGTCGTGGTCCCGCGCCTTCTGGTGGAAGTACGGCAGGACGCCGGAGCAATGCCAGTCGCCGTTGAGCCGACCGTCGGCGCCCATGCCCTCGTACTCGTAGGTGAAGAGCTCCTGGGTGGTGATGACGTCGTGCTCCATGCCGACCACCTCGGCGATCGCCACGACCCGGCGGACACCGTCGCGGCAGCGCTTGATCTGCACGATCAGGTTGATGGCGTCGGAGATCTGCGAGCGAATGGCCTTGCCTGGCAGCGTGATGCCGGACATGCAGATCATGTTCTCGAGCCGAGACAGGGCTTCGCGCGGCCGGTTCGCGTGGATCGTGCACATCGAGCCGTCGTGGCCGGTGTTCATGGCCTGCAACATGTCGAAGGCTTCCACGCCACGGGCCTCGCCCAGGATGATGCGGTCGGGGCGCATGCG
>SHVY01000062.1 GCA_009694045.1 Alphaproteobacteria bacterium | reverse complement strand
CTGGAAGAGCTTGGCCTGCCCTTCACCGAGATCACACTGGATCGGGACGCGGGCGCCCTGCGGGCGGCGGACTATTTGCGGCTGAACCCGCTTGGCCGGGTGCCGACGTTGGTCGACGACGGCTTCGTGCTGACCGAGACCCCGGCGATCCTGCTCTATTTGGCGGACAAGCACCCGGAGCGTGGCCTGACGCCCCGCGCCGGCACGCCGGAGCGCGCGCGCATGGAGCAGTGGATCTACCTGGCACAAAACGAGCTGGAGCCAGCCCTGACCTTCGCCTTCAAGCTGCGGCACCGGGTGCCGGAGGCGGAGAAGTTGCCGGCCGTCCTGCCGTTCTGCCGCGCGCAATTCGACGAGGCGGCGGCGGTGCTGGAGGCGCACGTGGCCGACCGACCGCACCTGCTGGACAGCGGCTTCAGCGTCGCCGACGTGATCCTGGCCTGCGTGCTGAGTTGGGCCGAGGCCGATGGTTTCATGGTCGGTTTCCCGAATCTGGAGCGCTATCGCAAGGCCCAGCTCTCCCGCCCCGCCGCCACCCGCGCCTTCGCCACCGACCCGCCGTCGTAACGCAGGGAGCCTAGGCCGCCGCGAATCGGCGCACCGGCAGGGACTCCAACCGGGCGCGCGCCTGGGCCAGGTCATAGTCCATCTGCAGCCCTAGCCACACCTCGGGACTCGATCCGAATGCCTTGGCCAGGCGGAATGCCATCTCCACCGACACGCCCGCCTTCCCGTTGATCAGATCGGACAGGGCCTGCCGAGTGACTCCGAGCCCCTTCGCGGCCGCCGTCACCGAAAGCCCCAGCGTCTCCAAGCACAGTCACCGAACGATACCGCCCGGGTGCGGCGGGTCATGCATGGGTATCATTCGGCTCACGATGCCTCTTCCTCGCTGAAATAATCGAGGTCCAAGCGCTTGATGTCCACGACTCGTTCGCTTCGCACCCCAATTCCGTGCTGAACGAGGAGACGACCGAGTTCCTCGCCATCGATCAGAATGAGCCGCTTGGGACTACGCTCAGCCGTTTGTTTGGCGGATAGCGAGAATCCGCTCGTCGTGATGAACACGCCCTTAGTTGCGTGTCTATCATCGAGCGATCCTGCGAACTCTCTGATCTTGTCGGAACCGATTGTGTTACCGTCAGCGTAACGCTTAGCCTGAACGTACACGACGTCGAGTCCCAGCGGGTCTTGATTGATGACACCGTCAATCCCACCGTCGCCGGAGCGACCGACGCGCTGGGCTGCTTCGGTGCGGGAACCACCGTATCCCATGGCCACGAGGAGGTCCAAGACGGCTCGCTCAAAGAACGCGGGGCTGTTTCCACGCAATCTTTGGATGAGCGCGCTGAGCAGTTCGCTCGTGATCTCAGCGAAAGCCGCGTCGATTCGCTCTTCGGGCGTGGCAACGTCAGACGCTTCAGCGGGACCGTCAAATTCCTCGGCAGGCTTCGGTCGCCGTAATGCGCGAAATGCACGAAAATCCTCGAAGTTGGACAACACCACGTTGTCGATGCGAGGCGGATTGGATTCCAACAGAGTCCTACCGCGCTGAGTGGCTCGAAAGTGTCCGCGTTTCGTGATTTCGAGAAGGCCGGCCTTTTTCATATAAGTTTTGGCCCAATGAGTTCGGTTGTAAAATGTCGTTTGACTACCGCTTGACGTAGGCCGATTGCTCTCCTCCTCAGAGAGCTTGAATTCTTTCGCGAGCACCTCCAGAGATTTTGGAACGGTCGTTTCTCCCGCCGCGGCCAATCGAAGCAATGGGAGCATGAGCGTTTGGAAGTCAGGAATGGCCATGGTTGGCTCGCAGTCGGATCATGTGTTCGATTGGCGCACGATAGAGCGATCGTGATCGGCAGGGAAGCCGTGAGGTTGCGGGTCGGCCGCGCCCGCCTATTGTGAATTGAAATCTGGAGCACCCCATGGCCGCCTTTTTCAACGTCCTGCAGATGATCGGCAACACGCCGCTGGTCGAGGTGACGCGGCTCGACACGGGGAAGTGCCGGCTGTTCGTCAAGCGCGAGGACATGAACCCCGGCGGCTCGATCAAGGACCGCATCGGGCTGTCGATGATCGAGGCGGCGGAGCGGGACGGGACGCTGCAACCCGGCGGCACCCTGATCGAGGCGACCGCCGGTAACACCGGCCTGGGTCTCGCCCTGGTCGCGCGGCAGAAGGGCTACCGGCTGCTGCTGGTCATTCCCGACAAGATGAGCCAGGAGAAGATCTTCGCGCTGCGTGCCATGGGTGCGGAGATGCGCTTGACCCGCTCGGACGTGGGCAAGGGCCACCCGGAGTACTATCAGGACATGGCCGAGCGCCTGGCCCGGGATACGCCCGGTGCCCTCTTCGTCAACCAGTTCGGCAATCCCGCCAATCCTCTGGCGCATGAAAGCGGCACCGGTCCGGAGATCTGGGCGCAGATGGACCACGATGTGGACGCGGTCGTCTGCGGCGTGGGCTCGGGCGGGACGATCACGGGTATCGGCCGCTTCATGCGGCGGGTCGCGCCGAACGTCGCCATGGTGCTGGCCGATCCGGAGGGTTCGGCGCTCGCGCATTACATCAAGACCGGCAAGCTCGGGCCGGTCGGCTCCTGGCTCGTCGAAGGCATCGGCGAGGATTTCATCCCGCCGGTCAGTGATCTTTCTCTGGTCAAGGAGGCGTTCACGATCGGCGATGCCGAGGCGTTCGCGGTCGCCCGCGATCTGCTCGACAAGGAAGGCATCCTCGCCGGCTCATCGTCCGGCACCTTGATCGCCGCGGCCTTGCGCTATTGCCGTGCCCAGGATCGCCCCAAGCGGGTCGTCACGTTCATCTGCGACAGCGGCAACAAGTACCTCTCCAAGATGTACAACGACTTCTGGATGCGGGATCAGGGATTCCTGTCGCGCCCGCGCTTCGGCGACCTGCGCGATCTGATCGCCCGGCCCCATGACGAGCACACCGACGTCACCGTCCGGCCCGAGGATACCCTCGCCGCCGCCCATGGACGCATGAAGCTCTACGATGTCTCGCAGCTCCCGGTCGTCGATGGTGATCGCATCGTCGGCATCATCGACGAGTCCGACCTCCTGCTCGCGCTGTTCGACCGGCGCGAGCGGTTCTCCGAACCGGTGAAGTCGGCCATGACCAGCCGGCTGGAAACCGTCAAATCCGGGGCCGCCATGGCCGAGCTGATGCCGATCTTCGATCGTGGCCGCGTCGCCATCGTCGCCGACGGCGACACCTTCCACGGCATCATCACCCGCATCGATCTGATCAACTTCTTGCGGCGTGCGCGGCCCTGACGCGGCGGCCGATTGCCGCCCGGCGACGACGATCTATAATCCGCGCCGGAACTCAACCGGGGGAAAGCCGCCATGAAGCGTCGCCTGTTCCTGAAATCCGCCGCGATCGGGCTTGCTGCCACGCCCATCGCCGCGCCGGAGATCGCCCAGGGCAACCCCGAGATCAAGTAGCGGCTGGCGTCGAGCTTCCCCAAGAGCCTGGACACCATCTTCGGCGGCGCCGAGCTGTTGGCCAATCGGGTCGCCGCGGCGACCGACGGCAAGTTCGAGATTCGGGTGTTCGCCGCCGGCGAGATCGTGCCGGGCCTCCAGGTCCTCGACGCGGTGCAGGGCGGAACGGTGGAGTGCGGCCATTCGGCCAGCTACTACTACATCGGCAAGGATGCGACCTTCGCCTTCGACACGGCCCTGCCCTTCGGCCTGAACGCACGGCAGCAGAACGCCTGGATGTACCACGGCGGCGGGATCGAGCTGCTGCGCGAGCTGTTTGCGAGCTACGGCATCGTGCAGTTCCCGGCCGGCAACACCGGGGTGCAGATGGGCGGCTGGTTCCGCAAGGAGATCAACAGCGTCGCGGATCTCGACGGTTTGAAGTTCCGCATCGGCGGCTTCGCCGGCAAGGTGCTGACGAAGCTCGGCGTCGTGCCGCAGCAGATCGCCAGCGGCGAGATCTATCCGGCCCTGGAAAAGGGCATCATCGACGCCGCCGAATGGGTCGGCCCCTACGACGACGAGAAGCTCGGCTTCCACAAGATCGCCCAGTACTACTACCCGGGCTGGTGGGAGGGCGTCCCGCAGCTTTCGGTCTACGTGAACGCCGTCCAGTGGGAGAGCCTGCCGCGGAGCTACCAGGCGATCTTCCAGGCCGCCTGCGCCGAGGCCAACGTCGACATGGTCGCCAAGTACGACGCGCTCAACATGCCGGCGCTCCGCCGCCTGGTGGCGGGCGGCACCCAGCTGAAGCCGTATTCGAAGGAGATCCTCGACGCGTGCTACGCGGCGGCGAACGAGCTCTATGACGAGACCGCCGCCGAGAACGCCAACTTCAAGAAAGTCTACGAGGCGTGGAAGCCGTTCCGCGACACATCTCCCTGTGGTTCCGCGTTGCCGAAAACACCTTCGACAACTTCGTGCTGGGCAAGTCGGCGCAGAAGACCTGACGCCTACTGGATCTCGATCGCCTGGGGCGCGACCTCGATCGCCGGCAGCTCGATCTGGATCGAGGCCGGATCGACGGTCGTGCCCTGGTCGAGCAGGCCCGTCACCAGCTCGGGCCAGACGATCACGATCGCCACCATGATGAGCTGCAGGCCCACCCAGGGAACGGCGCCCCAGTAGATGTCGGAACTCCGGATCTCGGGCGGCGCGATGCCCCGCAGGTAGAACAGCGCGAAGCCGAACGGCGGGTGCATGAACGACGTCTGCATGTTCACCCCCAGGAGCACGCCGAACCACACCAGATCGATGCCCATCTTCTCGGCCACGGGGGCCAGGAGCGGGATGATGATGAAGGCGATCTCGAAGAAATCGAGGAAGAATGCGAGCACGAAGACAAACAAGTTGACGACGATCAGGAAGCCGACCACCCCGCCCGGCAGCGCCCCCAGCAGCGCCTCGATCCATAGGTCGCCGTCGACCCCGCGAAACACCAGGCTGAAGACATTGGAGCCGATCAGAATGAAGATGACCATGGCGGTGATGCGCATGGTCGATTCCATCCCCTGCCACATCAGCGACCAGGAGATGCGCCGGTGCAGGGCCGCCAGCACCATGGCGCCACCGCCCCCATGGCGCCGCCTTCGGTGGGTGTGGCGAGACCCATGAGGATCGTGCCCAGCACCAGCACGATGAGCACGAGCGACGGCACCATGCCCCACAGACACTTCCGCAGCAACGGCCAGCCCTGGAGAGTCCGCGCTTCCGGCGGCAGGGCCGGCACCTGCCCCGGCCCACGATGCTGAGCGCGAACACGTAGGCGCTGAACAGCAGCACCTGGACGAGGCTCGGCCCCAGAGCGCCCGCGTACATGTCGCCGACCGAGCGGCCGAGCTGGTCGGCCAGCACCACCAGGACGAGCGACGGCGGGATGATCTGGGTGATGGTGCCCGAGGCCGCGATGACCCCGGTCGCGTGTCGCATGTCGTAGCCGTAGCGCATCATGATCGGCAGGGCGATCAGCCCCATGGCGATCACCGAGGCGGCGACCGTGCCGGTGATGGCGCCGAGGATCGCCCCCACCAGGATGACCGCGTAGGATAGCCCGCCGCGCACCGGGCCGAACAGCTGCCCCACACCCTCCAGCATATCCTCGGCCAGGCCGCAGCGCTCCAGGATCGCCCCCATGAACGTGAAGAACGGGATCGCAAGCAGGAGCTCGTTCGACAGGATGCCGTACACCCGCTCCGGCATGGCGGTCAGGAGGTTCGCGGGGAAGTAGCCGAGCTCGATGGCGACGAGACCGAACGACAGCCCAACGGCGGCCAGGCTGAAGGCCACGGGATAGCCGATCAGCATGAAGACGATCAGGCCCCCGAACATCAGGGGCGCGAACACGTCGAAGCCGATCACTGCAACGGTTTCCTGTAGCGGGGAATGGCCTGGGCGTGACCCGTGAGGGCGGCGACCCGCTTGATGATCTCCGACAACCCTTGGGCCGCGAGCAGCGCGAAGCCGAGCGGCAGCAAGGCCTTGACCGGCCAGCGCGGCAAGCCGCCGGCATTGTTCGACATCTCCTGGATGGCGAAGGATTCGGCGAAGAACGACCAGGACATCCAGCCGATCATCACGGCCGCCGGCAGCAGGAACAGCACGCCGCCGATCAGATCAACCCAGACCTATCCCCTGGACGAGAGCGCGCCGTAGACGATGTCGACGCGCACGTGTTGGTTGGCGCGGAGGGTGTGCGCGGCACCGAGCAGGACTATCGCGCCGAACAGATACCACTGGATTTCCAGCCAGGCGTTCGAACTCGCCCCGAGGGTGTAGCGCGACAGGGCGTTGCCGGCGCTGATCAAGCAGGCGATCAGCACGCACCAGCTCGCGAGCTTGCCGGCCCGCTCGCTGAGCCGATCGATCGCCGCGCTGAGTTCGAGGAGAAGCCGCACGAAACACCGCCCCGTTCGGCGTCCGTTACGCTCGGCACGCGGCCATGTCAACGGCGCGGCCCGTCGTCTATGATCGGCGCTCACCGCACCCGCCCCCGCGGCACGAGGCCATCATGCCGACCGTTTCCAACCGTCAAGGCTTCTCGACGCGCGCCATTCACGCGGGTCAGGAGCCGGATCCCACGACCGGCGCCATCATGACGCCGATCTACGCCACCTCGACCTACGTTCAGCAGAGTCCCGGCGTGCATAAGGGGTACGAGTATTCGCGCTCGCAGAATCCCACCCGCATGGCGTACGAGCGCTGTGTCGCGGATCTCGAGAGCGGCCGTGCCGGGTTCGCCTTCGCCTCGGGCCTTGCCGGCATGGGTACGGTCCTCGAGCTGCTGGACAGCGGCGCCCACGTAATCGCCGTCGACGATCTCTACGGCGGCAGCTACCGGCTGTTCGAGCGGGTCCGGCGCCGCTCGGCCGGGCTGACGTTCAGCTTTGTCGACCTGCGGAGCAAGGAGGCGCTGGAGGCCGCGATCCGGCCCGAAACGCGCATGATCTGGCTGGAGACCCCCACCAACCCTCTGCTCAAGCTCGTGGACCTGGCGATGGTCGCGGCGGTCGGCCGCAAGCGGGGGCTCCTCACGGTGGTCGACAACACCTTCGCCTCGCCCTGGGTGCAGCGACCCCTGGAGCTTGGCTTCGACATCGTGGTGCATTCGGCGACCAAATACCTGAACGGTCATTCCGACATGGTGGGCGGCGTGGTCGTGGTCAGGGACGACGCCGACCTGGTTAACCGGCTCGCCTTCCTGCAGAACGCCGTCGGCGCCATCGCCTCGCCATTCGACAGCTTCCTGGCGCTGCGCGGTCTGAAGACCCTGGGCCTGCGCATGGAACGCCATTGCGTCAACGCCGCCGAGATCGCTGCCTGGCTGGAGAAGCATCCGAAAATCGAGCGGGTTTATTACCCTGGCCTGAAGTCCCATCCCCAGCACGCCCTGGCGAAGCGGCAGATGCACGGGTTCGGCGGCATGGTCAGCGCCGTCGTCGGCGGCGGTCTGCCGACGGCCAAGCGGTTCCTGGAGCGGACCGAGCTGTTCGCCCTGGCGGAAAGCCTGGGCGGCGTCGAGAGCCTGATCGAGCATCCGGCGATCATGACCCATGCCTCCCTGCCGCCCGAAGTGCGGGCCAGCCTCGGTATCGGCGACGGGCTCGTGCGCCTGTCGGTCGGCGTCGAGGACCTGGGCGACCTGATTCGAGACCTGGAGACCGCGCTTGCCTGAGAACGGCTCGGCCCCGGCAGCGGGAACGAATCAACGGATCACGACCCTCGGTATCGCCCTCCTGGTCACCCTGACCCTGATCTGGGGTTGCAGCTGGCCGATGATGAAAATCTGCGTCGGCGCGATTTCGCCCTGGACCTTCCGCACGCTTACGACGCTGTTTCCCGGCACCGCGGTGCTAATCGCGCTGATGGCACTCGGCGTGAACATCCGCATTCCGCCGCGCCGGCTTCCCTGGCTCGCCCTTTTGAGCTTCGTGAACGTGACGTCCTGGATGCTGCTGTCGGCGTTCGCGCTGACCCTGCTTCCTGCCGGGCGCTCCTCGATCATCGCCTACACCATGCCGATCTGGTCGGTGGTTCTCGGCGCAATTTTCCTGCACGAGCGCATTTCCCGCCGCCGCGTCATCGGCCTGGCCCTCGGCCTCTCCGGGCTCGCGGTGC
This sequence comes from Alphaproteobacteria bacterium, assembly GCA_009694045.1. Taxonomy (GTDB): domain Bacteria; phylum Pseudomonadota; class Alphaproteobacteria; order SP197; family SP197; genus SHVY01. The sequence goes on along the minus strand of SHVY01000062.1, from coordinate 8,250 downwards.
TCGTCGGCCAGGATCTCGGCCACCTCGGGGTCTCGCCGCTCGGCACCGGCTTCATGGTCCTCGGCGCGATCTTCTGGGCGGCCGGCATCGTCTTGATGAAGCTGCGCCCGTGGAACATGCCGGTCTGGTCGTTTTCCGGCTGGCAGCTCACCCTCGGCGGCCTGCCGATCGCCCTCGGAGCGATCGTCCTGGAGGACGGTTCCTTTCACGACTTCGGCTGGCAGGAATATGGGGCCCTCGCCTATGTCCTGTTGATCGCCGTGATCTGCGGCAACTACCTTTGGTTCAAGATCGTGAGCCTGATGCCGGCCGGCATCGCCAGCATCGGCACCATGGCGATCCCGGTAGTCGGGGTGGTATCGAGCCTCCTTCTGTTGGGCGAGACCGTGAGCTGGCGCGAGATCATGGCCCTGACCCTCGTGGTCGGCGCCCTTGTCTCCGTGCTCTCCCCGGAGCGCGCCGGGCGATGAGCCTGCTTGAGCGTGTCGCGGCAGCACTCGCGCCGCATGGACTGGTCGAGCGCGGTGGTTTCGCGCCGGTTTCAGCCGATGGCGTGCCGCCCCTCGTCGGTGGGGCCGAGACGCGAACGCTCGTGCTGGTGGGCGATGTCGGTGGCCGCATGTGGTCCGCGTTCTCCGAGGCCCGACCGACGCTGCCCCCTGCCCACCCGCTCGACGCCTGGACCCGACGCATTCTCGATGGGGTCGCCCAGCGCCTGGGCGCGGTACCGCTGTATCCGTTCGGCGGGCCGCCCCACCTGCCCTTCCAGCGTTGGGCACAGCGGGCGGAGCCGGTAACGCCGTCGCCGATCGGGATCTTGATTCACCCCGAATTCGGCCTGTGGCACGCGTATCGGGGAGGCTTGGCGTTCGCCGACGCGCATGAGCTTCCGCCGCGCCGCGACGCTCCATCGCCCTGTTCGACCTGCCGCGATCGGCCCTGCCTGACCGCTTGTCCGGTCGGTGCCTTCGGCGAGACTGGCTACGACGTTCCTGCCTGTGTCCGTCACGTCACGGGCGGAGCGGGCGCCGACTGTCGGAGCGGTGGCTGCCTCGCCCGTCGCGCCTGCCCCGTCGGCCGCGAGCACGCCAACGGCCCCGACCAGGCCGCGTTCCACATGACGGCGTTCCTCGCGGCACGCCGATCCGCCTGACAGGCTGCCGAAGGACCCCGAGACTGCTGTAGCAAGGCCGCTCGATTCGGCTCCTCGAAAGCCGGTTCAGGCCTTTCTGATGGCGAAGACGAAGACGCCCTCGGCCTCGGTCCGCGACTCCAGATGGTGGCCGGTCGTTCGGCAGAAGGCGTCAAAGTCCGGAACCGTGCTGGGGTCCGTCGCCTGAACTTCGAGCACGTCGCCCGAAGCCAGGGACCGCATGGCCCGCCCCGCCCGCAGCACCGGCAGCGGGCACTTCAGCCCACGGGCGTCGAGCACCACGCGGTTCGCCATATCAGAACCGGTTGAGCGGCAATTTGAGGTAGGAGGTCCCGTTCGCCTCGGGCGGCGGCAATCGCCCGGCGGCGATGTTCACCTGTATCGCCGGAAGCAGGAGATCCGGGGTGTTGAGCTGCTTGTCCCGGGCCGTGCGCATGGCCACGTAACTGGCCTCGTCGACACCGTCCTTGACGTGCGGGTTGCCGGCCCTGTGTTCGGCCACGGTCGCCTCCCAGGCCACCGGCCGCCCCCCAGGGGCGTAGTCGTGGCAGACGAACAGCCGGGTCGAGGGCGGAAGGGCAAGCAGGCGCCGGATCGAGCGATACAGCTCACGCGCGTCGCCGCCGGGAAAGTCGGCCCGGGCCGTGCCGTAGTCGGGCATGAACAAGGTGTCGCCGACGAAGGCTGCCCCCTCCGTGACGTAACTGACGCAGGCCGGGGTGTGGCCCGGGGTCTGCCAAACCCGCAAGTCCAACCCACCGATCATGACCCGATCGCCATCGTTCAACAGCCGGTCGAACTGCGAGCCGTCGACGGGAAAGCTCGGATCGAGATGGTAGATCCCCTTCCAGGTCGCCTGGACCAGAGGGATCCGGCTGCCGATCGCGACCTGGCCCCCAAGGCGCCGCTTGAGATACTGGGCCGCCGACAGGTGATCGGCATGGCAGTGGGTCTCCAGAATCCAATCCACCCGCCAGGCGCGCTCGGTGACGGCGGCGATGATCCGGTCCGCGGATTCGCTATGGGTCCGCACCGCACGGGGTTCGAAGTCGAGCACCGGATCGATGATGGCGCAGATCCGCTCGGTGGGATCGCCGATCAGGTACGAGATCGTCGCGGTGCGTTCGTCGTGAAAGCCCAGGATCTCCATGACCACCATCTCCAGGGCGTTTTAGGCCCTTGCCGCTTGCGAAGGCTCCGGCCGGGTGCTAAGTGCCGATGCACCGGATGCCGGCACCCATGTGGAGGGGCGACCGCCCCGATGTACATCTACCTGCCAATCGCCGAGATTTCGGTCAACGTGTTTGTCCTTCTCGGCCTTGGCTTCGGGGTTGGCCTGCTGTCGGGAATTTTCGGCGTCGGCGGCGGGTTCTTGACCACGCCCCTGCTGATCTTCATCGGTGTATCGCCGGCGGTGGCCGTGGCGACGGGTGCCAATCAGATCGTCGCCTCCTCGGTTTCCGGCGCGCTCGCCCAGTGGCGCCGCAAGAACGTCGACGTGAAGATGGGACTTGTCCTGCTGTCCGGTGGCGCCATCGGCGCGATCGGCGGGGTCTGGCTGTTCTCTTTTCTCAAGGGGACGGGTCACATCGACGTGGTCGTCCAGCTCTGTTACGTCATCTTCCTCGGCGGCGTCGGGGGGCTGATGCTGTTCGAGGCCGCGCGAACGATCCGCAAACGCCAGGCGAAGGGCAGCCGGTCCGCCCGCAAGCTGCACGAACATAGCTGGCTCCACGGCCTGCCGTTCAAGGTACGGTTCCGTCACTCCCGCCTCTACATAAGTTGCCTGCCGCCGATCGCGCTCGGCATCTTCGTGGGCGTGCTGACCGCGCTCATGGGCGTTGGTGGCGGCTTCTTCTTGATCCCGGCCATGATCTATCTGCTGGGTATGCCGACCGCGGTCGTGGTGGGCACGTCGCTCTTCCAGATCACGTTCGTCACCGCCATCACGACCTTCCTGCAGGCGTACCAGAACCACACCGTCGACATCGTCCTGGCCATCCTGCTCTTGACCGGCAGCGTCGTCGGCGCCCAGGTCGGAAGCCGATGGGGAGCGCGCCTCGCCGGCGAACAGGTGCGCGGGCTGTTGGCCTTGCTCGTCATGGGCGTGGCCTTGAAGCTCGCCATCGACATGATCCTGCCGCCGGACTCGTTGTACGCGATCGAAATTGGGCGAACCTCGTGAAGGGGGGCCTCGGGATATGGTGCGCGCTGGCCAGCCTCCTGGCCGGCGTCTTGCGCGCCGATGCCGACACCCCGATCGTCGCGGATCTATCCGAACACCTGATCGCCGTGACCACGGGGTTCACGGGGGCGGACCTGCTGCTGTTCGGCGCCGTCAACCAGACGGGGGATATCGCCCTGGTGGTTCGCGGGCCCGATGAATCCGTCACCTTGCGCCGCAAGACCCGAATGGTCGGCGTCTGGTTCAACGGGACGGGGGTGACCTTCACGAAGGTGCCTGGCTTCTACGCCGTCGCCGGCACCGAATCCTTGATGGAGCACACGCCCCCCACGGTCCTCAGGCGCCACCAGGTCGGGGTTGACCATCTCAAGCTCGAGCTCGTGGATCCGGACCGGGTCGATCAACCGGTTACCTATCGCCAGGCGCTGGTGGGGAAGATGCAGGAGCTTGGGCTCTTTCCCGCCGCGGTGGAGCCGATCACCGTGCTCGCGGACCGATTGTTCCGCGCCACCGTTCGCTTTCCGGCCAACGTGCCGACCGGCGACTACCGGGTCGAAGTGCTGTTCATCCGTGACGGCGAAGTGATCAGTGCGCAAAGCACGCCCCTTACGGTCAGCAAGATCGGGTTCGGAGCCGATGTCTTCGATTTCGCCAACCGGCAAGGCGGAGCCTACGGGGTCATCGCCGTCATCGTCGCCGCCAGTGCCGGTTGGATCGCGAGTCTGGTATTCCGCAAGGCGTGAGGACGAAATGGCCGAGGAATCTCAGCAGCGCCGACAGCGGGCCTTCCTCGTCGTCGTCGACGAATCCGAGGAGATGCGCGTCGCTCTACGCTACGCCGCCCGCCGCGCGCGCGCCACGGGCGGGCGCGTTGATCTCCTCTACGTGCTGGAACCGCCCGAGTTCCAGCACTTCTCGGCGATCGGCGATCTCATGAAGGAGGAGCAGCGCGAGGAAGCGGAGCGGCTTCTGCAATCCCTCTCGAGCGACGTCTACGACATGGCCATGAGTTTTCCGGTCCTGCACCTGCGGGAGGGCAATCGGCGCGAGGAGCTTCTGAAGCTTCTCGCCGAAGAGCCGGGCATCTCGATCCTGGTGCTTGGCGCCGGTACCGGGCCGGAGGGTCCAGGTCCGCTCGTTTCTCACCTCGTTGGCAAGATGTCCGGCAAATTGTCGGTTCCGATCACGATTGTTCCGGGCTCGCTTTCGGATACAGAAATCGACGACCTCGCCTGACGATTCACAACATCCGGTGGGTCCTATGCCGTGTGACCCTCAAAATCTTGAGATTCTGGTTGAATACCCCTGGTCAAGACTCAGGAAACTGTTCATACTTTATTAACCATTCCAGCGTCCGCGCCGAGGGGGTCGGCCAAGGGTTCCGGGGAGAGAGGTGACCAGAAAGATCCTGCTGGTCGCGGAACGGGGGCGCGACTTCACGATTGTTCGTGACCTGCTTGGCCAAACCGAGCTGACGTTCGAGCTCGACTGGGCCACGACCTGCGAGGCGGCGCTCGGCAAGTTGGCGCGCGAAAGCCACGACATAGCGCTGGTGGCCGACCACATCGGCCAACACAGCGCGGCGGATTTGTTCAGGCTCGGGGGTGGACCGCCGGGCTCGCCCATTCTGGTGATCCTGGCCGACGACGACCGGGCCCTGGAGGACGAGATGATGGCCGCCGGCGCGGCTGATGTCCTCAGTCGCCATCGGCTTGACCCCGGCAATCTTGGCCGGTCCATCCGCCACGCCCTGTGGCGCAGTGAGCGGGTGCGATCCCTGCACCAACGGGTCATCCAGCTTGCCGCGGTCGTCGAGCTCGATGCCGCGGGGCTCGGCTATATCGGTGATGGCGACCACGTGCCTCTTCGCCAACCGCCGTTTGCGGTCCTGGTTCGGCGGCAACGAGGACCCGGAGGGTCGGCGCCTGGGGAACTGCTGGGCGACGGGTATGAGCGGATCCATCCGTACTTGGAAGCCGCGGCCGGTGGGCGGATCGTCGACCTCGACACCGAGATGCGCGGGCCGAGCGGCCGGTTCGGCAAGGTTCGAATCGTGCTGACACCGGACGTCGATGGCCGCGATGTGGTCGTGGGCGTGCTCCTGAGCCTCGAGGACATATCGAGTCCGCACGGGAGCTCGGGAATCGGCCTGGCCGAGGAGCGGCTGCGTGATTTCGGGCTCGCGTCCTCGGAATGGCTGTGGGAGACGGATCTCGACCTCCGCCTAGTCTATTTGTCCGAGGGCGCGGAAGCGACCATCGGGCGTAAGTCCGAGCGACTGCGCGGAGCCTGCCTGTGGGACATCGGGGCGGTGGACGAGTACGCCTCGGCGCTCGAATCCCTGCGGCAGGACCTGGAGGCCGGCAAGCCGATCCGCGACATCGTCCTCGACTATGCCGATGATCAACGGCTGCCGCGTGCCATGGCCATCAGCGGTTACGCGCTGTGGGACGCGGATGGTCACTTCCGCGGCTATCGCGGCATCGGCCGCGATGTCACCGATACGATCCGCTCCGCCGCCCGCGAGCTCGATACCCTGGAAGAGATCATCGGTCCCACGGTCGCCAACCTGACACGCCAGGCTTTCGGGCAGGGACCGCTCGAACAGACGATGCCGGAGGTATTCGCCGAACTCGTCGCCGAATACACGACCGAGCTGGAACGGGCCGTAAGTCAGGGGTTCTATCAGGACCGTGACGGTTCAGCGGCCCAGGACATGGCCCAGCGCATGGGTTTTCTCCGTGCCAGCGCCCGCGACGTCGTTAAGGTGCACCGGGCCGCATTGGCCCGCATCCTCGGTGCCGCATCGGCCGACCAGACGCCTTGGTGCCTCGAATCCGGTCGGGTCATGCTGACCAAGGTCCTGATGCATCTTGTCAGCTATTTTCGTGGCGGGTTTGCGGGAGACCGTTCCGAATCCGTTGTCGCCGCGATCAGGAGGTAGCGGGTGAGCGAGGGTGCCGCCAGCCGCACGACGTTGCGCATGTTCGTCACCGGTGGCACGTCACGCTCCCAGCGCGCCGTGGTCCGGGTGCGGAACCTGTGTGATCGACACTTTGGCGGCGGCTACGAGCTGGATGTCGTCGACGTGCTCGAGCGTCCCGATTTGCGGAGCGATTCAAGATCGTGGCGACGCCGACGCTGATCCGGGACTACCCGCCGCCCCAGCGACGCATTGTCGGCGATCACAGCGATGTCGAAGCCTTGCGCGTAGCCTTGGAACTGTACGAGGAATCCGTGGCGCGCACGGGATCGGACTGAGCGGCTGACGTGACCCTGCCCGCGGCAAAATCACCAACCGGAATCCCTGGCTTCGACGCGATCGCCAGGGGTGAGTTGCCGCGCTCGCGGACGACTCTGCTGCGCGGGGCCATAGGAACCGGCAAGTCGACGTTCGCCTGCCAGTTCCTGGCCTCGGGGATCACCGTCGCGGACGAGCCCGGGGTGTTCGTCGCCGCCGATCGGGCACCTCCCGAGGTGCGCCGCTGCGCCATCGGGTTAGGGCTCGACCTGGGGTCGTGGGAACGGGATCAGCGTTGGACGTTCGTCGATGCCACGCCGGACCCCGGCACGGAGACGGCATTTTCCGGATCCGTGGACCTCGGCGCGCTGCTCGCCCGGATCGAGGCGGCGGTGACCCGCACCGGGGCGCACCGCCTCGTCATCGACAGCCTCGACGGCCTCGCCCGGCACCTCCCCAACGGCCGCATCCCGGCGGCGGAACTGGAACGGCTGGTGACAGCGTTCGCCGCCATGGGGCTGACCAGTCTCGTGACGCTGCGGGGTTCGGTGAACGACCGGCCCGAAGCAAGCCCGGGCGCCGATGCCGTCGCGGACAACGTCGTCGACCTCGCCATGGGCCACGGTCGGGGTGACTGGCGCCGCACGGTCGAAATCGTTCGTTTCGCGGGCGCTCCGCACCAGCCGGCGTCCTTCCCGGTGGTGGTGGTCCCCGGCGAAGGCCTCGTGGTCATCGCCCCACGACCTCAGGAACCGCGCGAGGCCGCGGTCGAACGCATCGCGTCCGGCAATCCCATCCTGGATAAGATGCTGGGCGGTGGCCTGTTTCGCGATTCCATAGCCCTCGTCTGCGGCCCATCGGGTGCCGGCAAGACCCTGATCGCGGCGGAATTCCTGGCCGGCGGCGCCGGTTCCGGCGAACGTTGCCTCGCCTTTTCGCTCCATGAGAGCCGTGCCCATCTCATTCGCCACGCGGCGCAGTGGGGCATCGACTTTCCCAGGATGGAGCATGATCGCTGACTGGCGATCGTCGGTGCCTTGCCCGACGCGGCCGCCCTCGAGGACCACCTGCACATGGTCGAGTCCTTGGTGCAACGCTTCGACCCGCAACGCGTCGTGATCGACAGCCTGGGCGCCCTTGATCGCCTTGCCGACCGCGATCGGCAGCGTCAGGCGATTGCCCATCTCCTCGCCCTGATGCGGTCGCGGGGAATCGCGGCACTGTTCACCGTCCCCACCCAGGCTACGGAGGACCCGCTGCTTGGCGTCGATCCCCTGGTCGCGGCCGGGTCCGACGCGATCGTCACGCTTCGCCTCGAGACCGTCGCGGGAGAGATTCGCCGGGTCGCATCGGTTCCGAAGCTGCGCGGGTCCTGGCACGAACGGCGTGGACGGGTCTGCACCATCGACGCCAATGGCCTGCACATCGGCCGCCCCGCTCACGGCGAGGCCGATGTCGATCCGCTCGATCGCGAGGACCCGGCGATGATGGGTGCGGTTGGTGGCCGATTTCCGGGAGACGCCTAGCACCTCTGCACTGAGAGGATATGACGGGTTGATGGTGTCTTGCGCGTAGGATTGGCAGGGCTTCTGGATCGACCAGGAGTTCGACGCTGCGTGCGACGCCGGGCTGTCGTCGGATCAGGCCCGCACGCTCCAATGTCAGCACCAT
>SHVY01000013.1 GCA_009694045.1 Alphaproteobacteria bacterium | reverse complement strand
CCGTCAAATCGCTGGGATAACGCAGACCGCGACGATCCGCCACGGCACGATGTTCGGGCGTCCACATCAAGCAACCTCCTCAACAAGGTTGCCACCCATAGAGTCACAACCGACTCCCCAGACTCAACATCTTTTCGGAGCGGCTCTGAGCAAGCTTTCGACACTCTTTATCGAGCGGCAAAGGGTGATCTGATCTTGGTGTCGGACTTGCTTCTTAATTTTGCGGAAGATCACGTGGTGAAGCTCGGTGGATTTGGCCCGTTTGGAGCTTACCTGACCCCTGCGGGGGAGGTGGTTCTCGCGGCAAGTTTCACAGGCGACGCCGCCCCATTGGAAGACGTTCTCGCGCTCTAGCATGACGGCCTCCGAGCGCAAGTGGCGGAGCACCCAACCACCGCGGTCGCGGTGTGTGAATGGGTCAAGATCACGCCTCGGGGCAGCCTACAAACTGACGCGATAAAGATTCTCGTTGAACATGACGGGGGCCTGACGGTGAGCTTGTAAGTACCGTGTCGGAAAGGCCTGCTCGGGGGATGGAAGTTAGGGGAGATGATGGCGGTTCCCGCCGTGCCCGAAATCGGTGCATGGACCGATGGCTGCGTGGCCTGATCTTCCGGTGACGGCGCCATGGTCGTTCTGAGTCCGTTCGTCGGCGCATTGGCGGCCCACCAAACGGCGTATCAGGTGTGGTGCGAGGCCGTCGATACGGTCTAGGCAAATGACGAGTGATGGCCTATGTGAGACTGAGACTCCGTGTCTCAGAGGAGCAGGCCGTTGCGCGCCGAGATCACCAGCCTGGCCGATACCATCACCGAGGCGCTCGCGCTCCTCAGGAGGCATCTTTGACTGGGATAACGCCAAGCGGCGCCTCGCCGAGCTGAACGCGGCGGCGGAGCGCTCCGACCTGTGGGACAATCCAGCGGCGGCGCAGAAGCTGATGCGCGAGCGGCAGAAACTCAGCGGCGCCCTCGCCGCCGTCGAGGGGCTCGAGCGCGAACGCGACGACAACCTCGAACTGGCCCAGATCGCCGAGGCGGAGGGCGATAGCGACTTGGTCGATGCGGCCCAGGCGGCGCTGAACGAGGCGGCCAAGCGAGGGCAGACCCTGCGTCTCGAAAGCCTGTTGTCGGGCGAAGCGGACGGCAACGATTGCTACGTCGAGATCCACGCCGGGGCCGGCGGCACCGAAAGCCAGGACTGGGCCGAGATGCTGGAGCGGATGTACCTGCGCTGGGCCGAGGCCCACGGCTACAAGGTCGAGGAGATCGAGGCGAGCCCAGGCGAGGAAGCCGGGCTCAAGTCCGTGACCATCCGGGTCAGCGGCACCAACGCCTACGGCTGGTGCAAGACCGAGAGCGGGGTCCACCGGCTGGTCCGGCTCTCGCCGTTCGACTCGGCCGGGCGCCGGCACACCAGCTTCGCCAGCGTCTGGGTCTATCCCGTCGTCGATGAAACGATCGAGGTTCAGATCGACGAGAAGGACGTGCGCACCGACACCTACCGCGCCTCGGGCGCCGGCGGTCAGCACGTGAACAAGACCGACAGCGCCGTGCGCCTGACCCACGCCCCCACCGGCATCGTCGTCCAATGCCAGAGCAACCGGTCGCAACACCGCAACCGGGCCGAGGCCTGGGCGATGCTGCGGGCCCGCCTCTACGAGGCCGAGCTGCAGAAGCGCGAGGCCGAGGTGCAGGCCCTGAACGCGCAGAAGACCGATATCGGCTGGGGCCACCAGATCCGGTCCTACGTCCTGCACCCCTACCGCATGGTCAAGGACCTGCGGACCGGGGTGGAGACCGGCAACGCCGACGGGGTGCTGAACGGCGATCTCGATCCGTTCATGGCCGCGGCCCTCGCCGAGCGGGTGACCGGGGCCGGGTTGAAGCCCTTGGCTTAGCGCGAACGAGCCGGCAGTGCCGGCCGGTCGCCGGGAGACCAGCGCTGCTGCTCGAGCAACACCGGCTCCGCGCGCAAGGTTTGGGTGAAGCCGCTGGCCAGGAACCCGATCACGCCGCCAGCGGGCGCGTTGAGGCCGATGCGCCAGCGGTAATAGGGCAGGCGCGCGTCGCTCCAGGGCCACGGGATCGCCACCTTGGTGACCCGGTCGATCGCAAGCTCGCCGAGGGTCCTCGGGTGATCGCCGGCAGCCTGACCGAGCGTGACCTGCAGATTGGCCACGTCCTGGAACACCAGCGTGGCCGGCGCGACCCGAAATCCGATGCGGCCGTCGTTCCCCCGCACCCACTCCAGAATGTGGTCGATGTCGAGGACCATGTCGCCCCACCATTCGCCCCGGTCGCTGTCACCCACGTCGAATCGGAATGCGTAGATCAGGTTGTCGTGCCAACTCGTTTCTTCGCACGCAGCCGATTCGAGGATGACGGCGGACACCGCGCTTGCTCCAAGGTGGTCGGTTTCTGGGAAAGGAACCGTACCATGATCCGCAAGCTGGTGTTCGCGTTGGCGCTCGTGCTCGTCGCGGCGCCGCCGCCGTTCGGGCCCGCGGTGCGTACCCAGGATCTGCCCAACGTCACGGTCAACATCAGCTACCACAAAGCCGCAGGGCGGGTCATGGTGAACGGCGTGCCGATGCACCGGTTCGCGGCCGGTGCGGCGGCGGAGGGGTCGAGCGATCCCTCCGACTTCGTCGACACCGGGCAGTGGATGCGGAACGGCGACAACGAGATCGTCGTCGAAGGCCACGCCGCGGCGGCCGATGGCTTCATCGAGGTCACCATGGTCACCGACGTCGTCTTGCCCCGCTTGGCCGAGGGCCGGGTCGAAGGCGAAGGCGCCGTCGCGGCCACGGTCCCGATCGCGGGGCTGCCGGAATGGGAGTTCCTTACCAGCGCGCCTTGGACCGGCGATCCCGCCGACGTGCTGGGCGCCGTCGCGGCCCTTCATGCGGCGATCGCGGCCAAGGACTTCGCCACCTACGATGCCGCCGGCAAGGCCATGGAGGACGACAGATCCCAGGTCTGGGGCCCCATACCCGAGGAGATGCGGACCCAGATGCACGACTTCCTCGCGACCGCCGAGCTGCGGACCTTGCCCGAGGGTCTCGCCGCGACGTCGCACTACGACGGCCGGCTGTGGGTCGTCAGCACCCCGGACGGCAGCCCGCCGATCTTCGTTCCCGACCCCGCCGATCCCAGCCACGGCCTCGAAACCGGCCAGTATTGGATTTGCTCGGACGGTCGCTGGTTGGTCGCCCGGTAAGGGGCGCGCTCAGCGCCGGGCTGGAACGAGCCGCACCAGGGCGACCGCGCCGACCACCGCGGGCAAGGCGAGCAGGGTCGCGATCGCGATCACCCAGACGGCGGCGTCGCGCACGGTCGCGATCTCGCCCAGCGCGGCGATTCCCGCCAGATTTCCCGCCAGCCCGGCAAGCGCCGCCCCGAACGCCGCGCCGGCCGATTCGAGGGTCGGCAGCGCCCCGGCGGTCACGTCGCTCTCGTTATCCGCCGCCCCGCCCAGGACCCGTTGGGTCACGAACGTGTAGGCGACGCCGAAGCCCGCGCCGATGACGGCGAACGTGACGCATACACCGGTGAAACTCATGGCGTCGAGGGCCAGCGCCAGACCGGTCAGGCCGATCACCAGCAACAGGGGGCCGGCGACGATCGCGCCGTCGGCGCTGGGGCCGGAAAGCCGCGCGGTCAGCAGGGCCGTGACGGTCCAGGCGAAGGCGACGATCGCGAGGACATAGCCCGCGACCACGGGCGAGGCGCCGAACAACGTCTGGACCAGCAGGGCGCCGTATACGCTGACGGCGGCTTCGGCGCAGAACATCAGGGTCAGGATCCAGATGCCGAGGGGCGCCGCCGCCCTGGTGCTGAGCAGGCGCCGGGGGAACAGGGGAACGGCGGATCGCGCGTCCGCTCGCAAGGCGACGGCGACGATCAGCACCGCGAGCACGAGGGCCGCGAACGCCGCTTCGACCCGTGCCTGCGTCCCGCCGACCGACAGGGCGACCACCCCGAGGCCGATGACCAGCAGGCGGCCGAGCGGAAAACGCTGGCCCGCTCGGCTGGGCGCGACCGGCGGCAGGATGAACGCCACCATGCCGGCGTACAGGATGGCGAACGGCACCATGCTGAGGAGGGCGCCGCGCCAGGAGACGGCCTCGGTCAGCACGCCGCTGAGCAGAGGCCCGATCACCGCGGCGAGCGCCCAGACCACGGCCAGCACGCCGTACATCGATGGCACCGCCGCCAGCGGGAACAGGTCCTTCACCAGCATGGCGGAGACGGCCCAGATGACGCCCTCGCCGGCGCCTTGGAGGACGCGGCCGACGATCACCAGCCACATCGTCGGCGCGCCGGCCGCGAGCACGGTGCCGGCGATGAAGACCGCGGTGGCGGCCAGCAGCAGGGGCCGGCTGCCGAGCCGGGCCTTCAAGAGGCCACTGGCGGAACCGGAGACGATCGAGGCGATCAGATAGATCGAGACGATCCAGCTCACCAAATGGGCGCCGCCGACATCCGCGACCGCCGAGGGCAGGGCGGTCGCCAGGATGTACCACGCGGTCGCGTGCATGCCGGTGCCGAGGCTGAGGGTCCAGGCGACCGGCGCCCAGCGGCCGAACAGCAGGTCGCGCCAGCGGGGTGCCGGCTGAGGCGATGCGGAGTCGAGGGTTGCCATGGACCCATCCGTACCATCTTGCGCCGATCGCGGCCCAGCGGCTCGACCGGTCGCCGGCCTTAGGGTGCGGAGCCCACGATTCGCTCGTAACGGACTGAAATGTCGGCTTGGGTCTCGGCCAGGTTCCGGGCGAGCGAGTCGTGGTCGCCCGTTCCGGTCGCGGCGGCGAGCAGGTTGCGGAGTTCCTGGGGCGCCACGCCACCGGGGGACCGGTCACCGAGGGTCAGGCGGAGCAGGCCCTGGACCCGCTGGAACATGAGCGCAGCGGCGATCAGGGCGGCGGCATCTTCGCGCGCCAGCGCACCGGATTCGCCGGCGAGTTCGAGGGCGCGAACCGTCGCCGGCGCGAGGATGCGCGGCACCGTCGCGGCATCGCGAAGCTGGACGTACTGGGCGATGAAGTCGATATCGACCTGGCCGCCGCGCACGTGCTTCACGTCCCAGGGATCGCCGGTGCCGTGCTCGGCGGCGATGCGCCGGCGCATCGCGTCCACCTCGCCCGCCAGCCAGATCGGATCGCGCGGACGGCGCAGGACCCGATCGATCCCGGCGATCAGGCGGTCGCCCAGGTCGGTCGGCCCGCACAGCAAACGCGCGCGCGTCAGCGCCATGTGCTCCCACAACCAGGCCTCGTCGCCCTGGTAGCGCAGGAAGCCGTCGATCTCCGAGGCCACCGGTCCCTTGGCGCCGGATGGGCGCAGCCGCATGTCGATCTCGAACAGCCGGCCCTCCGCCGTGAGGGCGCTGAGCGCGGTCAGCAGGCGCTGGCTCAACCGCGTGTAGTACTGGCTGGGCGGCAACGGTTTCGCCCCGTCCGAGGCGTCGGCACCCGGCGCCGACTCGTAGATGAAGACGAGGTCGAGGTCCGAGGTCGCCGTCATCTCGCGCGCGCCGAGCTTGCCGAGCGCCAGGATGGCCATGCGGCCGCCCGCGATCCGGCCATGGGCGGCCGCGAAGTGGCGCTCGATGCGCGGGGCAAGGGCGCGGAGCACCGCTTCGGCCACGTCGGACAGCATGGCGTGCCCGCGCTCCACGGTGACCGCGCGCCGCAGCATCTGCACGCCGACCTGGAACTGCCGATCGTGGGCCCAGCGGCGGCAGGTGTCGAGCAGGTCCTGCTCGTCCCGCGTCGCCGCGAGGGCGCCGTCGAGCGTGGCCGTCAAGGCATCCGCGTCGGGCAGAGGCGCATCGAAGTCCGCGCTGAGGACCCCGTCGAGCAGGCTCACGTTGTGGCTCAGGTGTTCGGCCAGCCGCGGCGCCGTGCCCATGATCGTGGCCACCAGGTCGAGCAGCCCCGGACGGCTGTAGAACAGCGAGAACAGCTGCACTCCGGCCGGCAGTTTGCGCAGGAACTCGTCGAAGTGCATGAGCGCCGCGTCGGGCTGCGCGGTGCGGGCGAGGGCGCCCAGCAGGGTCGGGGTGATCTCGGTCAGCAGCTCTCGCGCGCGCGTCGAGCGCATGGCCCGGTAGCGGCCATGGTGCCAGCCACGGATCGCGCCGGCGACCGCCGCGCAGTCCGCGAAGCCCATGCCGGCCAGCGTGGCGAGCGTCTCGGGGTCGTCCTCGGTCCCGGTGAAGACCAGGTTGCCGGTCGGCGACAGGGCCGGGGCCTCCTCGAACAGGGCGGCGTAGCGTGCCTCGACGATCCCGAGGGTCGCCACCAGGGAGTCCGCGAACGCCGGAAGATCGGCGTGGCCGACGAAGGCCGCGAGCTCCGCGAGCTTCTCCGGGTCGTTGGGCAGGGTCTGGGTCTGGCGGTCGTCGATCATCTGCAGGCGGTGCTCGATGGTCCGTAAGCTACGGTAGGCGTCGATGAGTTCAGCCACGGCCGCCGGCTCGGTCCGCCCCGCGGCGGCCAGGGCGCGCAGGGCGGCGCAGGTTCCCCGCTGCCGCAAGCTGGGGTCGCGTCCGCCCCAGATCAACTGCTGGGTCTGGGCGAAGAACTCGATCTCGCGGATGCCGCCGCGCCCGACCTTGATGTTGTGGCCGGCGACGGCGATGCGATGGCCCCCGTGGCGGGCATTGATTTGGCGCTTGATCGAGTGGATGTCCTGGATCGCGGCGAAATCCAGGTGCTTGCGCCAGATGAAAGGCGTCAGGCGCGCCAGGATGTCGCGGCCGACGTTGCGGTCGCCCGCCGCGGCGCGAGCCTTGATGAGCGCGGCCCGCTCCCAGTTCTGACCCAGGCTTTCATAGTAGAGCTCGGCCGCCTCGATCGAGATGGCGACGGGCGTGGCCGCCGGATCGGGGCGCAGGCGCAGATCGGTGCGCAGCACGTAGCCATCGTTGGTGCGCTCCTGCATGATCGTCACGAGGTCCCGGACCAGGCGCACGAGCGCGGCCTGCGGATGGCCGGTGCCTTGCCACCGCAGCCGCTCCGGGTCGAACAGCACCATGATGTCGATGTCGCTCGAGTAGTTGAGCTCCTCGGCGCCGAGCTTGCCGAGCGCCAGGATGGCGAGGCCGGAGTCCCGGCCCGGGTGCCGGTCGTCGCCGAGCGCGATGGCGCCGTCCGCCGCCAGACCGCGCAGGAGATGCGCCAGCGCCGTGTCCACGGCGGAATCGGCGAAGCGGCTTAGGGCGGCGGTGATCCGTTCCAGGGGCCATAGACCGCCGAGATCGGCCATGGCGATGGTCACGGCGGCTTCCCGCCGTGCTCGCCGCAGCCGGGTCATGACGCTGGCGCGGTCCTGGCGATCGACATCCGCCAGTCCCCCGAGGGTCGCGTCGAGCACCTGGTCGGGGCCCTGGCGCGCCAGGCGGTGGGGCAGGTCGGGCAAGGACACCAGGCACCGGGTGAGGAACGGGCTGTGTCCGACCATGGCGTCGAGCATGCGCCGCGCGGCCGGATCATGCATGAGCGCCCTGGCCTCCACGCCGACGGCGGGGTCTTCGACCTCGGCGGCGGCGCTCAACCAGTCGTCGAGCCCACGCCGGGTGCGCTCGGGATCGGCCGGTCCCGGCATGCCGGCAATCCGGCTCGAAACATGGTAGTCAGTCATCGCGTGGCGCTGGCGTGCTGGCGCACAGTGGGCGATCGGTCGGCGATGGTCAACAACACCCAAGGGATCCTGGGACGGTGCTGGTTCGCCTGACACGCCATACCCTGCACGTGCTGGGCGCCACGCTGGCCGTCGCGACCGTCGTGGCGGTCGGCCTGGCTTGGCGCCTCGCCATGGGGCCGATCACCGTTTCCTTCCTGTCGCCCACCATCGAACGGGCGCTCGCGCGGGCCAATGCGCCCTATCGCATCGCCTTCGCGGATACGGTGATCGGGGTCGGCGGCGACAATCTGGTCGGTTTGGGCGTGACGCACTTGCGCGCCCTCGACGCCGAAGGGCGCGTGTTCTTCGCGGCGCCCGAGGTCAACGTCGATCTCTCGTTCCTCCGGTTGCTGCAGGGGTCCCTGTCGCTGGTGAGCCTGGAAGCGGTGCGCCCGGTCGTGCGCCTGGTGCGTGACGAAACCGGGGCCTTGTCGATCGGCCCTGGCGATTCCGGCGAGACGTCGCGCGCGGGCCTGGACGCGCTGATCGACGATGTCACCGGGACGCCCAACGTGGATCGCCCGCTCGGCGGGTTGTCGCGCCTGGCCATAGCCAACGGGACGGTGCTGTTCGAGGACCGCATGTCCGGACGACAGTGGCAGGTCGCGGACGTCGGCGTGGTGGTCGATCGCGACGCCGCCGGTGTGCGCGGCACGATCACCCTCGAGCTGCCGTTCGGAACCCCGTCGGCGCATGTCGATGGTTCGTTCGCGATCGCGCCAAACGATCGCGCGGTCGACCTCGCGGTGCGGTTCGCCGGACTGGACCCGACCCTGGTCGCGGACCAGGTTCCCGAGCTTGCGGCCCTGGGCGGTATCCAGGCGGAGCTCACGGGAACCTTGCACGGTGTGGTCACGAGCGAGGGTGCGTTGGCCGCGATCGAGGCCGAGGTCTGGATGGGCCCAGGGCGGTTGATCGTGCCGGACATCTATGTGGAACCGGTCACGGTCGCCGGTGCCGCGGCGCGGGTGACCGTGTCCCCGGACCACGAGCGGATCGATGTCGTGCGCGCCGAGATCGATCTCGGCGACGTGCTGATCGTCGGCGAAGGCCGGGTCGTCGACCTGGGAACGGATCCGTGGCTGACGCTCGAGGTCGCGATCGATGCCATGCCGGCGGCGGCGGTTGTGCGCTACTGGCCAGAGGGCCTGGGCGTGAACGCCCGCGATTGGATTGCGCGGAGCATTTCCGGCGGAACCGTACGCAACGCCACTGCGTCGTTTTCGGCCGTGGTCCGCGAGATCGGGGTCAGCGACGGTCCCTTGAACGCGCTCGCGATTGAAGCCGACGTCGCGGGAACCGACTTCGCCTACATGCCAACCATGCCCTCCCTGACCGGGCTCGACGGGCACGTCTCCGTGCGCGACTTCGCCGTGGTCGTGGATCACATCGTCGGGCACCAGGGAAACCTGGTCGTCGCCGATGGCCGCGTGACCCTGCCCAGGCTCGACGGCAGCGCCGGGCTCACCAGCGAAACCCGCATCGAGGGCCGCCTTCGGGACGCGCTGATCCTCGCTGCCGACCCGGGTCTGGACCTGCCGGATCGGGAAACCATGGCGAACCTCGAGGCCGATGGCGCCATCACGGCCACCCTGCGGGTCGACCTGCCGCGTTTCGTCGGGATGGCCCGCGCCGATGTCGTCTTCGCCATTACCGGTGACGTGGCCGAGCTCGCCCTCCCCCGGGAGGTCCCCAACTATCCGCTCACCGGCGGTGCGTTTTCGGTATCGATCGATCGCGAAACGGCCAAGGCCGTCGGTTCGATTGCGGCCCTTGGAGTCCCCGTGGACGCGACCTGGACCCAACACTTCGGGGCGGCGGCCCCGCTCCGGTCGGAAGTGGTCCTGGACACGATCCTCGACGACGCCGAGCGGGCGACCCTCGGGATCCCCGGAGCCGCGATCGTCCAGGGCCTGGTCGCCGTGCGGCTGGCGATCGAAGAGCCGAACGAGGGGTCCAGCCGGTTCCAGTTGGTCGCCGACCTGACCGGTGCCGCGGCGACCCTGAGGGACCTGTCCTGGTCGAAGGCCCGCGGCCAACCGGGAACGCTGGCGGCGACATGGCGGGGCGGGACCGACGGGGCCACGGATGTCACCGCATTTTCGGTGGCGGCGCCTGACCTCGAGTTGGCCGGCTCGGCGACGCTGGCGGGCGCCGAAAGTCGCGTCATTCTCACGCGGGCGAAGCAGGGCTTGAACGACCTGGCGGGCACGATCGCGGTCGGCAAGGACGGCGCTTTCGCGGTGGTCATCGACCGGGGCGTCGCCGATCTCGGTCCCTACATCGATACGATCGGGGACGCCGACGAGGGGGATATCCCGCCATTCACGCTAACGGCGCGGTTGCAACGCCTCTATCTGCGCCCCGACGCGGCCTTGACCGACGTGACCATCGACGCGCGCTTCGCCGCCGACCGGTTCGCTCGGCTTGCGGCCGAGGGCATCATGCCGGGTGGCAGCAGTTTGACGACCTCGATCGGGCCGGGGGAGGGCGGCCGCGTCTTTCGGTTGGATGCCGCCGACGCGGGTGATGCCCTCAGACTGTTCGATGTTATCGAGACCGCGCATGGCGGCACGATCGAGATCGGGGCGAAGATCGACGACACGGACCCCGAGCGGCCCGCCACCGGGAACATGGTGCTGCGGGATTTTCAGGTCCGCGACGCGCCGGTTCTGGCGCGGGTCCTGTCGTTCGGCTCGTTCACCGGACTGGTCACGATGCTGGAGGGCGAGGGGATCCCCTTCGCCCGGGCGAAGATCCCGTTCGTCAAGCACGGCTCGATCATCACGATCGCCAACGCGCGCGGGGCCGGCGGGGCCCTCGGAATCACCGGCGAGGGCACGATCGACCTGGCCACCGAGACCATCGACATCGACGGCACGTTGATCCCCGCCTACACGATCAACAGCCTGCTCGGGGAAGTGCCGCTGCTCGGGGACCTGTTGATCGGCGAGGAGGGGGGAGGTCTGTTCGCCGCCACCTACACGGTCCGGGGGCCGATCGACGACCCGGACACCGCGGTCAATCCGCTGGCGACGCTCGCTCCGGGTTTCCTGCGCGACATGCTGTCGTTCGATCCGATCCCAGGAGCCGAGGTGCCGCCACCCGAGAACCAGGAAAACCGCTGAATGGCCGGTCCTAGTCCCTGGGGCGGATCAGGGCGTGCTTCTTGCGGCCCGCCGAAAGTTTGACGTGACCCTCTGGCGCGAGGTCGGCGGTCGTGACCGGCCGTGTCTCCACCTCGATCGGGGCGTCGTTGATGCGGGCGCCGCCGGCCTTGATCAGCCGCCGGGCCTCCCCGCCACTGGCGCACAGACCGGCTCGCCGCAGCAACTCGAAGGCGGGGATGCCCTGGGCCAGTTCGTCGCGCCCGACGACAATGGTCGGCAGCGCCTCGCCCGCCATGCCCTCCTCGAACGTGCGGCGGGCGGTCTCGGTGGCCGCCATCGCGGCGGCATCGCCGTGGGCGAGGCGCGTCGCCTCGGTCGCCAGCGTCTTCTTCGCATGGTTGATTTCCGAGCCGCCGAGGGCTTCCAGGCGCGCGATCTCGGGATCGGGCAGGTCGGTGAACAGGCGCAGGAACCGGCCGACGTCGGCGTCCTCGGTGTTGCGCCAGAACTGCCAGAAATCGTAGGCGGGACGCATATCGGCGTTGAGCCAGACGGCGCCTTGGGCGGATTTGCCCATCTTCGCGCCCGATGCCGTGGTGATCAGGGGGGTCGTCAGGCCGAACAGCTCCCGGTCCTCGGTGCGTCGGCCGAGGTCGACGCCGTTGACGATGTTGCCCCATTGGTCGGACCCGCCCATCTGCAAGACGCAGCCGTGGCGCCGGGCCAGCTCGACGAAGTCGTAGGACTGCAGGATCATGTAGTTGAATTCGAGGAACGACAGCGGCTGTTCCCGCTCCAGGCGCAATTTCACGCTGTCGAACGAGAGCATGCGGTTGACCGAGAAGTGCCGGCCCACGTCGCGCAGGAACGGGATGTAAGCCAGGGTGTCGAGCCATTCCGCGTTGTCGACGATGACGGCGTCGCCCGTGCCGTCGCCAAACGTCAGGTAGCGCGCGAAGACCCGCTGGATTCCCGCCATGTTGCGGGCGATGTCGGCCTCCGACAGGAGCGGACGCGCCTCGTCGCGGAAAGTCGGATCGCCGATCTTGGTGGTGCCGCCGCCCAGCAGCACGATCGGCTTGTGTCCGGACTGCTGCAGGTGTCGCAACAGCATGATCGAGACCAGACTGCCGACATGCAGGCTGGGCGCCGTGCAGTCGAAACCGATGTAGGCGACAATCCGCCCCTTGGCCGCGCGCGCGTCCAGGGCGTCCAGATCGGTGCACTGGTGCAGGAAACCGCGTTCGACGACGCGGCGGAGAAACTCCGAACGGAGGCGCGCCTGGGTCATGGGAAACTCGATTGCGGCGGCGGTTACGGGCCGCGTCCTTTAGCATAGGCGGGAAGGGCCAACAACGGCGAGGCGGCGATGGCCACCATGGTTCTGGCGCTTGGGCTGATGAGCGGCACGTCCCTGGACGGCGTCGACGCGGCGCTTCTGCGCAGCGATGGCGTCCGGGTCGAGCGCCTGGGCCATGCGCTGACGCTGCCATACCAGCCGGGGTTGAAAGCGCGCATCCGGGGAGTCCTCGGTGGCGCAGGCGATGTCCCCGGTGTCGAGCAGGCCCTGACCGTCGCCCATGCCGATGCCGTCGCTGCGCTGCTCGAACGCGCGAACATCGCGGCGGCCGATGTCCGGGTCGTGGGCTTTCATGGCCAGACGATCCTGCACCAGCCGGAGCGTGGATTGACCTGGCAGATCGGCGACGGCGCCCTGCTGGCCAGCCGCATCGGCATCGACGTGGTCGTGGACTTCCGGCGCGGCGACATGGCTGCGGGCGGGCAGGGGGCGCCGCTCGTGCCCTTGTACCACCGCGCGCTGGCGGCGGATCTGCCGCGCCCGCTGGCGATCCTGAACGTGGGTGGGGTCGCCAACGTGACCTGGATCGGGGCGGACGACAGCCTGGTGGCGTTCGACACCGGCCCCGGCAATGCCCTGCTCGACGACTGGGTCCAGCACCATTGCGGGCTGGCGCACGACGACGGCGGCCGGATCGCCGCCGGGGGCACGGTCGACGCGGCACGGCTCGCCCGCTGGCTGGACCATCCCTATTTCGGTCTGGGACCGCCCAAGTCCCTGGACCGGGACGCATTCGCCCCGGCCACGGACGGTATGAGCCCGGCCGATGGCGCGGCGACGTTGACGGCCTTCACGGCGGCCGCGGCCGCGCGCGCTCTCGACCATCTTCCCGCCGCTCCGCGACGATGGCTGGTCACCGGTGGCGGCCGCCACAATCGCACCCTGATGGCCATGTTGGCGGCCAGGCTCGGGGCGGTCGTCGCGCCGATCGAGACGGCGGGCTGGGATGGCGATGCCATGGAGGCCGAGGCCTTCGCGTTCCTCGCGGTGCGTTCGCTGCTGGGGCTGCCCTTGAGCGATCCCGCCAGCACCGGCGCGCGCTACCCGGCACCGGGTGGCGCGTACCATCGGGCTAGCGCACTTTCAGGCGAAGTGGGCACCGATTCGCCGCCCGGAAAGCACGCCCAATCAACAACCTAGGGCGGACTCAATGACTCCTTTTTTTTGTTGAAACCGCCCTAGTTGTGCAGGGTGTACGTCCGGATCCGCTTGTTGAGGTAGGCGTCCACCGTGGCCGCGAACTCGTCGCCGTGCTCTTCGAAGAAGTGGCTCGCGTGGGGGATCACCTTGTAATCCACCGTGATCGCCTTCTGGCGCTTCAGGCGCTCGCGCAGCTTGTGCATGTCGGCGTCGGGCACCAACTCGTCGCTGCCACCGTGAATGACGATCCCCGACGATGGACAGGGTTCGAGAAAGGCAAAATCGTAGAGGCCGACCGGTGGTGCGACGCAAACGAAGCCGTCGATCTCGGGCCGGCGCATCAGCACCTGCATGGCGATCCAGGCGCCGAACGAGAAGCCGCTGATCCAGCAGCCGGCGGCGTTGGGATTGTGGGACTGCAGCCAATCGAAGGCGGCCGTGGCATCGGCGATTTCGCCGACGCCGCCGTCGTAGGTTCCCTGGCTTCGACCTACACTCCGGAAATTAAAGCGTAAAACGGAAAAGCCCGCGCGGTTGAAGCACTGGAACAAGTGGTAGACCACCTTGTTGTTCATGGTACCGCCGTGGCGGGGGTGAGGGTGCAAGACCAGGGCGAGCGGCGCATTCTGCGCCGCGCCGTGGCGATAGCGGCCCTCGAGCCGCCCTTCGGGCCCGCCGAAAATTACCTCCGGCATGAGCTTGCTGCTTCGCGTCGGACTTCATCCGACAAAAAAATAGGGTCATTCGCGCGGGGCGCGAAAGAAAACTGCGGGCGCATACTTGACTGCCTAAGTCGGGAAATCTATATACTCCATGGCACAGCCGAACCCACCGTGGCGGCGCCATACTAGAGACCGGGGCAAGCGATGTTCAAGGCCTTGCTGGACGAGATCGACTCGTATTTCCGCCGCGATCCGGCCCTCCGTTCGCGGCTTGAGGTCGTTCTTTGCTACCCGGGGTTCCATGCCCTGCTGGTGCACCGCGTCAGCCATCGCCTGTATCGCCTGGGTTGGCTCCTGGCGGCGCGTTTCCTCGCCCATATCGGTCGGTTTCTCACCGGGATCGAGATCCACCCCGGAGCGACGATCGGGCGGCGGCTGTTCATCGATCACGGCATGGGCATCGTCATCGGCGAGACCGCGGAAATTGGCGACGATGTGACGCTTTATCACGGCGTTACCCTGGGTGGGACGACGTGGAAACAGGGCAAGCGGCATCCGACGCTGCAGAACGACGTGGTGGTGGGTGCCGGCGCGAAGATCCTGGGGCCGGTCACCGTCGGCGAGGGGGGCAAGGTTGGCTCCAACGCCGTGGTCTTGCGCGATGTCGCGCCGAAGGTCGTGGTGGTCGGCATCCCGGCCCGGGTGTCGCAGCCGAGCGAGGAAACGACACGGCCCGAGCCGTTCGCGGCCTACGGAACCCCCGCCGCGGAAACCCCGGACCCTCTGACCGCGGCCCTTGCCGCCATGTCCGAGCAGCTGGCGACCCTCACGGCTCGCGTCGCCAGCTTGGAATCGTCCCTTGCCGACGCGGCGCCGCAGGTCGATGGGCTGGGGCGCGAGGGCGCCGACGAGAAGCGGCAAGGTCGTTGTTAGCGGGCGCGTGAGCGGTACGAGAAGCGAAACGAGGTGATGGTCATGAAGCTGTCCAGCAAGGGGCGCTACGCGGTGATGGCGATGGTCGATCTCGCGCACACCACGCGGACGATGTCCAACACGCGACCGATCCCTCTCGCGGATATCGCCGAGCGTCAGGAGATTTCCCTGTCGTACCTCGAGCAGCTCTTCGGGCGGCTGCGCCGGGGCGGGCTGGTGAAGAGCGTACGCGGGCCCGGCGGCGGATATCTCCTGTCCCGGCCGGCGGCGCAGATCCGGGTGGCGGACGTGGTGCTGGCGGTGGACGAGCCGATCAAGGCCACGCGCTGCAAGGACGGGTCGCCGCGCGGTTGCCTGGGCAAGAACGAACGCTGTCTGACCCACGACCTGTGGGAGGAACTGGGCCACCAGATCCGCCTGTACCTGAGCTCGGTGTCCCTGGAGGACGTCTGTACCCGGCAGGTGCGGTCCAAATTCTGGGCCTACACGAACGATCCTGGCGCCTCGAGCACTCCGCTGGCGGCGCAGTAAGGGATCTCATGCGCAACCTCGATCACAACGCGGGCGCCCCGCTGAAGCCGGCGGTGGCGGCGGCCATGGCGATCGGCGGCAACGCTTCTTCGGTGCACGGGATCGGCCGCGCCGCGCGGGCGGCGATCGAGGACGCGAGGGAGCGGGTCGCGGCGCTGGTCGGCGCGCGAGCAGGGGACGTGGTGTTCACCAGCGGCGGCACCGAGGCGAATAATCTGGCCTTGCGCGGCACCGGGATGCGCCGGCGGTTGGCGAGCGCGATCGAGCATCCATCGGTCCTGCGCGCGGTGCCGGACCTGGAAATCCTGCCGTGCGACGAGGATGGCATCGTTCGCCTCGAGGCCGTGGACGGACCGGCGCTGGTCTCGGTGATGGCGGCCAACAACGAGGTGGGGACCGTGCAGCCGATCCGCGACATCGCGGCGACGGTTCGGGCCCATGGCGGGCTGTACCATTGCGATGCGGTGCAGATGGCGGGCCGGCTGCCGATCGACATGGGCGAGCTCGGCATCGATCTGCTGACGCTTTCCGCCCACAAGCTGGGAGGGCCGCAGGGCGTGGGTGCCCTGGTGGCCGGACCGCGGGTGGGAGACCTTGCGCCCGAGATGCGCGGCGGCGGGCAGGAACGGGGGCGGCGCGCCGGAACCGAGCCGGTGGCCTTGATTGCCGGGTTCGGGATCGCCGCCACCCTCGCACGCCACGAGATCGACGATCGGGCACGCATCGCGGCCCTGCGCGATCGGCTTGAAGCGGCGATCACGGACATGGCGCCAGCCGCGCGGGTGCTGGGGCGGGATGCGCCACGGTTGCCGAACACGACGTGCGTGACGATGCCGGGCGTGGCGGCCGAGACCCAAGTCATCGCGTTCGACTTGGCGGGGTTCGCGATCAGTTCCGGCGCGGCCTGTTCGTCCGGCAAGGTCGGACCGTCGCACGTGCTCGCGGCGATGGGGGTCGATCCGTGCGAGGCGGCGACGGCGGTCCGGATCAGCCTCGGCTGGGACACGACCGAAGACGATATCGGGGCCTTCACGGCGGCCTGGGCGAGCCTCTACGCTCGGCTCGGTCACGCAAGAGCGGCAGCGTAGCAGAGGATGGCGATGTCAGGGAACGGAACCAACGGCGAGACGGCGCAGCGGAATATCCGCCTGCCGATCTACATGGATTATCAGGCGACGACGCCCTGCGATCCGCGGGTCGTGCAGGCGATGCTGCCGTACTTCACCGAGAAGTTCGGCAACCCCCATTCGCGCAGCCACAGCTTCGGCTGGGAGGCGGAGCAGGCGGTGGAGACGGCGCGCGGCCAGATCGCGAGCCTGATCGGCGCCAACGAGAAGGACGTGATCATCACCTCGGGCGCGACCGAATCGAACAACCTGGCGCTGAAGGGCGTGGCCGCGTTCTACCGCGACCGCAAGGACCACATCATCACCGTGAAGACCGAACACAAGTGCGTGCTCGACACCGCCCGGCACCTGGAGCAGGAGGGCATGCGCGTCACCTACCTGCCGGTCAAGCCCAATGGGCTGGTCGATCTCGAGGAGCTGAAGGCGGCGATGACCGAGCGCACCCTCATCGTCTCGATCATGGCGGTGAACAACGAGATCGGCGTCATCCAGCCGATCGCCGAGATCGGGCAGATCTGCCGCGAACGCGGCGCCTTCTTCCACACCGACGCGGCCCAGGCGGTCGGTAAGATCCCGCTCGACGTCGAGGCCATGAAGATCGACCTGATGAGCATCTCGGGCCACAAGATCTACGGCCCCAAGGGCATCGGCGCGCTGTACGTCCGGCGCAAGCCGCGAGTGCGTCTCAAGGCGATGATCGACGGCGGCGGCCAGGAGCGCGGCATGCGCTCGGGCACCCTGCCGACGCCGCTCTGCGTCGGGCTGGGCGAGGCTTGTCGCATCGCCGCGGCGGAGATGGTGACGGACAACGAGCGGCTGCGGCGGCTGAGCAAGCGGCTGTACGACGGCATCGTCGGCGCGATCCCGGACGTGTTCCTGAACGGCGACCCGGACCAGCGCATTCCCGGAAACCTGAACCTGAGCTTCGCCTACGTCGAGGGCGAATCCCTCCTCATGGCGATCAAGGATATCGCCGTGTCGTCGGGATCGGCGTGCACGTCGGCGTCGCTCGAACCCTCCTACGTGCTGCGCGCGTTGGGGGTGGAGGAAGAGATGGCCCACACCTCGATCCGCTTCGGCATCGGGCGCTTCACCACGGAATCGGAGGTGGACTTCGCCATCGAGACCGTCCTCAAGCACGTGGGACGGTTGCGCGAGATGAGCCCGTTGTGGGAAATGGTCCAGGAAGGGGTCGATCTGAAGTCGATCCAATGGGCCGGACACTGAATTCTAGGACGCAAGGGAGTACCAGCATGGCGTACAACGACAAGGTCCTGGACCATTACGAGAACCCCCGCAACGTCGGGACCATGGACAAGAGCGACCCGAGCGTCGGGACCGGCCTGGTCGGGGCTCCGGCCTGCGGCGACGTGATGAAGCTGCAGATCAAGGTCAACGCCCAGGGCGTCATCGAGGACGCGCGGTTCAAGACGTTCGGCTGCGGCTCGGCCATCGCATCGAGCTCGCTCGTCACCGAGTGGGTGAAGGGCAAGACGCTCGACGAGGCCGAAACCATGAAGAACACACAGATCGCCCAGCATCTGGCCCTGCCGCCGGTGAAGATCCACTGCTCGGTCCTGGCCGAGGACGCGATCAAGGCGGCGATCGCCGACTACCGCGCGAAGGCCGCTCTCGACACCACCAAGAAGGCATCGTAGGTCAGTCCCATGGCAGGCGCGGTCATCAGCATTTCCGACGCGGCGGCGGAACGGGTTCGCGAACTGCTCGCGAGTCGCGACAAGCCGTCGGTCGGCATCCGCGTGGGAGTCCGCACGCGGGGCTGCTCGGGCCTGTCCTACACGCTGGAGTTCGCCGACGCGAGGAACCAGTTCGACGAGATCGTCGAAGAGAAGGGCGTGACCGTCCTGATCGACCCCAAGGCGGTCATGTTCCTGCTCGGCACCGAGATGGATTTCGTCGACGAGAAGTTGCAGACCGGCTTCAAGTTCATCAACCCCAACGAAAAGGGCCGATGCGGCTGCGGCGAATCGTTCCGCGTCTGATCGGCGCGGGCGCAACCCTGGGCTCGGGATGACGCGAGCGTGAACGCAATCGACGCCAGCGGGCGTGCCTCGGCGTGCTGGTCCTGCGCTGCAAGGGTAGCGCGAGAGTTGGCGTTCTGCGCCACCTGCCGCGCCGTTCAGCCCCTGGCCGCGATCGATCATTTCGCGCGGCTGGGGCTGCGCCCCGGGTTCGATCTGGACGATGCCGTCATCGAGCGCGCCTACGTCGATCGCCAGCAGGACCTGCATCCCGACCGGTTCGTCACGCGCCGGGCGCAGGAGCGACGCTACTCGGCCGAGCAGAGCATGGCGTTGAACGAGGCGTTCGAGGTGCTGCGCGATCCCCTGTCGCGGGCCGAATATCTGCTCGAGCTCGCCGGACATGGCGTCGACCGGCACGGCGAGACGATCGATGATCCGGAGCTGTTGGCGGAAGCGTTGGAATCGCGCGAGGCCCTGGCCGATGCCGGTTCGCCCGCGGACGTGGCCACGCTGATGGCCGCGACCGCCCGCCTGGCGGACGCCTGTCGCGCGGACCTGTCGGCTCGGATCGCGGCGCCGGATTGGACCGGTGCCGCCCGTGCCACCCGCCGCCTGCGCTACCTCGCCAAGCTTGACGATGAGGCGCGGCGGCGGAGCCTCGCGTTCGGAGCCATCCGCACGTGAGCCTGCTGCAGATCCACGAACCCGGAGCGACGCCCGAGCCGCATGCGAGCGGCGGGGCGGTGGGCATCGATCTCGGGACCACCAACACGGTGGTGGCGGTGGCCCAGGGCGGGGCTGTCGACGTGATCCGCAACCCCGACGGACACGCGTTGATCCCATCGGTCGTCGCCTACACCGCGGACGGTCCCCTGGTCGGCGAAGCGGCGCGGCGGATGCTCCTCGACGATGCCGATCTGGTGGTGACATCGATCAAGCGGCTGATGGGCCGGGGCGCCAAGGACGTCGCGACGATGGGCGGCACGGCCGCCTACACGATGGCGCCGGGCGACGGCATGGCGCGGATCGTCGTCGCCGGCAGGACTTATTCGCCGGTCGAGATTTCGGCCGAGATCCTGCGCGCCGCCAAGGCGCGGGCGGAACACGCGCTCGGCCGTACGGTCGACCGCGCCGTGATCACGGTCCCCGCCTACTTCGATGACGCGGCCCGGGCCGCCACCAAGGACGCGGCGAAACTCGCCGGGCTCGATGTGCTGCGGCTGATCAACGAACCCACGGCGGCGGCCCTGGCCTATGGCTTGGACCAGGGCGCGGAGGGCCTGTACGCGGTCTATGACCTGGGTGGCGGCACGTTCGACGTTTCGCTTCTCAAGCTGGAGAAGGGGGTCTTCCGGGTCATCGCGACGGGCGGCGATGCGGCCCTCGGCGGTGACGATTTCGACGCGGCCCTGGCTCAGCGTTTCCTGGCGGAACGGGCGGCGATCCGCGGTCCCGAAACACCCACCCAGGCCGAAGTGAAGTTGACCATGGCCGGCGCTCGCCTGGCGAAGGAGTGCCTGTCCTGGCAGGAGCGGGGCACCTGGTGCGTCGAGATCGGCGGGGCGATGACCCACCACGCCGTCGATCAGGCGGCTTTCGAGGTCGTGATCGCCGATCTGGTCGAGCGCACGATCGGCATCACCGCCGACGTGCTGGCCGAGGCGCGGATCGCGATCGCGGACGTGAAGGGCGTGGTGCTGGTCGGCGGCTCGACCCGGGTGCCTCTGGTGCGCCGCCGGGTGCAGGCGTTGTTCGGTCGCGAGCCCCTGGCCGACATCAATCCGGATGAAGTCGTGGCGGCCGGTGCCGCACTCCAGGCCGAGGCCCTGACGGTCGGAGGCGGAACCCTTCTGCTCGACGTGACGCCCCTGACCCTCGGGATCGAGACCATGGGCGGGCTGGTGGAGGCGATCGTGCCGCGCAACGCGCCGATCCCGCTCGCGCGCGCCCAGGAGTTCACGACCTATCAAGACGGTCAGACGGCGATGGCGATCCACGTCGTGCAGGGCGAGCGCGAGACGGTCGATGGCTGTCGCTCCCTCGCTCGCTTCGAGCTGCATGGCATCCCGCCCATGGTGGCCGGCGCGGCGCGCATTGGCGTGACCTTCGCGGTCGATGCCGACGGGCTGTTGACCGTCGCCGCGCGCGAGCGGACCACGGGCGTCGCGGCCGACGTGACGGTGAGGCCGAGCTATGGCCTGGAAGAGGGCGAGATCGAGCGGCTCCTGCGCGAAAGCATGATCAACGCACGCGCGGACATGATCAAACGGTTGCTGATCGAGGCGCGGGTTGAGGCCGATCGGACCCTAGCGGCGCTCGCGGGCGCGCTGAAGACCGATGGCGACCTCGTGGACGCGGCCGAACGCCACGCGATCGAGGACGGGGCCGAGACCCTGCGCCGGGCGGCGGCGGGCACCGACCGGGACGCCATCGCGCTCGCGGTCGAGGAGCTGGGCCGGGCGACCGCCGCGTTCGCCGAGCGGCGGATGGATCGGGGAATCGGGGCGGCTTTGACCGGCCAATCCGTCGAGCGGCTGGCCGCCAAGCTTTCTGGTTGAACGGCGCCACCGGCCGCTGTACCAGCACCCTGGGACGGGGAGACGAGCACGCCATGCCGAGGATAACGTTCATCGACCCCGACGGAACGCTCCACGACGTGGACGCGCCGGTGGGTCTCTCGGTCATGGAGATCGCCCACCGCAACCGCATCGCGATCGAAGGGGCGTGCGAAGGTTCGCTCGCCTGCTCGACCTGCCACGTGGTCGTCGATCCCGAGGACTACGAGCGTCTGTCGGAACCGACCGAGGACGAGGAGGACATGCTGGACCTCGCCTTCGGCCTGACCCACACGTCGCGCCTGAGCTGCCAGATCAAGATGACCGAGGAGCTCGACGGGCTGACGGTCTCCCTGCCGGCGGCGACGCGCAACATGATGATCAAGTGACGGCGATGGGCTGGACCGACATCAACGATATCGCCATCGCGCTGCAGGAGCGGCACCCCGAGGTCGACGTGGTCAACCTGCGGTTCACCGACCTGCACCGCTGGGTCTGCGCGCTGCCCGGCTTCTCCGACGATCCCAACCGATCGAACGAGAAGATCCTGGAGGCGATCCAGCAGGCGTGGCTGGACGAGCGGGACTAGTGGACCGACACAAACGCATGATTCATCATCGTGTTCGGGGCGGGCCACAAAATGCGAATCTTCCTAGGGGTTTAGCCCGACGGATCGTGAACGATCCGTCGGAGTCAAAGCGCTAGCGATGGCGGCCCGTGGCGTCGACCTTGGCATCGGCAAGCCGCGCGGGGAAACCCGGGTGGTGGTCGCCATGTCCGGGGGCGTGGACTCCGCGGTGGTCGCGGCCCTGGTCAAGGCGGGCGGCTACGAGACGATCGGCATCACCCTGCAACTCTACGATCACGGCCGGGCCGCAGGGTCCGGCCGCACCTGCTGCGCCGGCCAGGATATCCACGATGCGCGCAACGTGGCGGCGAAGCTGGGGATTCCGCACTACGTCCTGGATTATGAGGCGCGGTTCCGCCGCGACGTGATCGAGGACTTCGTCGATGCCTACGCCCAGGGCCTCACGCCGATCCCCTGCGTGCGCTGCAACCAGCGAGTGAAGTTCCGCGATCTGCTGGGCATGGCGCGGGATCTCGGGGCCGATGCCCTGGCGACCGGGCACTACGCGCGCCGGGGGGACGGGATGTCGGGGCCGACCCTGTCGCGGGCGGCGGACGCGGGCCGGGACCAGAGCTATTTCCTGTTCGCGACCACGCGGGAGGAGCTCGCGATGCTGCGCTTCCCCCTCGGCGATCTGGGGAAGGACGCGACCCGCGCGATCGCCCGCGACCTCGGTCTCGCGGTGGCCGACAAGCGCGACAGCCAGGACATCTGCTTCGTTCCGAACGGGCGTTATGCCGCCCTGGTGCGCGCCCTCAGGCCCGCCACCGCGCTGCCCGGCGAGATCGTCACCATCGATGGCACGGTCCTCGGCCGCCACGACGGCGTCATCCACTTCACGGTCGGGCAGCGGCGCGGCCTGGGGATCGCGGGCGACGCGCCGTTGTACGTGGTGCGGATCGAGCCGAAGACGCGCCGCGTGATCGTCGGCCCGCGCGCGGCCCTGGGGGGACACGCGGCGACGCTCGCCGAGGTCAACTGGTTGGGGGATGCGCCGCTGCCGGCGGCGGGCAGGGCGCTCGCGGTCAAGCTGCGCTCCACCCAGGCGCCCGTGCCGGCGCGCCTGGTGCCGCTCGCTGGGGCGCGTGCGGCGGTCGAACTCGACGGGTCCGACGCCGCCATCGCCCCGGGTCAGGCCTGCGTTTTCTACGACGGCGATCGGCTGCTGGGCGGCGGCTGGATCGAGCGGCCCGCCCGTGCCGGGGCCGCGTTGACAGGGGTGGCGCCGGATGCCTATATCCCCCCATCGCGCGGAGCGGCGGAGTAGCTCAGCGGTAGAGCAGGGGAATCATAATCCCTTGGTCGGGGGTTCAAATCCCTCCTCCGCTACCAAACTCGTTCGCGTCAACGACAACCTGGGAGGGAGTCATGAGCAGACAACCATATTTCCGTGCGCTGGGCGCGGCCTTGCTGGCGGCGGCGGCGACCCTTGCCGTCGGCGATGTTGCGGCGGCCGCCGACGTGAAGCGGGGCGGGACCCTGGTGCTGGCCCGGCCTGAGGAACCCTTGACGTTCAACCCCTTCGTCCCGGCCGACAACGGCTCGATCTACGCGATCGAGCAGGTGTGCGATTCGCTGACCGAGGCGGATGCGACCGGCCTCGGCCTGCGCCCCGGCCTCGCCGAATCCTGGGAGATTTCCGCGGACACCTTGACCTACGTCTTCAAGCTGCGCGATGCGCAGTTCAGCAACGGCCAGCCGGTGACGGTGGACGATGTGGTGTTCTCGCTGCGGACCGCGGGCGGGCCGACGGCGGCCTACGCCTTCGGGTTCGAGCCGATCCTGGCGGTCGAGGCCGCCGACGACAGCCATGTGACGATCACCCTGAAGCGACCCTACACGCCGCTCCTGTCGGTGCTGTCGCTGTTCGCGGCCGCGATCGTCGAGAAGGCGTCGTTCGAGGCGGACACCGATGGGTTCGGGCAGAAGCCCGTCTGCTCCGGCCCCTTCCGGGTCGAGGAATACGCGCGCGGCAGCAGCGTCGTCATGGTCCGCAACGACAACTACTGGGACATCGGCGTGGACGGGCAGCCGTTGCCCTACCTGGATCGGATCGAGATGCTGTACGTGCCCGAGAGCAATTCGCGGGTGCTCGGCTTGCGCAGCGGCGACTACGACGTGATCGCCAGCGTGCCCTTCAACCAGGCGCGCCAGCTCGAGGGCGACTCCGAGGTGACGCTGGAAGCGCAGCCGATCTTCCGCCTGGACTACGTGTACCTGAACCACGGCAAGGCGCCCCTGGACAAGAAGGAGATCCGGCTCGCGCTCAACTACGCCGCCGACCGGGAAGCGATCCTGAAGACCGTGTACTTCGGCTTCGGCGAGATTCCCAACTCGTACATGCCGAAGGTCAATTACCACTCGGACACGGTCGAGCAGATCCCCTACGACATCGAGAAGGCCAAGGAGCTGGTCGCGGCGGCCGGCTACGACGGCACGCCGATCGACCTGATGCTCTCCACCGGCGACGCACCCGGCAAGCAGATCGCGACGATCCTGCAACAGGCGTGGCAGGCGGCGGGGCTGAACGTCAACATCGTCGAATTCGAAAGCGGCACCGCCTGGGACATGACCACGAAGGGCGAATACCAGGCCTATGTCAGCTACATCACCAGCGACATCAACGACACCGACGAGCTGGCCGTGATCCAGGCCGACGTCAACAGCGGCACCAACGCGTTCTTCACCTGGTACAACAATCCCGAGGTGATCGACCTGCTGGCCAAGGCTCGCCAATCGGCCGACTCGAACGAACGCGCCGGGCTGTACGCCAAGGTCCAGGACATCGCCTACCACGACGGATACAGCGTGCCCTTGAACTTCGTGCCCTCGGTCAACGCCTACCACAACTACGTCTCGGGATGGCGGACCGTGGCCAACGGCTGGTGGTGGCTCAAGGACGTCTCGGTCGATAAGTAGGCCGGCTGGCGGGTAGCGCGGACGGCCGGCGGTTCGACTAGTGGTCCGCCCCAAACGTTTGAGTCCCGATCCTTGTGTTTGGGGCGGACCACAGGATGAGAGTCCCGCTGGGGGTTCGGCCCGACGGATCGGGATCGATCCGTCGGAATCGAACCACTAGGAACCGCTGGCCGCGTCGTCATGGCGATCATCGAGTACATTCTCGGGCGTATTCTGCAGATGGTCCCGGTGCTGATCGGGGTCTCGCTGGTGGCGTTCCTCAGCATCCATCTGGTGCCGGGCGATCCCGTCCAGATCATGATGCACGGCCGGGCGACCGAGGAGGTTCTCGCCACGGTCAGGGGCGAGCTGGGCCTGGATCGGCCCCTGCCCATCCAGTACCTGCGCTTCGTCGGCGGGGCGATGGTCGGCGACCTCGGCAAGTCGATCATCCAGAAGGCGCCGGTCGACGAGATCATCGGCGAACGGCTCGGCCCGTCGCTGTTCCTGCTCGTCTACAGCGCCGTCCTTGCCGTGGTCATCGCCCTGCCGCTCGCGGTCGTCGCGGCGCTCAAGGCGGAGGGGCCGATCGATCACGGCATCCGCATCGTCGGCATCATCGGCTTCGCCATGCCGCCGTTTTGGGTCGGCCTGCTGCTGATGGTGCTGTTCGGGCTCGTCCTGCGCTGGTTTCCGATCTCCGGTTACGGCCGGACGTTCATCGAGCATCTATGGCACTTGTTCCTGCCGTCCCTGACGATTGCCGCCTTTCTCGCCCCCATCCTGGTGCAATCGCTGCGCTCGGCCATGCTCGACGTGATGACCGCCGACTACATCGAGGTGGCGCGCGCCAAGGGCCTCAGCCGCCGCCGCATCGTGCTCAAGCACGTGCTGCGCAACGCGGCGATCCCGGTGATCACGGTGCTGGCCGTGAACATCGGCTGGCTGCTGGGCGGGGCCGTGGTGGTCGAGTACGTGTTCGCCTTCCCGGGCCTCGGCTCGCTCCTGGTGCGCGCCGTGGGCCACCGCGATTATCCGGTCATTCAGGGTCTGTCCCTGGTGTTCGCGGTGATCGTCATGGTGATCAACCTGCTGGCCGATCTCAGTTACATGGCGATCGACCGGCGCGTGCTGCGGCGCTAGCCGATGACCGCGATCGCCATTCGCGACGAGCTGGCACGGTGGCCCGCGTCCCTCAAGATCGGGGCGACGTTCTTTCTGCTGATCGTCGTGACCGGCCTGTTCGCGCCCTGGCTCACGCCCTACGACCCGTACACCCAGGATCTCGCGGGCTTCCTGCAGCCGCCGAGCTGGCGGCACCCCTTCGGGACCGATCACGTCGGCCGTGATGTGCTCACCCGGGTCCTGCACGGCATCCGCATCGATCTGCAAATCGGCTTCATCACCACCTATGTGCCGATGACCTACGGCCTGCTGCTCGGCGCCCTGTCGGGCTACCTCGGAGGCTGGTTCGACACCCTCATGATGCGCCTGCTCGACGTGGCGGTCGCGTTTCCGTTCCTGGTTCTGATCATCGTCATCATCGCGATCCTGGGGCCGGGCGTGCACACCATCTACATCGCGGTCTTCCTGCTCGCCTGGACGATGTATGCGCGGCTCGCGCGGGCCGAGATGCTGGTGGAGCGGGGCAAGGACTACGTGCTGGCCGCGCGCACCCTGGGCTATCCCACCAGCCGCGTCGTCTTCCGGCACGCGATGCCCAACGTCATCAACTCGTCGATCGTCTTCTCAATGGCCGACTTCGTGCTCAACATCCTCCTGGTTTCGAGCCTCAGCTTCCTCGGCCTCGGGGTGCCGCCGCCCTTGCCCGAATGGGGTGCGATGGTGGCCGAGGGCCGGGATTTCATCTTCGACGCCTGGTGGATCTCCACCCTTCCCGGCCTTGCCATCGTGGTGACGGGTGCGTCGCTCAGCCTGATCGGCGACGGCCTGGCGCATCGTCTGGGGCAGCGCCAGCGGAGCTTCCTGTGATGGCGCTGCTCGAGGTCCGTGGCCTCTGCACCGAATTTCGCACCCCCGACGCCGTGATCCCGGCCAACGCGGGTGTCAGCTTCAACCTCGATGCCGGTCGCACCCTCGGGATCGTGGGCGAATCCGGCAGCGGCAAGTCGGTGTTGTGCCGGGCTCTGCTCGGGCTGATCCAATCGCCGCCCGGCTTCGTCACGGCGGGCGAGATCGTGTTCGACGGCCGCGACCTGCGGCACCTGGACGAGACCACCTTGCGGCGCGTGCGGGGGACGGCGATCGCCATGATCTTCCAGAATCCGATGTCGGGCCTGAACCCGGTTTGGCCGGTCGGCGACCAGATCTCGGAGGGCCTGCGGGTGCACCGGGGTCTGTCGCCCTCGGCCGCGCGCGCGCGCGGGATCGCCATGATGCGGCAGGTCGGCATCCCGAGCCCCGAGGTACGCTACGACGAGTATCCCCACCAATGGTCCGGCGGCATGTTGCAGCGGGCGATGATCGCCATGGCGATGGCGTGCGAACCCAAGCTGCTGCTGGCGGACGAGCCGACCACCGCCCTGGACGTGACGATCCAGGACCAGATCCTGGCCCTGCTGGTCGAGCTGCAGGAGCGGACCGGTATGGCGATGATCCTGGTGTCGCACGACATGGCCGTGATCGCCGAGACCTCGGACCACGTGGCGGTGATGTACGCGGGCCGGATGGTGGAGGTGGCGCCGACCGCGGCCGCGTTCCGGACACCCCGGCATCCCTACACGCTTGGGCTGCTGCAATCGATCCCGCGCGCGGCCGGCGATGGACGCCTCACGCCGATTCCGGGGCAGCCGCCCAATCTCGCCCGCCTGGGCGACGGGTGTCCGTTCGCCGATCGCTGTGCCGTCGCCTCGCCCGAGTGCCGGACCCGGCCCGTCGCGCTGCGCGAAATCGACCCCGGCCACTGGACCGCCTGTCACTTCCCGGAGCGGCTGGCGGGGCTGCAGGCATGACCCAACCCCTGGACGGGGACGCCGCCCTGGTGATCGACGACCTGGTGGTCGAGTACGGGGCGCCGCGCGGGCTGGTCGATCTGGCCCTGGGCCGCACCCGCCGCCGGGTGCGGGCGGTCGACGGCGTCTCTCTCGTGGTCCGGCGCAACGAGACCGTGGGGCTGGTCGGCGAGAGCGGCTGCGGCAAGACGACGCTCGGGCGCGCGATCGTCCGCATCGTCGAGCCTACCTCGGGGGCGATCAGCCTCGACGGCGAGAACCTCCTGACGCTCGGGAGCGACGAGCTCCGCGCCATGCGGCGGCGGGTGCAGATGGTGTTCCAGGACCCGTACTCGTCCCTCAACCCGCGCATGTCGGTGGAGCGGACCCTGGCGGAGGTGCTGCGCTTCCACCGGATCCGCCCCGCGGCTGGGGTCGGCGATCGCGTGGCCGAGCTGCTGTCCCTCGTCGGCCTGGCGCCGGAATTGGCCGGGCGGCGACCGCGGGCGTTGAGCGGCGGGCAGCGGCAGCGGGTGGGCCTCGCGCGGGCGCTGGCGTTGGAACCGACGTTCCTCGTGCTGGACGAACCCGTGGCGGCGCTCGACGTGTCGATCCAGGCGCAGATCCTGAACCTGCTGCGCGATCTGCGCGATCGGCTCGGGCTCACCATGCTGTTCATCGCCCACGAGCTGTCGGTGATCCGCCACATGTCGCACCGGGTGGCGGTGATGTACCTGGGGCGGGTGGTCGAGGTCGGCACCGCGGCGGAGGTGTTCGACCATCCGGCGCACCCCTACACCCAGGGGCTGGTGCGGGCGATCCCGCGCCTGACCCCGGAACGTCGCCACCGCAAGCCCGTCATCCAGGGCGAGGTGCCGAGCCCCTTGAACATCCCCCCGGGGTGCCGGTTCCACACCCGCTGCCCCAAGGCCCAGGACATCTGTCGGCGTATCGCCCCGCCCGACGTGGCCCTCAGCCCCTCGCACCGGGCCGAGTGCCATTTTCCCGGCCCCTGAGACCCGTGCTGATTGACATCCTCGAGGGCGCGGCGCTGCATCGCCTCAACGGCGACCTCGGGACCAAGGTGGTTCCGGGCCGCTATCGGCGGGAGGTGGCCTCCCTGCACCGCGTCGCCGGCCGCCCGCGATCGGTCGCCGTGTGGAACGTGGTCGGCGACACCGGGGACGTCGCGTTCTCGTTGAAAGCGGCGGAGTATCAGGCCTTTGCCGACGCGGGCATCATCCGGCCCGCGACCGAATAGGGCCTTTCCGCTTGTGCCGGGCGGCGCGCCATGGCCTTATTCTCGCTACCAACGCGAGGCGTCCTCTCGCGTTCATATTCGTGCCCTACGCGATCATGTTCACCTACAGCTTCTTCACCCGGACGTTCCCGACCATGGAACCGGACTTCCAGTTCGGCAACTACGCGGCCCTGCTGATCGATCCGCAGTACTACCAGGTGTTGCTGCGCACCTTGAAGATCTCGTTCCTGGTCTCGGTTTCGGCGCTGGTGCTTGCCTACCCGCTGGCCTACTTCCTGGCGTTCAAGATCGCCTCGGCCAGGCTGCGGACCGCGCTCTACGTGGCGGTGATCGTGCCCTTGTGGGTCTCGTACCTGCTCCGCGCCTACACCTGGAAGACGATCCTCGGGAGCGAAGGCGTGCTGAACTCGTTTCTGGTCTGGAGCGGAATTCTGAGCGAGCCCACCGATCTGTTCCTGTACAACCAGTTCGCCATGGTGGTGACGCTCACCTACATCTTCGTGCCGTTCATGGTGATGCCGATCTACACCGCGCTGGAAAAAATCCCGCGCAGCCTGATCGAGGCATCGAAGGACTTGGGCGTGGGGCGCTTCCGCACCTTCCTCGCGATCACCCTGCCGTTGTCGGTGCCGGGCATCCTCGCCGGCGCGACCTTCACCTTCTGCCTGAGCATGGGGGACTTCGTGGCGCCCTTCCTGGTCGGCGGGGCGAACGGGGCGATGATCGCGATCGTGGTGCAATCCCAGTTCGGCACCGCGCTCAACTGGCCCCTGGGTTCGGCGCTCTCGATCGTCATGCTGGTGCTGACGCTCGCTATCATCTCCCTGTCCGACCGCTTCGAGCGGACCGGCCGCCTGGACCTCGCCTGATCATGACGCTGGCGATCGACACCCCGCGCGCTCCGGCCTGGCCACGCTGGCTCCGGATCGACCATCCCCGGGCTTCGGCGAAGGCCCTGGGGATCGCCGCCGCGGCGGTGATCGGGTTCCTCTACCTGCCGATCGTCGTGCTGGTGATCTTCAGCTTCAACGACAACACCGTGACGACCCTCCCCTTGCGCGGGTTCACCTGGCGCTGGTACCAGGCGGCCCTCGCCAACCAGGACCTCCTGACCGCCCTCTGGAACAGCATCTACGTGGCCACGCTGGCGACTCTGGTGTGCATCCTGTTCGGGGTGCCGGCGGCGCTGGCGCTCGACCGCATCGACTTCCCCGGCAAGGCGCTGTTCCGCCGGGCCGTGCTGCTGCCGCTGGCGCTGCCGGGGCTGATCACCGGCATCTCGATGCTGAACCTGTTCCGGGTCGTGGGCTTCGATCTCAGCCTGACCACGGTGATCCTCGGCCACGGCACGGCGCTGATCTCGGTGGTGGTCACCCAGGTCTTCGCCCGGTTGCAGCGCTTCAACCGGCGGCTGGAGGAGGCCTCGGACGACCTTGGCGCGACGCCCTTGCAGACCTTTCGCCACGTGACCCTGCCCAACATCCGGTCGGCGATCGTCGGCTCCGCCCTGATCTCGTTCACCCTGTCGTTCGACGAGATCCCGGTGACGTTCTTCCTCACGGGGCGCGACAACATCCTGCCGATGTACATCTACTCGACGCTGCGCAGCGGCATCACGCCGGAGATCAACGCGGTCGGCGCGGTGATCGTGGTGAGCTCGCTGATCGTCATCTTCTTCTCGGTCTACCTGCTGAGCGGCCAGGGGGAGGGGCGATGAGCCTGTCCGCGACAACCCCCGAAGGGGCGGTGGAAGCCCTGAAATCCGCCGGCATCCGCACCGTCCACATCGGCATCCTGGACGTGGATTCCTGTTTCCGCGAACGGCGGGTGCCGGTCGCCCGCGCCATCGCCGCGTTGCAGGGCGCCTACACCTTCCCCAACGTCCTGCCGCGCTGGGACACGGGCGAAAGCGTCTACGACCCCGACCTGACCTACGGCGACGAGGATGCGATGGTCGATCCGACCAGCGGCCGCGCCTATCCCTTCGAGGCGGACGCGGCGCTCTTCATCGCCGACTACGCCGGCCCGTCGGCGGCGCTGTCGGCGCGACGGCTGCTGGCGTGCCAGGTCGAACGGGCTCGCCGCCTGGGCTTCACCGCCAAGGCGGCGATGGAATGCGAATTCACGGTGCTGGCGGAAACCGCCGAATCGGTGCGGGCCAAGGGGTTCGCCGGGCTCGCGGCCTGGGCGCCGGACAACCGCTGCTTCGCCGGCGATTCGGCCGCGACCTACGCCGGGTTCGTGGCCGACCTCGATGGACTGGCGGGGCAGCTTGGCATTCCGCTCCATGGCCTTGGCACCGAGCTCGGGCCCGGCTGCCTGGAGGCCACCCTGCTGGCCCAGGAGCCGATGAAGGCGGCCGACGACTTCGCCCTGTTCCGCGGCTTCACCAAGTCCTTCTGCCGGCGGCGTGGCTTGACCGCGTCGTTCATGGCCCAGCTCGGTGATGGGTTCCAGGGCCTGTCCGGGCACCTGCATCTGTCGCTCGTGGATGCCAAGGGGGGGAAGTCCGCCTTCGCCGACGCGATCGCCCCCGACGGGATCAGCGCGACCATGCGCCACTTCATCGGCGGGCTGTTGCGGCTGTTGCCGGAGACCATCGCTCTGTGCACCCACACGGCGAATGCCTATCGCCGCATGGCCCCGGGCAACTGGTCGCCGCGCACCCCGACCTGGGGGGTTCGCAACTACAGCGTCGCGGTCTGCGCCTCGGCCGTCACGCCCGCCACAACGCGGATCGAGTTCCGCGTACCGGCGGCCGACACCAACCCGCACCTGGCGATGGCCATGGCGCTGGGCGCCGGCCTGTGGGGCATCGAGACCAGGGCCGAACCGCCGCCGCCGGCCACGGGCAACGCGCGGGACCTGGTGCCCGAGGGTTTCCAGCCGTTCCCGCGGACGCTGGCCGAGGCCGCCGACCGGCTGGACGCCAGCCGGACCGCGCGGACCCTGTTCGGTGACGCCTTCATCGATCACTTCGTCGCCACGCGGCGCCACGAGGACGCGGTGTTGCGCCGGCACGTGAGCGCCTTCGAACGCGCGCGCTATCTGGAGGCGCTGTAGGGATGAGCGATCTCGATGCCTATGCGAGCCGGCCGGGCCGATGCGATCCGGCAGGTGCGCGAGATCATCGATCGCGGCGGCGTCGGCTACATCTACTATCAGTACATCTCGGTCACAGGCCGGATCATGGGCAAGGGCGCGCCGTCGCCGCACTGGGAGGCGATGGCCGAGCGCGGCCTGCAGACCTGGATCGGCGGGCTCACCAACGTGGTCGCCGACCGGTCGGGCAACCTGATCGGCTACGGCCCGGCGACGCCCGAGCTTCTGGCCATCCCGGACCCGGAGACGTTCTGCCAGCTCCCCTGGGACAAGCGGCTGGCCCGGGTGTTCTGCACCGTCTTCAACATGCGCGAGGACAAGACGAACCCCGGTGGGTTCATGGACGCCGATTGCCGCGGCAACCTGCGCCGCATCCACGACCGCTTCCAGGCGGACCACGGCGGGCTGCACCTGCGCCACGGCTGCGAGCCGGAGATGATGTGGCTGAACCGGGGAGAGAAGGGCGGGCACGCCGGCGGCCCCACCAAGCCCAACGCCTACCACATCGATCAGTTCGAGGCGCTGGCGCCGGTCTGCCTCCAGACCGTCGCCTACGGTCAAGCCATGGGTCTCGACATGATCCAGGGCGACCATGAGGACGCGCCGGGTCAGCTCGACTGAACTGGATGTTCGACGAGGCCCTGCGCACCAGCGACCGGCTGACGACCTATCGCCAGATCTGCGCCCGGGTGGCCCGCGAGCACGACCTGATCGCCTGCTTCATGACCAAGCCGTTCATGAAGATGTCGGCCAACGGCTGCCACCACAACCTCTCCCTGTGGCGGGGCGGCGACGATCGGCCGAACCCCCTGGGCCAGGCGCCGCTGCCGGGGTCGCCCGAGGTGTTCACCTATCGCCGGGGTGGGGAGAACACCTTCCTCGATCCCGCCAGTCCCGGCCACTGGATGCCGCCCTTGCAGGGGCGCCACGCGGTTGGCGGGGTCATCGCCCACCTGCCGGCCCTGACCGCGATCGGCGCCTCGACGGTCAATTCCTACCGCCGGTTGATGGACCGGGGCCTGTGGGCGCCGGTCTATGCCGACTGGGGCTTCCAGAACCGGACCTGCGGCATCCGCATCTCCGCGCCGGGCCGGGTCGAATACCGCTCGGTCGATTCCATGGTCAACCCGTACCTCATGGCGGGCGCGCTGCTGCGGGCCATGGACGACGGCATCCGGCGCAAGCTGGACCCGGGCGAGCCGGAGGAGCGCAACATCTACGAGGCCATGGAGGCCGGCAAGCAGGTGACGCGCCTGCCCCGCAACCTGGGCGAGGCGCTCGACGCGCTGGCCGGCGACGAGGTGGTGAAATCGGCGCTGCCGGGGGACCTGTACCGAGTCTTCATGGAGTATAAGAGGGACGAGTGGGACCAGTTCAACGCGACCGTGTCCAACTGGGACGTGGAACGCTATCTCGACTGCTTGCCGTGAGGGAGTGCCCGCGATGATCGAGCTGAGCCAGGCCCAGATCGACCTGTTCAACCGGGATGGGTTTCTGGCGGTCGATCGCCTGATCGACCCGGCCGAGGCCGATCGGGTCGGCGCGCGTTACGAACGGATGTTCCGGGGCGAGTTCGAAACGGGGATCGAGCCCGACGAGTGGAATTGGCGCGAAGGCCGGGATGCGCCCGACCGCGCCCGGCAGATCTGTAACGGCTGGCGCGGCGACCGCACGGTCGCCAGCACCTCGTTGCGCGCCGATATCGGCCGCGCCTGCGCGACGTTGGCCGGCTGGCCGGGGGCGCGGGTCCAGGTCGACAATGTCATCTGGAAGCCGCCGGGCGCCAAGAGCCTCGCCTACCATCAGGATTGCAGCTACCTGGGTTGGCTCGCCCCGCGCGAGATGCTGAGCTGCTGGATCGCGCTCGACGACACCACGGCGGAAGGCGGCACCATGGAGTTGGTGCGCGGCTCGCACACCTGGGGCGAGTTTCCCATGGCCGAGCAGTTCCACGCGCCCGAGGACTACCGCAAGGGCATGGCCGAGGCGGCGGCCAAGCTCGGCCGGAACCCGGAGATCGTGCCGGTGGTGGTGCCCAAGGGCGGCGGCTCGTTCCACCATGGCTGGACCTGGCACGGTTCCGGGGCGAACGGTGGCCAGAACCCGCGCCGCTCGCTGGTGACCCACTGCATCTCGTCGGCGGCCCATTTCGTGCCATCGCGCATCAGCCAGGGAACCGGCCGCTGGTACGGCAAGTACATGCGCCACGACAGCGACGTCATGGACGACCATTACTTCCCCATCCTGTGGACGAAGGACGGCGGCCGCTCCCGCTGGATCGACGGCTACGTCAAAGGGACGTAGAGCACGTTCCGTCCGGATGGAACCACCCCTCCCCCGTCCCCTCCCGCAAGGGGAGGGGAGAAGCAAGAAATGATCCGTGCGTCCCCTCCCCTTGCGGGAGGGGGAGGGGGAGGGGGCTAGCGCGCTTACCGCACCTCGATCATGAACGCAGCCCAGGGCCAACGCAGTTCGTCGTCCGCCGTGATTGCCGCGCCGTCGCGGCGGGCGTAGACGAGCCACAGCGGGCTGCGCTGTCCGATGTCCATGTAGTGGCCGTCGCGCTTGACGGCGACCATCCAGTCATAGGCCGCGAGATCCTCGGTGCTCAGCTCGCTGGCATAGCCGTCCAGTGCCAGCACGGTGATCGTCTTGCCATGGGCGCCGGCGGCGGCGAGCACGTCCTCGAGCCATGGCCCCGCGAACCGGATCGGCGCGGGCCAGCCATCGCAGGCGATCGTGATCTCGTGAACCCCGAGGCCCTCGAGCATGGCAAGGTCGAAGGCGACCGCCTTATCGAACTGGC
Source organism: Alphaproteobacteria bacterium (assembly GCA_009694045.1). Taxonomy (GTDB): domain Bacteria; phylum Pseudomonadota; class Alphaproteobacteria; order SP197; family SP197; genus SHVY01. Next base: position 27,625 of record SHVY01000013.1, on the reverse strand, counting down.
GTTCGTGGTACTTGAAGAAGACGTCCTCGGACTCGTCGTAGGGGCCGCGGTTGGTCGCGTCGATCGCGCCGGCCACGGTCAACACGACCTGCCCGTTCGGAGTGCCGAGCTCCTGCGTCTGGCCAAGGGTCGGCCACAGGATGAGGGCCGCGACTAGCAGCCAGCGATGCAGCATCACGGCGATGTCCCTCTCCAGGTTCATGCGAGCTCGCGCCGGGCATCGTTCCACAGCTTGTAGAAGCGTTCGCGGTTCAGGTTGGTGTAGCCCTCGTAGCCCTGCTCCTGGTCGGGGTAGAGGGCGGCCATGGCGGCCTTGACCGCCTCGCCCTGGAGCTGGGAGGTCAGCTCCTGCACCATCCCCCAGAGATACTCCCGCAGGTTGATGATCAGGCGGAAGACCGCGAACTGGTGGCGGATCCGGTCGGTGACGGTGCCATAGTAGAGCTCCATCGCCCGAGCCTCGACCGCCGGCGAGGCGTCGGAGTTGGCGCAGATCGCGGCCAGGTCGAACAGCGGATGCCCGTAGCCGCCGTAGTCCCAGTCGATCAGCCAGACCCGGCCGTCCTTGCCCAGCATCATGTTCTGCGGCACCCCGTCATTGTGGGTCAGGACCGGGATGAACGGGTCCACCAGGGCCTCCAGGCGGTCGGCGATGCGGACCGCCTCGGGCAGCTCGTCCATCATCCGCCAGCGGCGCAGGGTCCCCAGCCTGGCGTAGTTGCGCACGACCTGGAACGGCCAGAAGTAACTCACGGTCGAGCCGATACTGTCGCCGCCGACATGCAGGGTCTTGTACGCCGCCACCACCTTCGGCAGCAGCACCGGATCCGCCATGTCCTCGTTCCTCAGGACCCGGCCGTCGATGAAGGCGATGACGTTCAGCGACGGCTCGGCGTAGATCAGCTTCGGAGTGACCCCGAGATCGGACGCCGCCGCCGCCGCTGCCGCCACCGAGGTCTGCAGAATGCCGTGAACGGGAATGTCGTGGCCGACCCGGACCACCGTGCGGCCCGTTCCGTCGTCGGCGACCCAGCTCCGATTGCACAGACCGCCGATCAGATCGACGAGTGCCGGCGTCCGCTTCCACAGCGGCAGCCGCAGCACGTAATTCTTGAGCTGATCGTCGCTCCAATCCCGTCCGATGGTCACCGCTGCCTCCCTGTCCTATTCCACCACCGGCCAGACCGTTGTCGGCCGCAGTCCTAAGCGAGCCATGCGTCGCTGGACCGAGGCCCGCGCCGCGGCGAGCACGGCCAATTCGTCGAGCCGGGTACTGTGCCCGCCACGCATCACCACCCGACCGTCGACGATGACGGTATCGACGCTGCCCCCGCGGCTGGTCAGGACCAATTGATGGATCGGGTTGACCGCCGGATAGGATTCCGCGGCCGCCGTGGAGCGGATGACCAGGTCGGCCCGCTTGCCTGGCTCCAGGCTGCCGATACGCTCGGCGAGGCCGGCCGCCCGCGCGGCGTTGATCGTCTGCATCTCCAGGATGGTCTCCGGCCCGAAGGGCTCGCGGGTGCACGCGCTGACGAAGAATGCCGCGGTTCCCGATTCGCCGATCGTGGCGTCGACGGCCCCATCCACGCCGAGTGCCAGGTTGACGCCCAGCTGGTGCATGGCGGGGAACCGGAGCGTCGTCTGCCCCATGATGCCGAGGGTGAAGAACGCAACCGGGCACCAGACGACCGACGTTCCGGTCTCGGCGATCGGCGCGATGTCGTCCTCGCCGAGGACATACATGTGAATGAGGGTGGCGTTCGGGCCGAGCACTCCGAGGTCGGCGAGATGGCGGATGCGCGATTTGCCGATGCGATCCCGATCGGCCTTGGTCGCGCCGGGCAGATAGCCCTCGTGCTGGTGGAACGCGACACGCTCCCGGTCGGCCAGCGCCTTGGCCTCCGCGAGGAGGCGATCCGAGGCGGTTCCCAGGCCGTAGACGCCGACATAGCCGCGCACCAGGGCGTCGTCGTCCCGATTGCGATGCAGCTCGCGCCCCATGTCCTTCAGGCAGCGGTCGAGGTTTGCGGGAACCCGGCCGTACAGGGATTGGCTGTCGAGCCCACCCAGGTGCCGCATGGGTCCGATGTCGTCCCAGATGTAGGGGCCGGACAGGAGGCCGCGTATGCCGAGGCTGACGGCGGCCTCGGCCACCGCATCGCCATCGAACGCGGTGCCGGGTTCGATGAAGCAGGTGTAGCCGTGCCGCAGCATCTCGATGCCGGCCAACTGGGTCGCGACGTGCTCGTCCTCCGGCGTCACGTCCGCCTTCCAGTCGGCGAACGATACCGGCTGGCTGGCGGAATTCAGCGTGTTGGCGAAGATGCCCCGGCAGGTGCCGTGGACGATGTGCACGTGCGCGTCGATCAATCCCGGATGCACAACGCCGCCGCCGGCGTCGAACGTGCGGGCGGCGCGGTAGCCCGCCACGATCTCGCGCTCGGACCCGACCGCCAGGATGGTCCGCCCGCCGATCGCGATCGCCCCGCGCGCGAAGACCCGTCGTTTTGGGTCCATCGTCACCACATAGGCATTGCGCACGATGATGTCGCAGGCCTTGGCCGGGGTCGCCGCGGCGTCTCCTCGGGGCATTATCGCGGTCGGTTGGAGGTGCGCATGGCCCGCCACACGCGCTCCGGTGTCGCCGGCATGTCGATGTGGTTGACGCCGAGCGGCGCCAGGGCATCGACGATCGCGTTGATCACCGCCGGGCAGGCGCCGATCGAGCCGGCTTCGCCGCAACCCTTGACGCCCAGGGGATTCCCCTTGCACGGGATTTCGTTGTAGGTGACGTCGATCGCCGGCATGTCGTCGGCGCGCGGCATGGTGTAGTCCATGAACGAGCCGGTCAGAAGCTGGCCCGAGTCCGGATCGTAGACGGTGTGCTCGAGCAAGGCTTGCCCCAGGCCCTGGGCAAGCCCGCCGTGAATCTGGCCCCCGACCAGCAGCGGATTGAGGATGCGCCCGAAGTCGTCCGCGATGGTGTAGCGCAGGACGGCGACGTTCCCCGTGTCCGGATCGACTTCCACCTCGCAGACGTGGCAGCCGTTGGGATAGGCGTTCGCTTCGCGCCGGTAGAAGAAGGATTCGTCCAGGCCCGGTTCCATGCCGGGCGGCAAGGCGTCGATGCTGAAGCAGGCCTTCGCCACCTCGACGATCGACCGGCCGCGATCGGTTCCGGCCACGCGGAACACGCCCTCGGCGAATTCGATATCGTGTTCGCCGGCCTCCAGAAGGTGGCCGGCGACGCGGCGGCCCTTGGCGATGATGCGGTCGGCGGCACCGTGCAAGGAAGGTCCCGCGATCTGCAGGAAGTGCGAGCCGCCGTTGCCGCTGCTCAGCTCGGCGATCGCGTCGGAATCCCCTTCCAGGACGCGCACCGAGTCGAACGGCACCCCCAGCTTGTCGGCCAGCAGATGGGCATAGGTCGTTTCGTGCCCCTGGCCGGTGGAAATGCTGCCGACGATCACCGTGACGGTGCCGGACGGATCGAACCGGATCCGGGTCGTATCCCCTGGCACCCAGCCGGTGATTTCCATGTAGTTCGCCACGCCCAGTCCCGCGAGCTTGCCGCGTGCCTTGGCGGCCTCGCGTTTCGCCGCGAAGGTCTTCCAGCCCGACCGCCCGAGCGCGGTTTCCAGATTCCCGGCGAAGTCGCCGTCGTCGTAGGTCACGCCCATGGGGGTGCGATAGGGCATCGCCGCCGGGCCGATGTAGTTGCGCGCCCGCAACTCGGCGGGATCGATGTCCAGGTCGCGCGCCGCCGCATCGACCACGCGTTCCAGGGCGTAGCTCGCCTCGGGCCGGCCGGCGCCACGATAGGCATCGACGGGAACGGTATGCGTGAACACTCCCTTCACCTCGATATGGATCGCGCCGGTCCGGTACAGGCCACCCAGGGTTGGCGTCCCGCCGATCGGCACGCTGGGCGCGAACATCGAGAGGTAGGCCCCCAGGTTGGCGACCGTCGTGATCCTGAGACCGAGGAAGTGCGCGTTCGGATCGAGGGCGAGCTCGACATGGCTCACGTTGTCGCGTCCCTGGGTGTCGCTCAGAAAGGCCTCGGACCGCTCGCTCACCCATTTGACCGGCCGCCCGACCACCTTCGCGATCCACGGGACGAGCGCCTGATCGACGTACAGCATTCCCTTCATACCGAACCCGCCGCCCACGTCCGGCGTCACCACGCGCAGCGCGTTCTCCGCCACCCCGAGGATCCCGGCGATCACCGCGCGGTGGGTATGGACGCCCTGGTTGCCGGTGTAGAGCGTGGTGCGCCGGGTGCCCGCGTCGTAGGCGGCCAGCGCGCCGCGCGGCTCCATGGCGCCGACCACCACCCGATTGTTGACCAGGTCGATCCGCGTGACGTGGGCGGCCTTGGCGAAGGCCGCGCCGGTGGCCGCGCGATCGCCGCCTTGCCAGTGGTAGCAGAGGTTGCCGGGCGCTTCCGGCCAGACCTGCGGCGCGTCGGGCCGGAGGGCGCCGGCGGTGTCGACGATCGCCTGCAACGGCTGGTAATCGCAGGCGATGAGCTCGGCCGCGTCGCGGGCTTGATCCGGCGTCTCGGCCACCACGGCGGCCACGGCGTCGCCGACATGACGCACGCGGTCGGTGGCGAGCAGCGGGAAGGGCGGGCAGACGGACGGCGTGCCGTCGATGTTCGTCACCCCGCCCAGGCAAGGGATGCCGCCGAGCCCGGCTGCCGCCACATCGGCGCCGGTGAACACGGCCACGACACCGGGGGCGGCGCGCGCCCGCGTGGTGTCCGGGGCGCCGAGACGGGCATGGGCGTGCGGCGAACGCAGGATATGGAGATGGACCTGGCGGGGCAGGTTCAGATCGGCGACGTACCGACCCTCACCGGTGAGAAACCGCTGGTCTTCCTTCCTGCGTATCGGCTGACCGAATCCGAATTTGCCCATGATGCTCCCCGTCCGCGGGTCGAATGTATACGCGAGCGGCCGCGGCCGGGAAACGGCGATTGACGCCCTCCTGGCGGCGATCGCAGAGTCGCCGGAGGCCGGGGCGCGGGGGTAGGGCGGTGGCGGACACGACGATCGTACTTCCAGTGGGCCATCGGGCCGTGGTGATCGGCGGCGGCGGCGCCATCGGTCGCGCTTGCCTGCGGGCGTTCGCGGCGGCCGGGGCGAATCTCTGGTCCCTCGATCTCGACGGCGCGGCGGCCGCGGCGGGTCTGGATGGCCTGGGCCACGGCCATCACCATGCAGCGCTGGACGTGACCGACCGGAAGGCCGTGGCGGACCGGGCCCAGGCCATCGGTGCCTGCGACAGCATCGTCTATGCCGCCGGTCTGGAGAGCGACGGTGACATTGTCGACCTCGACTGGGCGGACTACCGGCGGGTGATGGCGGTGAACCTGGACGGGGCGTTCCACGTTGCCGCGGGTTTCGCCGGCGCAATGATTTCCGCCCGCCGCGCCGGGTCGTTCGTGTTTCTCGCGTCCATGGCCGGCCTGCGCGGGGAGGCGGGGACCAGCGTCTACTGCGCCTCGAAGTTCGGCGTCGTCGGATTGGTCGAGAGTTTCGCGGCCGAGATGACGCCCCACGCCATCCGCATCAACGCGGTGTGTCCGGGCAACGTCGACAGCCCGATGCTGCGGCGGATCACGCAAAGCGTCACCGGGCGGGTCGGCGGCGACGCGGACGAGCTCTATGAGTCATGGAGCCGGTACGGCGCGGCCCAGCGCATGGTTACGCCTCGGGAAGTCGCCGACCTCTGCCTGTTCCTGGCGTCGCCCGCCGCCACGGCGATCACGGGAGCTGCGGTGCGGGTGGATGCCGGCGCCATGCTGTATCGTTGACGTCCGCCCCAAACGCTTGATTCCCGATCATTGTGTTTGGGGCGGATCACAGGCTGAGAGTCTCACTGGGGGTTCGGCCCGACGGATCGGGATCGATCCGTCGGGCCGAACCACTAGCCGGGGCGGCGTATGGTGACCAGCGCGCAGTCGCGATCCGGATCGTCGGCCGGGTCCAGCAGCGCTCGATGGTCCCAGGGATTACGTAAACGACTCCGCCCAGGCGCCGGCCCCCGCGGCACGCGCGCCTTCCTCCGCCGCGACGTAGTCCGCGGACATCGTGCGGTCGGCGAGGGCAAGGCCACGCTCGACCAGGACCCGGCCGAAGTCCTGCTGGCGCGACCGGCAGACGGCCACCAGCCGGCCGCACGTGTCGCTCGCCACGCCGACACAGCGGACGGGGGCGCGGGCGGACAGCAGGGCGACCAGTTCGGCGGCCATGTGGCCGCACGCCAAGTCCCCACAGCTCTGCCCAAATTCGAAGGCGTCGATGCCGAACAGGCGGACCTCGGCGTCGTCGACATAGAGCGAATCGCCGTCGATCACGGTCGCCGATCCGACGACTTCGCCGAGATGGGGCGGCCCGCTGTCGTTGTCGGCGGCGGCACCGTGGATCGCCAAGGCCCCGAGCAGAACCAACGCCCAGGGGCGGTTCACGGCCTGCGCAGGAATCGCAGGATGACGAGCAGCGCGATCGCGCCGATCACCGAGCCGGCAAACCCGGCCGGCTGCCCGGCCATGTAGAGGCCAAGGACCTGGCCGCCATAGGTGGCGAGCAGGGAGCCGCCCACCCCGATGACCGTCGTCACGATCAAGCCGCCGGGGTCCCTACCCGGCAGCACGAACCGGGCGATCAGACCGACAACGAAGCCGACGACGACCACCGCGAGAAAGTCCACCATCACGCCTCTCCGGATTGTGCTTCATGTTTCCTGTGGGGAAACTCTCTTCACCACCAGTTGATTCTTTCCGCGCCCCTTGCTAGGGTACCGCCACGTCCCGGCAGCGAAGGAGACGCCCCTATGTGCGGCATCGCGGGCATCATGTTCAAGCGCAACGGCAAGGACGCCGAAGTCGGCAAGGCCCTGATCAGCATGCTTGATGGCGTGCAGCACCGCGGGCCCGATTCCACCGGCTTCGCGCTCTACTACGAGCCCCAGGAAGGCCACTACCGCCTGCGCTTCTATGTCGGCGAGGGCGACGCGGCGGCGGCCACCATCGAACGGATCAGGGAAAAGCTCCAGGACCACCAGGCGCGCATCGTCGAGCAACACAACGTCGGCTGCACCTACGCGGTGATTGTTCAGTTCCACGGCGACCTGCAGCGTTTCGCCTACGACATGGAACACGTGGCCAAGGTGTTCTCGATCGGGGAGAGCCTCGACATCGTCAAGGACATCGGCGGCGCCCATGACGTCGATGACCGCTACAAGGTCGCGAACTTCCAGGGCACCCACGGCATCGGGCACGTGCGCCTGGCGACCGAATCGGACGTGGCCCCCGACGCGTCGCACCCGTTCTGGGCGACCGGCTTCGCCGACGTGGCGATCGTCCACAACGGCCAGATCACCAACTACTGGAAGATGCGCCGCCGGCTGGAGAAGCGTGGCTTCGCCTTCAACACCGACAACGACAGCGAACTGATCGCCGTCTATCTCGCGGACAAGCTGTCCCAGGGCTGGAAGCTCGAAGCGGCGCTGAAGGAGTCGATCAGCGACCTGGACGGCACGTTCTCCTTCCTGGTTTCGACCAAGGACGAGATCGGCTATGCCAAGGACCGGCTGGCCGCGAAGCCCATGGTCATGCTGGAAAACGACGACATGATCGCCATCGCCTCGGAAGAGGTGTCGCTGAACCGGCTCTTCCCCGGCCAGGCCCTGAACACCTTCGAGCCACCGCCGGGAACCTTCAAGACATGGCATCGATCGATCTAGCGGTCGTTCCGGTCCGCGCGGCCAACGAGCGGCTGCGGCAGCTCGGCGCGGCTGGCGAGGACATCGAGATTCTGAACCCCGATGCCCGCCACCACATCGGGGTCGGACTGGTTCATCCGGTCACCGTCCACATCAGGGGATCCGCCGGATACTTCTGCGCCGGCCTGACCGACGGACCGCGTTTCGTGGTCGACAACAACGTCGGCTGGGGCCTGGCCGACAATATGCTCAAGGGCTCGATCGTCGTGAACGGCAACGCCAGCGCCATCGCCGGCGTGGCGATCCGCGGCGCCGAGGTCATCGTCAAGGGCAACATGGGCAGCCGCGCGGGCCAGGTGATGAAGGCGGGCACGCTGGCCTGCGCCGGCAACGCCAACTTCATGGCGGGCTACATGATGTACGGCGGCCGCATCGTCATCCTCGGCGATTCCGGCGACAAGGTCGGCCAGGACATGACGGGCGGGACGATCTATGTTGGCGGCCGCATCGTCGCGCTCGGCACCGACGCCAAGGTCACCGACCTGTCGTCCGCCGACGATGACGAACTGCGCGCGTTTCTCGATCGCTACGAGCTGCCGTTCCGTGGGACGTTCCAGAAGATCGTCAACGCCGGCAAGAACCTGCGCTACGGCAAGACCGAGCCGCGGGTGCGGGTGATTCCCTATTTCGAGGCGTCCGAAGCCAACGGTTATTGGAACACCAAGGTCCGCGAGGACATCGAGGTCAAGGCGCAGATCGGGCGCTATCGCATTCGCGGCTACGGTGCCGCCCGGCCGCTGCCGCACATCTCGGACCTGGCGTTCCGCACGGACCTGACGGCCATACCGGCAGACCCCTCGGTCGTCGACAAGGTGCGGATGCGGACGCTGCTGGGTGGGCGCTCAGGGGCGAAGCCGCTGGACCTGTCGATGCCGGTGATGATCGCGCCGATGAGCTACGGCGCCCTCAGCAAGTCGGCTAAGGTCGCGCTGGCCCACGCCTCGCGCCTGTCCGACACCTCCGAGAACACCGGCGAAGGGGGCCTCAGCAACGAGCAGCGCGAGGCGGCGAAGCAGATCATCTACCAGTGCCTGTCCGGCCGGCTGGGGTGGAACATCCACGACATGCACCGCGCCAACGGGCTCGAGATCTACATCTCCCAGGGCGCGAAGCCGGGCCTGGGCGGCCAGCTCATGGCCAAGAAGGTGACCAAGGAGATCGCGAGGATTCGCGGCATCCCCGAAGGCATCGACCTGCGGTCGCCATCGCGCCACCCGGACGTGCTGGGCGCCGACGACCTGGTCATCAAGGTCGAGGAATTCCGCGAGGCGACCGGCTACCGCATCCCGGTGTCGGTGAAGCTCGGCGCCGGCCGGGTGCGGGACGACATCAAGATCGCCTACAAGGACGGCTTCGATTTCGTCGAGCTGGACGGTCTGCAGGGCTCCACCGGCGCCGCCGGCAACGAGGTGCTCGAATTTGTCGGCATCCCCACCCTGTCCGCCATCCAGGAGGCGATCGACGCCCTGAGCGAGATCGGCGCCGCGGACAAGTTGCCGATCGTTCTCATGGGCGGGGTCAAGGACGGGATCGACGCCGCCAAGGTCCTGGCGCTCGGGGCCACCGCCACCGCGGTGGGGACCAGCGCGATCATCGCCGGCGGCTGCATCGCCTGCTTGCAATGTCACGTGGGAAACTGCGTCACCGGCATCGCCACCCAGGACCCGGTGCACGAACGGCGCTACAACGTGCCGGTCGAGGCGCAGAACATCCACCGCTACCTGGAGGCGGTCCGCTGGCAGTTGGCCTCGGTCGCCCACGCCCATGGCTATGCCGACGTGCGCCAGTTCAAGCGGGAGGATCTGGTCGCGCTGACGCCCGAAGCGGCCGCGATCACCCGGCTTCCCTACGATCCGTCCCTTCGCGAGCGGGATCGGGGCGGCCGATGAGTCAGCCGAACGTCTACGACGCCCGCCGGATCGATCCGGGCCAGGCGCCCGAAGGCTATGCCGACGACGTGAACGATCGCCACTTCGTGCCGGCGCCCTGCCAGGTCGCCTGCCCGATCGGCACGGACGCGCCGTCCTACCTCGCCTACATCTGGGAAGGAAAGATCGAGGAGGCGTTCGAGGCGATCACCGCGACGAACCCCTTCAGCTCGATCTGCGGCCGGGTGTGCGACGCGCCTTGCGAACCCGCCTGCCGGCGTACCGACAGCGATGGTCCCGTGGCCATCCGGAATCTCAAACGCTACGTGATGGACAAGCTGGGCAAGACCCATCGGTTGAACCCGGTCGCGGTGACCCGGCGCGAGACGATCGCGATCGTCGGCTCCGGCCCGGCGGGCCTCACCGCCGCGCAAGGCCTGGCCGAAGCGGGCTTCGTGGTGCACGTCTACGAGATGACCGACAAGCTCGGGGGGATGATGACCTGGGGCATCCCGGCGTTCCGCCTCCCGGTCGGGATCATCGACGAAGACGTGGATCGCATGCTGCATCGCTGCCCCGGAATCACGCCGCACCTCGGGTGCGCGCTCGGGCGCGACATCTCCCTCGACGAGCTGAAGGCCCGGCACGATGCCGTGCTGCTGACCATCGGCGCGTGGTGGGGCAAGGGTATGGATATCCCCGGCGGGGACGACCCGCGCGTGGTGGATGGGGTCGGGTTCCTGCGCCGGGTCAACGCCGGCGAACGGCCGATCATGCCGGAAACGGTGCTGGTCGTGGGCGGGGGCGATGTCGCCATGGATGCCTGCCGGGTGGCCATGCGCCTGCCCGGCTGCCGCAACGTCAAGGTGCTGTACCGGCGCGGCCCCAGCGAGATCCCCGCCCGCAAGGACGAGCTGTACGGCGCCATCAAGGAAGGCATCGAGATCATCTACAACATCCAGCCGGTCGGGGTCGCCACGGGCAACGACTTCGGGCTGCGCTGCGTCACCACCCGGTTGGGCGAACCCGACGCCGATGGCCGCCGTCGCCCCGAGAACGTGGCCGGCAGCGAGCACGACGTTCCCGGTGGGTTGGTGATCGTCTCGGTCGGCCAGAAGGCCGAATGCGAGGGCTTGGCCCGCCACGGCATGATGGCGGGGGAGCGGGTGAAGGCCGATTTCGACGGCATGCGCACGGCGGACCCCAAGGTGTTCGCGGCCGGCGACGGCGCCTTCGGCGGCTCGACCATCGTCATGGCCATGAGTCACGGTCACCGCGCGGCGTACTACATGAAGGCTTTCCTGGACGGGAAGGCGAACCCGCTGCCCTACCGTACGCCGTTCCACACCCGCTACGTTCCCATCGCCCAGGACCCCGACTGGGAGACCAACCCGCGCCACGATCAGGCGTTCCACGGATTGGGCCACAACCCGGTTGCGTTCCCCGAGATCGAATCGACCTACGATGCCGCGTCGGCCAAGGCCGAGGCCGCTCGCTGCTACCGCTGCGACGCCGAGACGGGTACCGCCGACTACACGGTGCGGACCCGCGAGGATATCTTCGTCATGGCGCGGACCGAGCCCAGGGACGCGCGCACGCAGCGGTCGATGATGCGCAAGCGCCTGCGCGGCCGCGACGATCCGTTCGGGCCGAACTACCTCGCGACCCTCGAGGACCTGGTGTTCCTTCCCGCCAACCTGTCGCGGCTGGTGATCGATCCCTATCGCGATGCGTGCAACGTGGGCTGCGATCTGCCGGGCGGGGTCCACCTGAACCTTCCCGCGGTCGTGACCGGCTTCGACGACGCGCCCGACGAGGTACTTGAAGGGGTCGGCGGCGCCATCAAGGCGGCGGGCGTCGCCTACCTCGGCCGGCGCCGACCGGCGGCCGATGTCCCCTGGCTTCAGGTCGTCGTCGTCGGCCAAGGGGTGCCGGATGCCGCCGCCGCCATGGTCGTCCATGCCCAGCCCGATGGGTTCAGACCGTTCGAGCCGCGGCGCGCCCGTCCCGATCAGGCGATCGGCCTCGCGGTCAGCGGCGAGGATCTGGAAGCCGCCATTCCCTTCGCGCTCGACCGCAAGTTCGACCTGCTCGTCCTTCAGGCGTCCGGCGACGTGTCGCGATCCTGGCCCGAACTCGCGGGCATGCCGGATCTTTCGGTCATCCGCGATGCCGTCGCCATCATGCGCCGCATGAACCGCGAGGAAGACGCCGCGCTGCTGTTCTTCGGCGGCGCCCGCTCCGGCACCGACATCGCCAAGCTCATCGCGCTCGGGGCCAACGCGGTCGTGGTCGGCGCGGCCATGGGGTTCGCCCTCGGCGGGCACACCGAGAAGGCGGGATTCAAGTTCTACGGCGACATCACCAGCGCCGAGCGTGCCGAACGTGGCGCGTTGTTCCTCAAGGCGCTCTCCAGCGAAGCCTCGATCATGGCGCGGTGCACGGGCAAGACCGACGTGCACAACCTCGAACCCGAGGATTTGCGCGCCATCACCCTGGCCACCGCCCGTGCGGTCGGCGTGCCGATCGCCGGCACGCATACGATTCCGGCGGCGGCGGAGTAGTCGCGAAAGGACACATCCGTTCCCCTCGGCCCGCCTTCGCCCTATCATGCCGGAAAGCGAGGGGGCGATGATGGCCAAGGGCGCGGGGTTTACCCATCCGTATGTTCCGAACGCGGCACCGGAGCCGCGGCGACGGTTGCTGGCCGCGATCGGGGTCGGCGACATCGACGAGCTGTACGCGTCGGTCCCGGCTGACCTGCGGCTCCAGGGCGTGCTCGACCTGCCGCCCCCCTTGCCCGGGGAACACGATCTGCGGCGCCATCTGGAAGGGATCCTCGCGCGCAACCGGAGTTGCCGTGATCTCCTCAACGTGCGCGGTGCCGGCTGCTGGCAGCACTTCGTTCCGGCCCTGTGCGACGAAATCGTCGGGCGCGGCGAGTTTCTGACGGCCTATGCCGGGGGGCCTTATTCGGATCACGGCAAGAACCAGGCGCTGTTCGAATTCCAGAGTCTCCTGGGCGAACTGGTCGGCATGGAGGTGGTGTCGCCGCCGACCTACGACGCGGGCGCGGCGGCGTGCAGCGCCATCGCCATGGCGTGCCGCGTCACCGGCCGCCGCGGCATCCTGGTGCCCGCGCTGATGCACCCCGATAGGCTGTCGCAACTGCGCGGGTTCACCCAGCCGGCCGCGACGATCACCACGGTTCGCCAGGATCCGGATACCGGCCTGCTCGATCTCGCCGACCTGCGGGCCAAGCTGTCGTCCGCGATCGGCGCCGTCTACATCGAGAACCCCGGCTATCTCGGCAGCGTCGAGACCGGCGCGCCCGAGGCCGCCGCCCTGGCCCATGCCGCCGGCGCGCTGGTCGTCGTCGCGGTCGATCCGATCAGCCTCGGCGTCATCGCCGCCCCAGCGGACTATGGCGCCGATATCGTGACCGGCGATCTGCAACCCCTCGGCATTCGCATGTACGGCGGCGGCGGCTGCGCCGGATTCATCGCCAGCCGCGACGAGGAGCGTTTCGTCCACGAATACCCGACTATGCTGATCACGCCGTCGCCGGCGGCCGGCGGCGGGATCGGTTTCGGCTGGTCGACCCAGGAGCGCACGTCCTACGACAAGCGCCACGAGGCGACCGACTACTACGGCACCACCCAATGGCTGTGGGGCATCGGCGCGGCCGTGTACCTGTCGCTGATGGGTCCCAAGGGCATGGTCGAGCTGGGGCAAGGGATCATGGCGCGCGCCCGCTACGCGACCAAGGGCATCGCGGCGATCCCGGGCGTGCGGGTTCCGGGGCAGAACGGCGTGGTCTTCAAGGAATTCGTCGTCGACCTGGCCGGGACCGGGAAAACGGTCGCGGCGATCAACCGGCGATTGCTCGGCGTCGGGATCATGGGCGGTCACGACCTGGGAACGGAGTTTCCCGAACTCGCCGCGCGCATGATGGTGTGCTTCACCGAGGTTCACGACCGAGCGGACATCGACCGGTTCACGGCCGCGCTCGCGGAGGCCGTACGATGACCGCCTTTCACGCCGCCCGCTGGAACGAGCCGCTGATCCAGGAGCTGAGCGAGGCGGGTGCCCGCGGCATCATCCCGCCCGCGACCGACCCGGCGATCATGCAGGCCGCCGGCGATGTCCTGTCCCGGCTGCCGAAGGCGCTCCGCCGCGCCGCGCCGCCGGCCCTGCCCGAGGTCACCCAGCACCGCGTGGTGCGGCATTTCACCCGCCTCGCGCAGATGTGCATGGGCTTCGACGTGACCACCGACATGATGGGGACCTGCACCATGAAGTACAGCCCCAAGGTCCACGATCACGTCGCCCGCGACCATCGCCTCGCCGACGTGCATCCCCTCCAGGACCCGGAGACGATCCAGGGCGTGCTCGAGATTCTCTATCGCTTCAACCGCATGATGTGCGCGATCGCCGGCATGGACGAGTTCACGTTCCAGCCCGGCAGCGGCGCCCAGGGCATCTACACCAACGCCTGCATCATCCGGGCGTATCACGCCGCGCGGGGCGACCAGGCACGGCGCAACGAGATCATCACCACGGCGTTCTCTCATCCGGCCGATGCCGCGACCCCGGCGGTCGCGGGCTTCAAGGTGATCACCCTGATGCCGGGCGCCATGGGGTACGCCGATGTCGGCGCCTTGCAGGCCGCCTTGTCGGAGCGGACCGCGGGGATGATGCTCACCAATCCCGAGGACACTGGCCAGTACAACCCGCACATCCGGGAGTTCGTCGATCTGGTGCACGGGGCCGGCGGGCTGTGCGCCTACGACCAGGCCAACGGCAACCCGCTGCTGGGGATCGCGCGGGCCGGCGATGCCGGCTTCGATCTGTGCCAGTTCAACCTGCACAAGACGTTCTCGGCGCCCCACGGCGCGGTCGGTCAGGGCTGCGCGGCGGTGGGCGTGCGCGAGCCGTTGCGCCGCTTCCTGCCGAAGCCGGTGGTCACGTTCGACGGCGAGCGCTACGGCCTCGACGTCGATCGGCCCGACGCGATCGACAAGATCCGCGCCTTTCTCGGCAACGTGCAGACGGTCTTGAAGGCCTACGCCTGGGTCATGAGCCTGGGGGCCGACGGCCTGCGTGCCGTCGCCGAGACGGCCGTGCTCAACAACAACTACATGCTGAACCGGATCCGCGCGATTCCCGGCGTGGCGATTCCCTGGCCCGCCAATACCTATCCCAAACTCGAGCAGGTTCGCTATAGCTGGGAACCGCTGTTCCAGGAGACGGGCGTCGCCAGCGCCGAGATCGAGGATCGTCTGGTGGATTTCGGCGTGCAGCACTACATGACCAGTCACGTTCCCATGCTGGTGCCGCAGCCGTTCACGCTGGAGCCTGGGGAGTCC
Source organism: Alphaproteobacteria bacterium (assembly GCA_009694045.1). GTDB lineage: Bacteria > Pseudomonadota > Alphaproteobacteria > SP197 > SP197 > SHVY01. The sequence goes on along the minus strand of SHVY01000013.1, from coordinate 12,594 downwards.
CTCACGATCGCGGAGATGGATGCGATGGTCGCGGCCCTGCGGGCGATCGCCGAGGAGGCTCGAACCACGCCCGAGCGGGTGAGGTCGGCCCCGCACAACGCGTCGATCGGCCGCATCGACGGCGAGATCCCCCACGATCCCGCGACCTGGGCCTTCACCTACCGCGCCTACCTGCGCAAACGATCCGCTTGGTCGGGCCCACGCAGCCCCCGGGCGACGCGCAAGCACGGCGGCTACTGAGCGTCTCCCACCGTGCGGGTCGGAATCCTCGTCAACCCCTTGGCGGGGCTGGGCGGCAGGGTCGGACTGAAGGGCACCGACACGGCCGAGATCGCCGCGCGGTCGCTCGCCTTGGGCGCGATCCCCATGGCTGGGGCACGCATGGCCCTGGCCCTGCGGGCTCTGCCGCGCGAGGTGACGGTCCTGGCGCCGGCCGGGGCGATGGGCGAGGCGGCGGCACGCGCCGCTGGATTTTCGCCGCGCGTTGTCGGCGAGCCGGCCGGCGTTACCACGGCGGACGACACCGTGCGCCTCGCCCGCGCCATGGTGCGGCAGGGCATCGACCTCCTGTTGTTCGCCGGTGGCGACGGGACGGCGCGCGATGTCCTGGTCGCGATCGAACGCGAGGTGCCGGTCCTCGGGGTCCCGGCCGGCGTGAAGATGCACTCGGCCGTCTTCGGGGCGACGCCCAGGGCGGCGGGCGATCTGGCGGGCCGCTTCCTGCATGGACGCGCGGCGACGGTCGCGGTCGAAGTCATGGACATCGACGAAGCCGCCTACCGCGTGGGCAGCGTATCGGCGCGTCTGTACGGCTATCTCCTGGCGCCTTATGCCGAGGACGTCGTGCAGGGCGTGAAGATCGGCGGCGGTCGCTCCGATTGCCTGGCGCTCGCCAGCATCGCCGAGGCGATCGCTCAGGCAGTGGAACCGGACCGGCTCCTGCTTCTCGGCCCCGGCACCACCGTTCGGGCGGTGGCGGAGCGCCTGGGGGTCGTCAAGACGCTCCTTGGCGTCGACCTGGTGCGCCATGGCGCGATGGTCGCGGCGGATGCGAACGAACAGGCCATTCTACGCGCTCTATCGGATGGGGCCTCGGCGACGGTCGTGGTCTCCCCCATCGGCGGCCAGGGCTTCATCCTGGGGCGCGGCAACCAGCAGATGAGCCCCGATGTCATCCGCCGGGTCGGGTTGGGGAACATCGTCGTCACCGCGACCGAGGCGAAGCTCGCCGCGCTCCACAACCAAACCCTGAGGGTAGACACGGGCGAGGCCGACCTCGATCATGCGCTCGCCGGCTATCGGCGGGTCATCACCGGCGTCGGCATCGTCGCGGTTTGTCGCGTGGCTTGAACAATCGGGAGAACCCTGCATGTCCGAAGTGAAACTTTTCCGGCGCGAGGATCTGGACCTGGCGCCCAAGGAGGGCCATGCGGTCCTCGGCCTGGTCAACGCATCGTTCAGTCCCGAACTCGGCGGCGGCATCGGCGTCTTCAACGACGCCGACGTCGCCTGGACCTGCACCTACGACGAGATCCTGTTCGTTCTCGAAGGCCGCATGACGATCCGCGTCAAGGGCCAAGGCGACTACACCGGCGGCCCCGGCGATACGATCTGGATTCCGCGGGGATTGCCCATGACCTACCTGACCAAGGGCAAATGCACGTTCTTCTACGCCGTTTGTCCCGTCGACAAGTCGCCCTCCTCGGCCAAGAGGATCGCCTATCCGACCCACGGCCCGACCAAGACTTGATTGATGCCCGAGACCCTGCCCGCCGATTGGTACACCGACCCGGCGATTCTCGAACGCGAACAGTCGCGGATCTTCGCCCGCAACTGGTCCCTCTTCGGCCCCGCGGCGGGGCTCGAAGCGGCGGGTGCCTGGCGGGCGGAGCGGATCAACGGTTGGCCGATCATGGTCGTGCGCGGGCGCGACGGTGCGCTCCGGGCCTTCCACAACGTCTGCCGGCACCGCGCCTCGGCGCTGATGGCCGATGGGGCAGGGCGGTGCGACATCATCCGCTGCCCCTACCACGGCTGGGCATACGGCACCGACGGGGCGCTCCAACTCGCCCCGAATTTCGGCGCCGACCCGACGTTCGATCGCGCGGATTTCGGGCTGCTGCCGTTGCGCCTCGACACCTGGCTGGGGCTCGTCTTCGTCTGCCCGCAACCGACCGTCGTCGACCTGCCGACGTGGCTCGGTGCGATCCCTGGCCTTTGCTCCGCCTACCGTGACCCGGCGACGATGACGTACCACGGCAGCTTCGTGGTGAGCGGCGCGGCCAACTGGAAGACCTATTGCGACAACACCTGCGAGGGCTACCACCTGCCGCACGTGCACCCCCGCCTAGCGGCCGCGGTCGTGCCCGACAAGATCGACATCCGCTCCTACGACGAAGGCCGCTGCATCGCGTTCCACATGGAATACCGCGCTGATGGGGCCGGCATCCGCGGGCGAATGGGCCTGTGGTACTACCGCTTCCCCGGCTTCCAGGCGACCATCTCGGAACAGGCGTTCAAGGCCGAGCGCATCGAGCCCGACGGCGTCGGGCACTTGCGCTCGACCAGCTGGCAGTGGTTCCACGGGCTGGATGCGGACCAGCGCGCCGATGCCTTCGCCTGGGCCCGGTCCATCGTCGAGGAGGATCTGGGCATCTGCCAGGCCGTGCAGCGAAACCTGCGCGCCGGGTTCTACCGCGCCGGCCGCCTGTCGCCGCGGCAGGAGCGCCACACCGCGATGTTCCAGGCCCTGGTCCGCGAAGCCCTGAACGCCGATTAGCGCACGTTCCGACCACGTGGACTTGGGTCGGATCGGCCCCCTCCCCCTACCCCTCCCGCAAGGGGAGGGGGGACGCACGGGTCGACTCGAATCTTTCCCCTCCCCTCGCGGGAGGGGACGTTCTTGTTTTCCCCCTCCCCTTGCGGGAGGGGTAAGGGGAGGGGCGGGTCACCATGAACGGAACGTGCTCTAGCGCCCCTCGGCCGCGATCCGCCGCCACAACTCGCGGATCAGGTCCTTCAGGATCAAGGCTTCCTGCCAGCGATCGCTCAGCTCGTAGCCGTCGGCGCCGGTGATCGCGTACTCCTTGGGTCCGAGCTCGCACAGAAAGGTCAGCGTGGCATCGGGCCCCGCGCGGCGGTGCCAGCTTCGGATTCCGTACTCCCACCAACCGAGGAACAGGTCCAGCCAGTGCCCGAGGTGCGGAAAGGTGATCGGCACCTGGATCTGCTCGCGGCTGCCGACCCGCCCCTGGATCGCCCAGCTCGCGTCGAGGATGCGGTGGACGTGGGCTTGGTTCTCGTCGCTCACCGGATACCCGAACTCGCGCCCCACCAGGAAGTGGGAAAGATCGGCCTCCAGCCGCAGATCGGGAAAGCGATCGAGCAGGTGCAGCGTGAAGATGAGGTCGGTGGTCAGCACGTTGCGGTGGGTCTCGATCAGCAGGTCGACCCCGGCAGCCCTGGCCATGTCCCGCCAGCCTTCGACGAAGGGCACGGCTTCGTCGAGGGTGTAGGGTCGGATCGTCGGCAGCAGGTTGATGTGGGTGCCGCCCAACTCCCGGTGCAGCTCGACGATCGGTCGCAGCCCCGCGACCGTCGCGACGAAGCACTCCACCTGCCAGGTCAGGCCGCGCTCCCGCAGCAAGGCCGTGGCGCGGCGCGAGCAGGCCGCGTCGCCGAAATCGACGCTGGCGCCGTCGAAGCCCGCGTCGGCGATCATCGCGATCTTCTCCTCGAGCGACCATTCCTGGCCGTCCGGGCGGCGCCGTTCCATCGCCCACAGTGACTGCAAGACGAGAAGGCGTTGCACCCGGCCTATCCGAGGTTCGTCACATGCAGCGGCGGAACGCGGTGCCGCCATGGCATGGCCTCTTCCAGGGCGGTGCCGAGCTGGACCAGCAGGTGCTCCTCGCCCGGGCGGGCGCCAAGTTGGACTCCGATCGGCAGGCCGTTGGAATGCATCCCCAGCGGCAGGGAGATCGCCGGCTGGCCGGTGACGTTGTTGACGATCATGAACTGGCAGGGCCGCTGCTCGTGGACCAGGAAGTCCTCCGGCGGAACGGAGATGTTCATGCCGTAGGTCCCGAACGGCGCCGCCACCTGGGCGCAGGTGGGGCTCAACCACACGTCGTGGGTCGTGAAGAACCGGCCGACGGTTCGGCGCACGGTGTTGCAGTCGGCCAGCGCAGCGAAGTAGCGCGCCGGCGATTGCCCCTTGGCGAACGCGTGGAACGCGAGGGTCGCGCGCTCGACCGTGTCCGGGCCGACCTCGCGCCCCAGCCGGCGCCCCCAGTCGTCGAGCACCTGGTCGAAGCCGAAGTACCATACGTCCTTGCACGCGCGGTCGATCAGCGGCAGGTCGATCTCGGGCGCGGCCTCCTCGACGTGGTGGCCCATGCCATCCAGGGTCTCCGCCGTCCGGCGCACCACGGTGGCGATCTCGGGGTCAACCGGCGCATCCATCAGCGGCGCCGCCGACCAGCCGATGCGAAGCGGCTTGGCCGGGATCGTCGTGTACGCGGCGAAGGGGCGCGGCGGCCGGCGGATCACGAAGGGATCGCCCGGTTGCGGGATCGACAGGCCATCCAGCATCGCCGCGGTGTCGCGCATCGTGCGGGTCATGACGAACGCCTGGGACATGCCATTGCCGCCCTCGGCGTACAGGGGACCGGCGGAGACGCGGCCGCGGGACGGGTACAGCCCGATCGTCCCGCACCACGCGGCGGGTCCGCGAATCGAGCCCCCCATGTCGGAGCCATGGGCGATCGGTACCATCCCCGCCGCGACCGCCGCGGCCGCACCGCCGCTCGACCCGCTGGCCGAGGCGCCCAGCTTCCACGGGTTCGACGTGGCGCCGTACAACAGGTTCTCGGCGCTCAGTGCCATCGAGAATTCCGGGGTGTTGGAGCGGCCGACCAGGGTCACGCCCGTTGCCGTCACCATCCGCGCGAAGTTGCTGTCCGCCGCGACCGTGAACCCGCGGCAGAGCCGGCTGCCGTTCTCCATGCGCCGGCCGCCGAAGTGCTGGCCCACGTCCTTGATCAGGAAGGGGACGCCGCGGAACGGACCCTTGCGCGGCGGCCGCCCGTCCGGCGCGTCGTCGTAGGTCTCGACCACCGCGTTGATCGTGGGGTTGGCGATCGCGATGGCACGCCGCGCGGTCCGTACCAGCTCTTGCGGCGAGACCTCGCGCTTGCGCACCAACTCGGCGAGACCCAGGCCGTCGTGGCGAACATAGTCGGCGATATCCATGGCCGAACCCTAGCAGAACCGGTGGCGCCCATGGAAATCGGAGGCTATGTATGGCGCCTCGTGCCGTGGGAGGGGCCATGGACTTCGCCATCACCGGCGACCAACAGCAAATCCTCGATTCCGTGCGGAAGTTCGTCGCGGCCGAGCTGCTGCCGCACGAGGATGCGGTCGATCGCGCCGGCGAGATCGCGCCGGAGCTCAAGGACCGCATCCGCGCCCGGGCGATCGAGCAGGGGCTCTACGCCATGAACTTTCCCGAGAACGTGGGCGGCGGCGGACTCGACAACGTCACCATGATGCTGGTCGAGAAGGAGCTCGGCCGCGCGAGCTTCGCGTTGCAGTACCTGGTGGCCCGGCCATCGCTGATCCTGATGGCGTGCAAGGGCGCGCAGCGCGAACGCTATCTGCTGCCCACGGTTACGGGCGAACGGATCGATTGCTTCGCGATCACCGAGCCGGGTGCCGGCTCCGACGCCCTCGGCATCTCCACCCGAGCCGTGGCCGACGGCGACGACTTCGTCATCAACGGCACCAAGCACTTCATCAGCCACGCCGACCTCGCGGATTTCGCCATCGTCTTCGCCGTCACCGGCGCGGCCGAGACTCCCAAGGGGCCGCGCAAGCTGGTGACCTCGTTCCTGATCGACAAGGGCACGCCCGGGTTCGCCTGCACGCGGCAACCCGATGCCGTAAGCCATCGGGGGTTTCACCAGTGCGTGCTCGCATTCTCTGATTGCCGCGTCCACCGGGGAAACATCCTCGGCGAGCTGCACAAGGGCTTCAACGTCGCCAACGAATGGCTCGGCGCCCAGCGCCTGGTGCTGGCCGCCAACTGTGTCGGCCGCGCCGAGCGGATCCTCACGCTCGCGGCGGAATGGGCGGGCTCGCGCAAGCAGTTCGGCCAGACCATCAGCAGGTTCCAAGGCATTTCGTTCAAGTTCGCTGACATGGCGATGGAATGCGCCGCCGCCGATCTTCTGACCATGCGGGCGGCGTGGAAGGCGGACCAGGGGACCATGACCCAGGAGGACGCCGCCATGGCCAAGCTCAAGGCGACCGAGATGCTGGGCCGGGTCGCCGACGAAGGCGTGCAGATCATGGGGGGCATGGGCGTGATGGGCGACGTCGCCATGTCGCGGTTCTGGCGCGACGCCCGCGTTGAGCGTATCTGGGACGGAACATCCGAGATCCAACGGCACATCATCAGCCGCGCCGTATTGAGGCCCCATGAGCGCTGACGATAAGCCGAAGCAGACCGGCCGCTACCGACCGGTCAAGGCGTACCGCAACGAGTCCTTCCTCGACGGCAAGGATGCCCGGGCGTTGCGCATCCTCTCGGAGTACCTGGAGCCACTGGGGCGCTTCCAGAAGCTGGACGTCCAGGACACCATCGTCTTCTTCGGCTCCGCCCGGACGCTGTCCCCGGAGACCGCGGCCGCGGAACTGGCGGCCGCCGAGGCCGCGAACGGAGACGTGGATGCGGCTCGCAGCCGGGTCGCGGCCTCCGCCTACTACGACGCGACGCGCGAGCTCGCCCACCGCCTCACGGACTGGTCGAAGAACCTGGGCGAGCAGCAGCGCCGTTTCGTCGTCTGCACCGGCGGCGGGCCGGGCTTGATGGAGGCCGCCAACCGCGGCGCCTCCGAGGCCAAGGGCGTCAACGTCGGTCTCAGCATCTCGCTGCCGGACATCGAGCCGTCGAACCCATACGTCACCCGCAGCCTGGCGTTCGAATTTCACTACTTCTTCATGCGCAAATTCTGGTTTCTCTACCTGGCCAAGGCGATCATCGTCATGCCCGGCGGCTTCGGGACCATGGACGAGTTCTTCGAGGTCATCACCCTGATCCAGACCTTCAAGGTGAAGAAACGCCTGCCGATCGTGCTGTTCGGCACCACGTTCTGGGACGAGGTGGTGAACTTTCCCGCTCTGGTGCGCCACGGCACCATCAGCGAGGATGACCTGAAGCTCTTCCTCCGCACCGACTCGGTGGACGATGCCTACGCCTATATCGTCAAGGAGCTGACCCTGCACGCCCTGGCCGACCCCGGCCCGAGCCTGTAGCCGCCCGTCACGGCATGCGCGACGCTGTCGCACGGCACTTTCTTCTCCGCGTCCGGCTCGAACGCGATCGGGTTCCCTCGTTCGAGACGTACCCGTTCAATCTGCCGGCGGTCCGCACGCTGACGGAGCTGGAGCTGCACCCGGCCGTCACCTATTTCGTCGGTGAGAACGGCTCCGGGAAGTCCACGCTCCTCGAAGCGATCGCCGTCGCCGCCGGCTTCAATCCCGAGGGCGGCAGCCGCAATTTAGCGTTCGCCACCCGGGCCTCCCACTCGGTGCTGCATGAATACATCCGGCTCGTGCGCGGCCTGGTACGACCACGAGACGGCTACTTCCTCCGCGCTGAAAGCTTCTTCAACGTCGCGACCAAGATCGAGCACCTGGACCAAGGACCCGGCGGGCCGCCTATCGTCAACTCCTATGGTGGTCGATCGCTGCATGAGCAGTCCCACGGCGAGGCGTTCTTTGCCCTGCTCACCAAGCGGTTCGGCGGCCGTGGCCTCTATGTGCTCGACGAGCCCGAGGCGGCCTTGTCGGCGACACGACAACTTGCGTTCCTGTCGCGCCTCCAAGAGCTGGTGCGCGACGGCTCGCAGTTCCTGATCGCGACCCATGCGCCGATCATCATGGCCTATCCAAACGCCACGATCCAAGTGGTTTCCGACGACGGTCTGACTCCGACCCCCTTCGAGGAGACAGAGCACGTCCGCATCGCCGGCTCCTTCCTGCGCAACCGCGAACGCATGTTGCGCGAACTTATGAAGCCTTGAGCCCCGACCTCTGGGAGGTGCGGGGCTCGCTAAGGCTCTAGGCCTCGATGCTCATGAGAGCATGATCGTTACCATCTCGAACCGGCGCGATGGCCAACCATGCCGGCGCTCGACGGTCTGCTGCTTGGATTGTCTGACGACCCACTGTCGTCCTGGCCAGGACTAGCGATCGCTGGCCTTGGGCCGGGGCCTCGCTAACCGCGAGACCCACTCCGGTGATCCGGTGGAGTGTCCATGCGCGTCGCACCTCCTCTGTTGGTTCGCCACGCCCGGGAACGCGACTGGCGTTCGAGGACCGGGAAATCCTGCGCCTCTCTCGGCCGCGCGTCAAGTTTACGCGCGCAAGAGAAGTTCGGCGGCGGCATCGACGATCGCGTCCGCGTCCAGGCCATGGGCGCGGTACAGGTCGGGGATGTCGCCCGACTGTCCAAAGTGGTCGACGCCCAGGGGATGAACCCGGTGGCGGGCGACCGATCCGAGCCAGGTGAGCGTCGCCGGATGGCCGTCGGTCACGGTCACCAGTCCCCCGTTCGCCGCCATGGGTGCCAGCAGGCGCGCGATGTGACAGCCCGATCCGCCGGCCAGCGACGCGCGCCAGTCACGGTACAGCCGGTCGGCCGAGGTGACGCCGAGGAGACCGGCGCCCGGCACGTCCTCGACGATCAGCCGGTGCGCCGCGATCGCCTCGGGCAGCACGGCGCCCATGGCGACGATCGCCAGTTCGGCGCCCGGGGCGGGCGGAACCAACCATTGCCCGCCGGCAAGGGTGGCGGCGGGGTCGAGGGTCCGCTTCGGCTGATCGAGGGGTCGGGTCGACAGCCGCAGGTACACGGCGCCGCCGTCATCGGCCTGGATGTGCTCGAACGCCCAGCCGAGGATCGCCACCAGCTCGTCGACGAAGGCCGGCTCGTACGACGTGAGGCCATCCTGGGCGAGGCCGATCAGGGGCGTCTTGATCGATTGGTGGGCGCCGCCTTCGGGCGCCAGGGTAACGCCCGACGGGGTGGCCACCAGGATGAACCGCGCGCCCATGTAGCAGGCGTAGTTCAGGGCATCGAGCCCGCGCTCGATGAAGGGATCGTAGAGGGTGCCGATGGGCAGCAGCCGCGTCCCGAACAGCGGCCCGGACAGACCCAACGCGGCAAGCAGCAGGAACAGGTTGTTCTCGGCGATGCCGAGCTCCAGGTGCTGGCCCTCCGGGGTCATCACCCATTTCTGGGCCGAGACGACCTTCTCGGCGCTGAACACGTCGTCGCGGCGGCGCTGATCGAAGATGGCGCGGCGGTTGACCCATGGCCCCAGGTTGGTCGAAACCGTCACGTCGGGGGACGCGGTGACGATCCGCGCCGCGAGTTCGTCGTTGTCCCGGGCGATGGCGTTGAGGACGCGGCCGAACGCCTCCTGCGTCGCCATCCGTTCGCCGGCGGGAACGGGAAGTTCGTGCGGAACGACGATCCGTGGCGCCTTGTGGTTGCGCGCTGGTCCCGGCGCGAAGGCCCCGTCGCCGAGGAACGCGGTCAGGTCTTCCGCCCGGACATCAAGGCCGGCGAAGCGATCCCACTCTGCGCCGGGTGCCACCCCCATGGTCCGCTGGAACGCGGCCATCTGCTCGGGTGTCATCAGGCCGGCGTGATTGTCCTTGTGGCCGGCGAACGGCAGCCCGAATCCCTTGATCGTGTAGGCGATGAAGCACACCGGCGTGTCATCGCCGCCGGCCCCGTGGAACGCGCTCAACACGCTGTCCAGATCGTGGCCCGCGAGGTTCGTCATCAGGTCGCCAAGCGCAGCGTCGTCATGCTCGTCGAGCAGACCCTTGATGCCGGCCGTGTCGCCCAGATCGCGCCGCAAGTGCTCGCGCCACGCCGCCCCGCCCTTGAACGTGAGGGCCGAATAGAGCGAGTTGGGGCAGGCGTCGATCCAGCTTCGCAGCGCCTCGCCCCCCGGCTTGGTGAAGGCCGCTTCCAACCGCCGGCCGTATTTCAGGGTGACGACGCGCCAACCCATCATCTCGAACAGGCGATCGAGGCGCAGGAACAGCCGGTCGGCGACGACGCTGTCCAGGCTCTGGCGATTGTAGTCGATCACCCACCAGAGATTGCGGACGTCGTGCTTCCAACCCTCCAGCAGGGCCTCGAACACGTTGCCCTCGTCCAGCTCCGCATCGCCCGCGATCGCCACCATCCGACCCGGGGGCCGATCGCCGGGAAGCAATCGCTTCAGGCGCAGGTAGTCCTGGGCGAGCGATGCGAAGGTCGTGAACCCGACGCCCAGCCCGACGGACCCGGTCGAGATGTCGACGTCGTCCCCGTCCTTGGTCCGGGACGGATAGGACTGGGCGCCGCCGAAGGCGCGAAACCGCTGCAGTTGCTCGACCGACTGGTTGCCCAGCAGGTATTGGATGGCGTGGAAGATTGGGCTCGCATGCGGTTTCACCGCCACCCGGTCCTCCCGCCGCAGCACGTCGAAATAGAGCGCCGTCATCAGCGTCGCGACCGACGAACAGCTTGCCTGATGCCCACCCACCTTGAGCCCGTCGCGCTTGGGGCGAACATGGTTGGCGTGATGGATCATCCAGCATGCGAGCCACAGCACCTTGCGCTCGAGGGCTCCAAGGATCCGGCGCCGATCGTCGCCCCGCAGCGCGGGAGCAAGGGGGGCCGTTGGCGGCGGCGCAAGGTTCATCGCGGGCGATCCATGGCGGGCACGACCATGATACCGGGGAACGGGCCGAACAGGATTGCGATTTGGCGCTCATGGAGGCATAATTTTGCAATTTTATAGCTAATTATCGGTTTTGAAAGGTTTTCCATGCCCAATCCGACGCTGGATGCCATCGATCTGCGCATTCTCGATCACCTCCAGGACGAGGCCCGCATCGCCAACGTCGATCTGGCGCGCAAGGTGGGCCTGTCGCCGTCGCCTTGCCTTCGCCGCATGCGGGACCTGATCGACCGGGGCGTGATACGCCGGTTCGTGACGCTGCTCGATCCCGTCGTCGTCGGGCTCCCCGTGAGCGTCTTCGTCCAGGTGAGCCTCGACCGTCAGGTCGAAGAGGCATTGCGCACTTTCGAGGAGGCGGTGCAGCGTCGCCCCGAGGTCATGGAGTGCTACCTGATGACGGGCGACGCCGACTATCTGCTCCGGGTGGTGGTGAGCGACCTCCAGGCGTACGAGCGGTTTCTCATGGACCACCTGACGCGCGTTCCGGGGGTGGCGAGCATTCGCTCGAGCTTCGCCCTCAAGCAGGTGACCTATCGCACGCAGCTTCCGCTCGATCACATGGCTATGCGGTGACGTAGCACCCGGCGTGAAAGAGCCGTGCGCTGGCCAGGCGAGCCCCCCCTCGGCGGAATTTCCTTCAGGTCCACGTCGCGGTCGTGGGGACCCTCGTAGTTGCCCCAGCACACGTGCATGCGCACCCGGTCGCGCGGCACGTTGACCAGGCCGCGGCCGTCACTTCCCCGCATGGCAGCGGAAGGCAGCCAAACATCCAGCGCGCTTTCAGGCGAAGTGGGCGCCGGTTCGCCGCCCGGAACGCGCCCCAAACAAACAATTGAGAGCGCGTTCCGTTCGGATTGAACCACCCCTCCCCCTCTCCTCCCGCGAGGGGAGGGGGAGGGGTGGGGGCCATCCGACTGATTCAATCCGCTCGGAACATGCACTATTGGTCCGACACAATCGCATGATTCAGCGTCGTGTTTGGGGCGGGCCACAAGGTGAGAGTCTTCCTAGGGGTTTGGCCCGACGGATCGTGAACGATCCGTCGGAGTCAAAGCACTAGGCGGCGTCGCGATCGCGCCTGCGGTAGGCGATGGCGCAGTGCGGGGCACAGTAGGGACGGCTCGGTTCGGCCTTCGCCCCGCAATAGTGGAAATCTGCATCTCCCGGATCGCCCAGGGGCCAAACACAGCCCCTGCCCGAAAGACGCTCGACCCTGATCACAGGGCGATGTTTGATAGGCGATGGCCGGGCGGCCAGGCCCAGGCGATGGGCCTTGCCGATGACGGCGTTGCGGCTTAGACCGCCCAGCTTTCCGGCGATCGCGCTGGCCGAATGACCGGCCTGCCAGAGAGTCTTGAGAGTCTCGATGGTTTCCGAGGTCCAATTCATGTGAGCACCAGATATTGACGAGATGACACCTGAGCCCACAAAATACGGCAAGCGCGACCGAGAGTCACGCACCGGGCAGAAAAAAAGCTCGCCCGGGTTTGCCGGGCGAGCTGAGTTTCCCTTGGGAGGGAACCAAACCACTATGGGGGATCCATAGTGGTGTCTCAACGCCGGAGTAAAAAATGCATCGGCGTGCCGGAGTAAGAGTGCGTCACGGCTGATGGCATGGACGGCGCCCCGCGGGGGGTCTGCCTGCGTTCTGGGTCATGGCTCGGGTGGGTTGGTTGGGCAGGTTTTGCGGCTTTGGCACCACGCTGTCGGCGCTTGCTCTGCTTGAGCCGATAGCTGTCGCCGTTCATCTCCAGGATATGGACGTGGTGGGTGAGGCGGTCGAGCA